>JBIILZ010000034.1:0-34108 GCA_044338255.1 Planctomycetota bacterium | reverse complement strand
CAGTGGCGGTGACAGTGGCGGTGACAGTGGCGGTGACAGTGGCGGTGACAGTGGCGGTGACAGTGGCGGTGACAGTGGCGGTGACAGTGGCGGTGACAGCGGCAGCGGCGGCGGCACCCGTCGAGCGGCGGCGGTGAGCGCCAACCAGCGTTCGGTGAAGGAAGATTTGTTCATGACCTGCCTTGCTGAGTCGAGCGCCAGCGCTCGGCGATGATCTGCAACCGTCCACGGGCGCGGAAGGCCCGCACCTTGGTCGCCGAGGCGCTCCAGCCGGTCAGGCTGGCGACTTCGGCGACGCTCTTCTCTTCGAGATCGAGCAGGGTCAGCACCAGGCGATCGGCGGCGGAGAGTTCGGCCAGCAAAGCGTCGACGACCTCCTTGGCTGCCTGGGCATCGTCGGTGGCCTCTTGATGAGGTGACGGCGCCCCTACCAAGCTCGCCAGCCACAGGCTGGCTTCCTGACCGAAATTCAAACGCGGGCGCCGCGCTTCGGCGCGCAACACGTCGAGGCAGACGTTGACCGCCAAACGCGACAGCCAGGCGCTAAACGGCACACCCGGACGGACCTCATAACGATCAAGACGCACGAACATGGTCAAAAACACCTCCTGGGCGAGGTCTTCCACCGCCACCTGGCGCGGCCGATGGGCGCGGCAGATCGCCAGCACCAGCGGCGTACCGAAGTCGACCAGCCGGCGCGCAGCGTCGTCGTCACCGAGCGCGATGCGCCGGCGCAGCTCGAGAATGTCGTCGACTGATTCTGACATAGTCTCCGACATGATTGCCGATGTGCTCCCTGATGCATGACGCCCTGGTGATGATAACGCCAGGAAGTCGGCCTTGGTTACAACTTTCCTCGTTACATCGGAGCGAGTAGCGCCGCCAGATCCTCGGCGGTGAGGCTGCCGAGGCTCTGCCCGGTCTCATCATAGAGCGCATCGGCGAGGGCCCTCTTGCGCGCTTGCAGGGCTAAGACCTTCTCCTCGATGGTCGCCGCCGCGACCAGGCGATAGACCAGCACCGGCTTGGTCTGGCCGATGCGATGGGCGCGGTCGGCGGCCTGCGCCTCGACCGCCGGATTCCACCACGGGTCGGCGAGGATGACGGTGTCGGCAGCGGTCAACGTCAGACCGGTGCCGCCGGCCTTCAGGCTGAGCAGGAACACCGGCACTTCTTCGGCCTGGAAACGCTCGACCAGGCTTTGCCGATTACGGGTCTGGCCATCGAGGCGCAACCACGCCAGATTGGCCGGCTGCAGGACCTCGGTTTCGATACGATCGAGGAACGAGGTGAACTGCGAGAAGATGAGGATCCGCCGGCCGTCTTCGACCATCGTCGGCAGCATTTCCGCCAAGGTCTCAAGCTTGGCTGATTCAGCGCAGGCTAGGCCGTCGGGGGTTTTCAAGAGCGCCGGATCACAGGCGACCTGGCGCAGACGCAGCAGGGCCTCGATGACCTCGATACCACTGCGCGCGAGGCCTTTTTCGGCGATGACCTCGCGGATGCGCGCGTCCATGGCCAGGCGGATGGACTCGTAGAGCGCACGCTGGCGCGCGCCCAGTTCGACCATGACGACGCTTTCGCTGCGCGGCGGCAGGTCGGTCGCGACCTGCTGCTTGGTGCGCCGCAACAGGACCAGTTGCAGCCGGCGGCGCAGGAGGGCGCTGCGTTCACGGTCACCCTCGGCGATCGGCTTGACGAAGAAGGCGTCGAATGACGCCCGCGTGCCGAATACCCCTGGCGCTGCCCAGGTCACCTGCGCATGCAGTTCACCGAGATGGTTTTCCAACGGCGTGCCGGTGAGGCACAGACGTTGGCGGGCTTCCAGGCGACGCAGCGCCTGAGCGGCCTTGGTGCCGGCATTCTTGACCACCTGGGCCTCGTCGCAGACGGCGATGTGCAGCGGGATCGCCGCCAGCTGTTCGATGTCGCGGTGCAACACGCCATAGGTGGTGATGCCGATGATCCCGGGGACCAGGGCGGCGGTCTCGCGCTTGGTGCCGTGTAGCACCTGAGACGCGAGCCCCGGGGCGAAGCGCGTCAGTTCGCGCTGCCAGGTGCCGACCATGCTCGCTGGGCAGATCACCAGACACGGACGATCGAGGCGCCCTGCCGCCATTTCCGCGCAAAAATGCGCGATCACCTGGAGGGTCTTCCCCAGGCCCATATCATCAGCGAGGATGCCGCCGAGCTCGACCGCGCGCAGCCGCTGCAACCACGCCAGACCCTGGCTTTGATAGGGTCGCAGTTGCGCCTGCAGTCCGGGTGGCGTCGGTGCCGGCAGCAAGGGTTCGAGCAGAGCCGCAGCGATCGCGCGCAGACGTTCGCCACCGAGGACGCTGACAGCGCAGCCATCGAGGGCCGCGAGCACTCCGGAATCCCAGGCATTCAGTCGCCAGGCCGCGCCACGCTCGCGAGCGAACAGCGCCTGCAGGTGCGCATGCAGACTGTGCAGCAAGGTCAGCGGTACGCGCAGCAGCCGCTGTCCATCGTGCTCCACCAGCACCGCCCCGTTGGCGCTGGGCAGCTCGGCCCAGGCCGCCGGACCGCCGCGCAGCAACGGCGTCAGCAAGGGGACGAGGTCGATGCGTTGGCCATCGATCTCGGTACCGAGCGCGAGATCGAACCAGCCGCCATCGTCGGTGAGCTGGGCGGCCACCGGCCCGAGCTCGCTGACCGGGACGTTACCGACGTTCGTGCCGCTGACCTCCCACCCGGTGGCCCGCAAGCGCGCCATGGCCATCGCCAAAAGCGGCTGGGTGGCGACATGAATGGACGACGAGGGGAACGCGGTGACCTCGTCGCTCCACTCCGGCAGGTCTTCGAGGCGGGTCAGACCCGCGCGGAGCACCTCCTGCAAACGTACGGCCTCGGCCCCGATCTGACGCACGATGCGCGCGCGCTTCACGGTGTGGACCACCTCGCCGTAGGCCGGCAGCTCGTGGTCACCATAACGGAAACTGACCAGGGCCAGCACATGCGCCTGTTGCCTGCGCGCCCAATCCCTGTTGGTCAGGGCGCCAGTCCACACGCGCAAAACCGGCACCGGTGGCGCCTGATCGAGCTCTTGCGGAGCCGCCGGTATGCGCGCATGGCTGAGCCGCAAGCGTGCCACGACCTCGGGCACGACTTCCAGCGGCAGGGGTGGCATGCTCAGGATGCGCTCAAGCAGCTCGTCGTCGAAGTCCAGGGACACCTCCCCCACCCGCCGTTGCGTCTGGGAGATCCACCACGGCTGGTCGAGGCGCATGATCTGCGCATCCGCAGGCAGACCTTCCGCGTGCAAGCTCAGATGCCAGCCGGCAGCGGATTTTTTCCAGGTCAGAACACCGGCTGCGGTGTCGCCCAGGGTCACGGGGCCACCGGCAAGCGGCTCCATGAACACCACGCCGCGGGCGATGACCTGCCGAAAAAGATAGCTCGACGCCAGACGCAGGATGCCGTCGGCGTCCTGCCCCTCATCGTACCAGCACTCGCCGATGTCGCTGGTCCAGGCGATGCTCGCCGGCAGCTGGTCGTCGTGGGCTTGCGCAAAATCCTTCCAGCTGCCGTAGCGCTTGGCCACGCCCCAGGTCCCTTCGCGCTTCAACGCCCGCATGCGCACTGGCAGGATCTGCCATTCGATATGCGGATCTTTCGCAAGGACCGCGACCACCGGCGCCTGCGCGGGCTCGGCGACGGCCGCCGCCAGCAGTTCGTGGACCCACGCCATCGCTGGATCGCCGACTTTCGACGCCAAGAGGGCGACCTGCGGTGGCGCCTCGACCGAGGTTTTCGGTTTCGTTTCGGGGCGCTCCTTGGGGGGCGGCTTGAGTTGGGGAGCTTTCGTCCAGCCCTCGGGCACGGGCAGCAGCGATTTCTTCTGCAGCTCGCGGTCGAACATGGTCGCCAGTACCGCCACCGCATGTTTGCACAAAACACCCACCGTACAGGTGCAGTCGGTGACCAGACCCGAGAACTGAACGTCGACACGCTGCTGCCAGTCGATGACCACGTCATAGACGCCGGTGTCACCCTCGACCACCGCCTCGACGCCGTTGGCGCGCACATACAGCTCGCTGACTTGACGATTTCGGAATTGCGCTAGGCCACGCGCGAGCGAGCCGGCATCGAAATGCGCGCTCCACGGCTTCATGGGCAACGTTCCAGATGCCAAGTGCGGGAGGTGAAATCGTGATCGATGAACGGCCGCAGGCCGATGGCCATGAGCACCTCGCCGCCGAGGATCTCATCGCCTTCGTCGAGACGATAGCGCGCCTCGGGCTGTAGTCCGCGCAAGCGCAGCACCGGCAACGGCGGATTGCTGACGGCGAGGATGCGTACGTACGTCACCAGTGCCTGGCTGCCATCGGGCGCCACCACCATCCACGCCGCCCAGGTCTGATCATCAGGAGCACGCAAGCGGTAGAGATCCCCGGCCGCGAGCAGGCCACGCACACGCTGATACTCGCAGACCAGATTGCGGGCGGCGGCGAGATCCGCGGCGGAAAGTGTATTGATATCGAGCTCGAAACCGAAGGCCCCGGTGAACGCCACATGCCCACGGGTGGTCATCGGCGTCACGCGCTGGTTCTGATGGTTGGGCACCGCCGAGACATGGGCGCCCATGGCCGAGAGCGGATAGACCAACGAGGTCCCGAACTGGATCCCGAGGCGAGCGATGGCATCGGTGTTGTCGCTGGTCCATACCTGCGGCATATAGTGCAGCATGCCCGGATCGAAGCGCCCGCCGCCGCCGCTGCAGCTCTCGAAGAGCACCTGCGGGAACTCGCTGGTGATGCGTTCGAGCAGGGCGTAGACGCCGAGACAATAGCGATGATGGACCTCGCCTGCGGGATGCGCCGGCGACCAGACCTCGGTGAGGTGGCGGTTCATGTCCCACTTCACGTAGCTGATGCGCGCACTGCGCAAGACGCGGGCGATCGCTTCATAGACGTACTCGCGGACCTCGCTACGCGTGAGGTCGAGTACCAGCTGGCTGCGCGCCTCGGTGCGCGGACGTCCGGGAATATGCAGGCACCAATCGGGATGGGCGCGATACAGATCACTGTCGGGGTTGACCATCTCCGGCTCGAACCAGATGCCGAAGCGCATAGCGATGGCTTCGATGCGCGCCGCCAAGGCGATCAGGCCGCCGGGGAGCTTGTCTTCATTGACCACCCAATCGCCGAGTCCGGCGCGATCATCCTTGCGCGCCCCGAACCAGCCATCGTCGAGGACCATCAGTTCGACACCGATGTCCTTGGCGCGGGCGGCAAGCGCCACCAGCTTGTCGGCATCGAAATCGAAATACGTCGCCTCCCAATTGTTGATCAGGATCGGCCGGGACGCGTCGCGGAACGGGCCGCGCGCCAGACGCGTGCGGTAGAGCCGATGGTAGGTGCGGCTCATCGCTCCCAGGCCGGCGCTGCTGAAGACCAGGATCGCTTCCGGAGTCTGAAAACTCGCACCCGGGGCCAGGCGCCAGCGCAGATCCGGCGGCTGCATGCCGATCTGCACGCGCGCGATCGCATACTGATCGACCTCGACCTGGGCGGTGAAGCAGCCGGAGTAGACCAGCGAAAGACCACGGACCTCACCGTGCTCTTCGCCGGCATCGGCAGCGACCAGGGCGATGAAGGGATTGTGCTGATGCGAACTCGTACCGCGACGGCTGCCCACCGCCTGCAAGCCTGGATGCAGGGGCGCGAGGTGCACGTGGCGCTCGCGGGCCCAGGCCCCCGGCAAGGTCAGCAAACGCTGGTCTGCCAGGGGCAGATCAACGCTGGCGCTCAAGGCGGTGGTCACCACGCAAGCGGCGGTCCCGTGGTTGACCACGCAGAAGTTGCGGGCCACGGCGTCGAAGGCCGCGAACTGGGTATAGCTGACGATCACCTGCACGCCGCTGAGGCGATCGACCAGGGTCACCGTCAAGGTCGCGGCTTCGCCTGGCTGTTCGACGTAGGTCGCCGGCAGACCCGCAAGCACCGGCTTGCCGGCGCTGATCACGTGGCTGGCATAGAGCAGATCGAGCAGCCGCGAACCATCGGCATGTTCGACGACGATCGCTGGTATGCGGAAATCGCTGGCGCCGGCGGTCGGACATTCCTGAGGCAGGGTATCGAGGCTGTAGCTGCGATCAGACGGCAGCGGATTGGGACTGAAGGCGCGCTCGATCTGCGGCGCCACCTGGCCCAGGGCCCCGGGACGGATGCGGGCGCCCCAGTGCAGGTGCTTGAGCCGTCCGTGGGCATCGATCGCTACCACATAGCTGCTCGCCGGACCTTCCAGAAAGAACGTCGTGGTGGCTTCGTGATAGGTGATCATTGGCCGGCAGATGGTGGCGCGAATGCCGCCAGCTCAAGCCTGTCAGGATCGACAAATGCCTCAGCCGTCGGGAATCGCCAAGCGATACTTGAAGGACAGCCGGTCTTTCTCGATCGCCGTCGGCAATTCCTCGATGGTTGCGATCGCCGGATAGTTCTGCTGCAGGCCGTTCTTGAAGGCGCGGATCGCTGACTCGGCGCTGACCTTGGCGCTGGTCGCCGAGCCTGCGAGCTCGACCACCACCATGCCCGGCTGCCGGCCGACCTGATAGCCCGTGAGGATCACCGGGCAGGTCGCCGGATCCTGGAGCTTGGCGATGCCATTGAGCAGTTCGACCGCCACCCGTCCCGGCCGGCGCTCGGCATCCAACCACAGGAGACGGTTGGCGTCGGCCACCTGCCGATCACGGCTGGCGGCGATCTTCTTGGCCATGTCCTGGGCTTTCGGAACGGTGGCCTCGAGCTCGGCGAGGCGGCTGCTGGAGCGCGCCAAGGTGCCTTCGATCGCGACCACGCCGACGACCGAGAGCAGCACCGCCGCCGCCGCCGCGACCTTCAAGGCGCCATCGGTACGCCAGTAGTGCGTGCGCTCGCGACGCTCATCGCTGAGGGCGTCGAGTTCCCACAGTGGCGCGCTGGCGCCGCCGATGGCCACCGCCCACGGACTCGGCAAGCCGGCCAGGCGATCAGAGAGATCGGTCGGCAGACGCGAGATCTGTCCGGCGAAGGGGTTGATCAAACGTACGGGCAAACCCGTGCGATCAGCCAAGGTCGCGAGGAAGCCGTGGGCCAGGGCGCCGGCCCCAGCGACATGGATCTGGGTCGGCTCGAATTCGCTGAGTTTGAGCTGGGTCCGGCAGAAGCGGACATTGGCGGTGATCGCCGCACTGATCGCCCCGGCCTGGTTGGCAATGAGGCTCTTGAGATCATCGGGCGAGCCGACGGCGATCTTGCGCACCAGGGCGGCGGCGTCGATTTCGCTGATGCCGCGCTTGGCGGCGACCTGGCGCACCGTCTCATCCATGCCCGGGGCATGGCTGCGCATGAACACCAGATCACCGTCCTTGACCAGGACCAGATGCAGGTGGCTGCCACCGACGTCGATCAGACAGGCGACGCCCTGATGCGCCGGCGCCTGGGCCTTGAAGGCATGGAACAAGCCAATCGCCGGATGGCTGAGGGCGGCGAGCTTCGCCCCGCGTGGAGCCAGGGCCTGTCGTACCTGCTCGATCAGGCGCAGGCGTGCGATCTGCGCCAGCACGCGCATCTCGCCATCCGCGCCCGCGATCGGCACGAGGTGCCAGCTGATGGCACTGGGTACGGCATCATCGGCGCCCGGCCCGGCGAGATTTCCAAGCTCGAAGCGCACCAGCTTGTCGAGCCGATCGGGGGCGCACCCCGGCTGCACCAAGGTTCGCGTCAAGAGGTCGTCATGGTGCAAGAGGACGCGGACCTTTCCCAAACCATCCGGCAAGGGCGCCGCCGCCAACACCGCCAAGGGATCCGCGCCCAGCGGAACCGGCCATGATTCGAGGCCGGTGATGCGCTGCTCAGCGGTGACGCACAGCCGGATGGCGCTGGCGGTGACTTCAATGGTGGTGGTCATGGACGACTTCTCGTAAAAGGAACGTTGACGATGCCCAGGCCGCATGCAGGTCGTGTGTCGTCAGCCCGGGGAGCCTACGCGGCCACTTCGAGCGACAACCTCGGCACCTGTGGACAGCGCATGGTGAGTCTGAAACGGTATATACGACCTGCCGGGCCTCTCGTTGCACCCTCGGCCGGCATCTTTAGCATCGATCGGCCGTTCGGCATGTCCGTCGCAATGCAAGCTTCCGACGGGTCACAGTTTTAGGAAAATTCGACACCCATGTCGTCCGCTTCGTCATCTGCTGTACCGGCCAACCATTCCGCGTCCCCGGACACGTCGATGCGCATCCGTCTTTGGGGCACGCGCGGCTCGTTGGCGACGCCGTTAAGCAATGCGCAACTCCGCGACAAGGCCCGGGCCCTGCTCAATGAGGCCAGTCCCGCGGACCTGGCCTCGCCGGCAGCCATCGAGACCTACCTCGATCGCAGCCCGCACAGCTGGACCTATGGCGGCAATACCAGCTGCGTCGAAGTCGCGATCGCCGGCCAGACCTTCATCCTCGATGCCGGTACCGGCCTGCGCGCGCTGTCGGCGCAGCTCATGAGCGATGGCCGGGCCAAGAACGATGCCCTGCATTTCCTGTTCACGCATTTCCATTGGGATCATATCTGCGGTTTCCCGTTCTTTGGCCCGATCTACATGAAGGACCGCGACATCAACGTCTGGTCAGGACGCTCCGACGCCCAGGAGCTCTTGGCCAGCCAGATGTCAGGGGCGCACTTCCCGGTGAAGTGGCCTGGCCTTCCCAGCCGCATCACCTGCACGCAGATTCCCGAGGACCAAGCTACCCGCATCGGCGCCGCCGAGGTCCGTATCCTGCCGCTGATCCATCCCGACAAGGCCTATGGCTACCGCATCGAGCATGAAGGCCGCTCGGTGTGCTACCTGACCGACACCGAGGTCTCGAAAAGTCCGCATCGCCTGGCCGAGACCTATGCGCAGTTCGTCGCCGGTGCCGATGTCGTCATCGTCGATGCCATGTATGGCTTCCTCGATTACCACGATCACATCAACTTCGGCCACTCGACGATCTTCAATTTCATCGATTTCTTCCGCGAAACCGACATCGGTGAATTGGTCATCTTCCATCACGACCCGCTCGCGAGCGACGCCGCCGTGACCCGCCTGCGCAATGACGCCGCACGTTACAAGGAACTGATCGCGCCGAATGCGCCCTGGGCGCTGTCGGCCGGCTTCGAGGGGAAGACCTGGGAACTCACGCGCCGCATATAGAACTCGATCGGAACCATCTGCTCGTGGTAGTGGTTCCCCCAATCGAATAAAACATTCACCGCCGGTCCTGGCTCTTTCCCCCTTCCCAAGATCATCCAACTCTCCTAGGCTCATCGGTCATGCATCAGGTATACGAATTAAATGCGCGTACCTGGCGCACCGAACGCGGCCAGGAGCTTGGCCGGGAAGCCTCGTTGGATGACCTAGACTACGGTTTTCTCGATCATCTCGTCGAAAGCGGATTCACCTGGCTGTACCTCTTCGGGGTGTGGACGACCGGGCCATTATCGCGTGCCCATGCCTTGAAAGATGACGATCTGCAGAAGCACCTGCACAGCATCCTCCCTGATTTCGGTGATGAGGACATTGGTGGGGCACCGCTCGCGGTTAGCGGCTACATCGTCAAAAGCCAATTGGGTGATGATCAGGCCCTCGAGCGCCTGCGCGAGCGCGCCCGCGCCAGCGGCCTCTCGCTGATGCTCGACTTCACACCCAATCACGTTGGCCTCGACCATCCGTGGGCGAGCGAGCGGCCGTCTCTGCTCATCCAGGGCAGCGAATCCGACATCCGCGCCTTCCCCGACGCCTTCATCCGTCTGCATGGGCATATCTTCGCCCATGGTCGCGATCCCAATTTCCCCGCCTGGCAGGATACCCTGCAGATCGATTACAGTCGTCCCGAAGCCCAAGAGGCGGTGATCGCCATGGCCAGCGAGGTCGCCTCGCGTTGCGATGGCCTGCGCTGCGAAGAGGCGATGCTACTGTTACCGGATGTCTTCCGTGGAACCTGGCGGCGCGAGATGGAGCCATTCTGGCGCCGTTGCACCGACGCCGTGCGCGCCGCCCATCCGGGTACGCTGTTCCTCGCCGAGGTCTATTGGAACAAGGAGTGGGAACTGCAGCAGCAGGGCTTCGACTTCACCTACGACAAGATCCTCTACGACCGCCTGCTCACCGACAACGCCGAAGCCATCCGCGCGCATCTTCGTGCCGCCCCGGACTACCAGAGCCACTGCGTGCGCTTCCTCGAAAACGACGATGAGCAGCGGGCGGCGGCGACCTTCACCTCGATCGATCACCACCGCGGCGCGTTGTTCCTGACCGGCATGGTCCCGGGCATGCTCCTCTGCCATTACGGCCAGGAGGATGGACGGCGCATGCATAGCCCGCACCGCAGCCGGCGGCGCCCGCCGGAAGAAGGATCGCCGTTTCACCGCCGGGCCTTCCGCGAACTGTTGCACCTGCTCGCCGAGCCGGCGCGCCACGATGGTCGCTGGCAGTTGCTCGAGCCGCGCGATGTCGGCGGACGCAGCCTGATCGGCTGCTTGTGGACGCTGACGGGTTACCACAGCCTGGCGTTCATCGTCAATGCCAGCTGGAGCCATGTCAGCGGCGCCGTCAAAGCCGGGCCCTTGGCCGAACGCGATTGCCAATTTCAAGATTGCCTCACCAGCAGTCCGTCGCGCACGGTGACGGCGGCCACCCTCAACCAGGAGGGCTTGCGCGTCAGCCTGCCACCGTGGGGCGTGCAGGCGTGGCGGGTCATGCAGGTCCGCTGACGGCTGGGACAGTCTGGCTGTGGATTATCACGCCAACGAGACTCGACGCTGGGCGCGAATTGCGCGCGAGAAAAATCCCGGGTATAGTTGCCCGGAGATGCTTTCCGATGCGCGATAATGGCACCCTCACCGATCGTAATCACGACGTCCCCATTGACGCCTACTTATCCAGCCGTACTGATCTCAGAGGCGTCATCACCTACGCCAACCAAGCCTTTATCGCCATCAGCGGCTTCACCCGCGAAGAGACCCTCGGCCAGGCGCACAATATCGTGCGTCATCCGCAGATGCCGGCGGCGGCCTTCGCCGATATGTGGGCGACCCTCAAAGCCGGCAAGGGCTGGGTGGGCATCGTCAAAAACCGCTGTGCCAACGGCGATCATTACTGGGTGCGCGCGGCGGTCTCGCCCGAGGTCGGCGAGGATGGCAATATCAGCGGTTTCGTCTCGGTGCGCTGCCGGCCCTCGGCGGAGGAGATCGCCACCGCCGAAACCGCTTACCAGAAGATGAACGCCGGCAATCGTAAGCTGATGGTGGTTGCCGGACGTCTGCGCCGGCGCGGCCTACTGGCGGCCTGGGGACGCGGAGTAACGTACCTGCGGACACAGATCGTCCTCAGCTTACTGCTCCTGATCGGCCTGGTCGCAGCTACCTCCTGGGCGGGGCTGGCTGGCGTGCAACGCAACCGGAGCGACCTCAGAACGGAACCATCCGCGACGGTGACCCAAGAGCATGCCTCCGATCGTGCGAAAGTCTGGTTGACGTGCGCATTCGGCGGCAGTGCGGTGCTGGTGGCGATCGCCTCCGGCATCCTCATCTGCCGCCGTCTGGCCAACGGGCTGGATCAGATCCAACGGCAGATGGAAGGCCTCACCAATGGCCGTCTCGAAACAACTTTCCAACTTGATCGCCATGATGAATTCGGCGCTCTGCAGACAAGCATGGCAGTGCTGCAGACCCGGCTAAATTACATCGAACTGCGCGGACGGGAATCGCGTAAGACGCTCCTCGAGTCCTTCGATCACTCGCTGGGCGCGGTCTTGAGCGACCTCGATAAACGCATCGACGAATTGCAGAAGACCGCGCAGGCGCAGGGCGCAGTGGCCGCGCAGGTGGCCAACAATGCCCACAGCGTGTCCTCGGCGACCACCGAACTGAGCGCCTCGATCCGCGAAATCTCCAATCAGGCCGCCAGCGCCTCGCAGTTGGCTTCGCTGTGCGCCGAGCGCACCACCACCGGTGTTGCCGCCATGGAGCGGCTGGCAAAGGCCGGCGGGGAGATTTCCGGAGTGGCGAAAGTCATCGGGCGGATCGCCGACCAGACCAACCTCTTGGCGCTAAATGCGACCATCGAAGCCGCCAGCGCCGGAGCTGCCGGGAGGGGCTTCACCGTCGTCGCCAACGAAGTCAAGTCCCTGGCCACGCAAACCAGTTCCGCCACCGGCAATATCGGCCAGCGCATCGCCGTGGTGATCTCTGATACGTCAGCCTCGAATCAGGCCCTGCAGGCGATCGCCGAATCGGTCGAGCGCTTGAACAACGCCGCGACATCGATCGCCGCCGCCGTCGAGGAACAGACCGCCGTCGTCGATGAGGTCGCCCGTGGGGCCAACGATTCGAGCGCCGCCGCCACCGCCACCGGCGAAGCCGCACAGGCCGTGGCCCTCGCCGCCGCAGGCCTCGCCGAAGGCAGCAAGGCCCTCAGCCAGGCGGCGGCGACCTTCAAGGCCGGGCTCAGCAGCTAATCAGCGACGCGGGGCGAGCAGGTAATGGCCCACCAGCCATTCTTCGCCACCGCCATAGTTCCACAGCTCTTCACAGGACATGAAGAACATCCGCCAACGGTTGAGGCGGACCTCGGGATCCTCGCCGGGGGCGGTGAGCACGGCACGCAGTTCGACACGATGGCGGTCGAGATTCTCAAGCCAGGCGCGGGCGGTCTTGGCGTAGTGCGTGCCGTTGATGCGCACCGCGTCTTCGACCACCAGATCCGCATCGCAGCTCGCGAAGAGGTCGAACGCCGGCATCTGCCCGCCGGTGAAGAAATGCCGCGACATCCAGTTGCCATCGTCGCTGTCGGCATCATCGGTGGCGAACGGATAGGTATACGTGCGGTGAACGAAGATGTGCGTCCACAGCTTGCCGTCGGGTTTGAGCCAAATGCGGATGCGCCGGAACAACTCGTGGTAGTTGCGCAGATGCTCGAAGCACTCGATCGAGACCACCCGATCGAAGCGCTGCTCGGTGGTGAAGACGACGACGTCGCGGGTGAGGACGGTGAGGTTCTCGAAGCCACGCTGCTGGGCGCGGGCGGTGATGAACTCGCGCTGGGTGCGGCTGTTGGAAATGGCGGTGATGCGCGCGTGCGGAAAGTGCTCGGCCATGTACAGCGACAAGGAACCCCAGCCGCAACCGATCTCAAGGATGTCCATGCCGTCGCGCAGGCCGGCGTGGGCCACCGACTTCGCGAGCATCGCCTCCTCGGCCTCATCGAGGTTGCGCACGCCTTCTCCCCACCAGCCCGAGGAATACTTCAGCCGCTTGCCCAGGCAGTACTCGTAGAGCTGCGTGGGGACCTCGTAATGCTGGGCGTTGGCCGCCGCCTGCTCGATGGCCAGCGGAGCTTGGCGCAGATCGGCCAGGTAGCGCTGCCGGCGGGCTGCGCCGACGGCCGAGGATTCCTCCTCGAGACGCTCCGCCAGCAGACGGCGGATGCCGGCGCGGGTGATGAAATCGGGAACCAGACCGTGTTCGACGAGCGCAAGGGAAAGGGACATGGATACTCGCTTGGGAAATGAAAAGTTTTCAGCCGCTGATCTGGCGCACCGGCAGGGGCACGAACACTGAGGTCTCGCGCTGATAGCGACGATAATCATCGCCACGGGTCTTCAGCGCCCGGGCTTCGACATAGGGGATGCCGGTGACGAAGAGCAGCAGCACCAGCAGCAGGGCGGGGATGGCGAAGGTCCACGGACCACCCGGTCCGCCCCAGGCCAGGGCGACATAGGCGAACCAGTGCAGCCATTCGAAGAAATAATTGGGATGCCGGGAATAGCGCCACCAGCCGCTGCGGCAGGTGCGACCCTGATGAGCGGGGTCGGCGCGCCAACGCGCCAGCTGGCGATCGGCAACGGTGACCATGGCCAGGGTCGACGCCCACCACGCCAGCGCCAGGACGTCGCTGAGGCCCAACGGTCGCGGGTCATGGGCCGCGACCAGGAACGGCCACGAGAACAGCAGCGCCGCCACCGCCTGGGCCTGGTAGAACCACGCGAAGTGGGCATTCGCCGACGCTCCCCAATGGGCGCGCATGGCGGCATAGCGACCATCTTCGGCGCTCGCCCTGAGCACCCGATCGAGGACCAGATGCAGGCCCAGGCGCAGGGCCCAGACACCGATCAACGCGGCAACCAGCCAGCGCCGCGCGGGATCGCCGTCGCCGCTGGCCGCATACCACACCGCGCACGCCCCGATGCCCAGGGCCCAGGCGGCATCGACGCTCGAAGCATCATGGCTGCGCGTCTGCCACCACCACAGGAGCCACAAGGCGGCGCTCAGGCCGGCCCAGGCAATCAGGAGTTGTTCGAGCATGGGGTAAGCCTCATCAGCAAGGGAAGGGCAAGACCATAGGCCAGACCAACGGCGCAGCCGAGGATCAGCGTGCCGTGCGGAGCGAGCATCGCTCCAAAGGCCACACCACCGAGATACGCTCCGGGAGCCCCGGCAACGCCGAAGAGCACCGCCAGCCACAGCCGTCCACGCAGCCACGCCAGGCACAGGTCCAGGGCCAGTCCGAGCTGCACCCACAGCAGCCACATCCACGGCGGCGACAGCCGGCCATCAAGGGCCCCACCCGGGAAGTTCGCCGCTCCGCTGAGACCGAGGAGGGCATCCACGGCCACGCCGATGGCCAGCGACACGGCCATCACCCACCACGCCCGTGGCCAACGCCCCCAGCCGCCGATGAGCACCACCGGCAGGGCCGCGAGCAGGCCGACCCAGGGCAGGCCCCGGCCAGCTGGAACGACGGCGGCAAACCAGGCGAGTTGCCAAGCGACCCCATAGGCGAGGTTGCGGCGCCAGGAGATGGTCATGCTTGTTCCCAAGCCGCAGGGCCGACCAGGGCTTGATGATCGGCGGCACGCCAGCCGGGCTTGGCGAACACCAGATGGGCGACGCCCAAGGCGCGCTCGGCGAAGCCACCGGCGCAATAGCTCAGGTAGAACTCCCACAGCCGCTGGAAGCGATCATCGTAGCCGAGCGCGCGCAGCTCCGTGGCCTGGGACTTCATGGTGCTGCGCCACAGCTCCAGGGTCCGCGCGTAATGCGGCGCGAAATCCTCGAGCTGGACGAGATTGAGGTCGCTATGCCGCCGCGCGGCGCCGACCAGGATCTCGATCGAGGGGATGCAGCAGCCGGGGAAAATCCGCCGCTTGATGAAGTCCGATTCGCGGGCGGCCTTGTGGAACAGCTGATCGCGAATGGTGATCGCCTGGATCGCCGCCAAGCCGCCGGGCTTGAGTAGGGTCGAGAGGGTCTTGAAATACGCTGGATAGAATTCGCGGCCCACGGCCTCGATCATCTCTACCGACACGAGCTTATCATAGGTGCCAGTGAGGTCGCGGTAATCGCAGAGGCGCACATCGATGCGCTCCGCCAGTCCGGCCTCGGCGACGCGGCGGGTAGCGAGGCGATGCTGCTCTTCGCTGATGGTGACAGTGGTCACGCGCGCACCCCGCGCCGCCGCACGTAGGGCGAGCTCGCCCCAGCCGGTGCCGATCTCCACGAGATGTTCGCCGGCGCGCAATTCAACGCGATCAAGCAGACGCTCGATCTTCGCCACCTGGGCCTCGCCGAGGGCGGCGGTGGGGCTGGTGAACCACGCGCTCGAATAGGTCATGGTCGGATCGAGCCAACGGCAGAAGAAGGCATTGCCGAGATCGTAATGCGCCTGGATGTTTTCGCGGGCCCCGTCCTTGGTGTTGCGCCGCGCACGATTGGCGAGGCGGAACAGCGGCATGAGCATCTTGCCCAAGCCGCCATCGAGGCGCGAGAGGGCTTCGGCATGACGCGCCAGCATGCGCACCAGTCCGGTGAGGTCGTCGGTAGTCCACCAACCTTCGCCGTAAGCATCGCCGGAACCGTTCGAACCATCGAGGGCGATCGCCGCCCAGAAGCGCACATCGGTGATCCACACGCGGCATGGATTGGCGGCGGTGCTGGCGAGCACGACGGCGCCGTTTTCATGCAATTCCAGGGGCAGATCGAGGGTATTCAGACGGCCCAGGACGATGCTGCGCAGGAGCCGTTGCGGCAGCGGCAGGCGCCGACTAGTGACGGCCGGCGCCGCCCGCTCCAAGGACCCGGACATCAGCGACGGGGAGAGATTGGAGTTGGTCATGATGGCCTTACCGGGGCGTGCGTAAAAAACGGAGCATGCTTGAGCTGTAGACGCAGAGCTTGGAAATAGATCCCCCACACCACGCGCACCGTCATCAGCGGCCAGCTGAGCAGATGTCGAAGCAGGCGCGCCGGCGTCATCGGCGCCAAGGAAACACTCAGCGCGGCATCGAACACCGTGCGCTCGACGCCTTCGATCCGTTGATGATTGACCATATGGATGGCCACGGCGTGCGGTGCAAAGCGGAAGCGCCACGCGTAGCGCTGATCCATGGGCTGGAACGGCGAAACGTGGAAACGCTTGGCAAAGGTGAAGCGCTGATCAGCGGGGTCGTCGGCTCCGCCGAGGACGTAGGCGTGGCGTTCGCCCCAGGGCGTATTGGTGATTTCCGCGATGATGTGCCGCACGTCGCCGGCGGCATCACGGCAGAAATAAAAGCTCACCGGATTGAAGCAGTGCCCGGCCATGCGCAGGTTGGTGAGCACCTGGATGGCGCCCTGCGGACGCTGGCCGAGTTCGGCCTGCACCCGATCACGCACCGCGGTGTCGAGATCATCGACGCCGGCGAGAAAATCCCGGCGATGGAAGCGAACCACCGCCGGGCGGCGGAATCCGCACCACCAGCCGCGATCGAGAGCAAGGGCGGCCTCTCGGGTATCGATCAGCAGCCAGCCGGTGCGATAGGTGAAGGCATGGGCCATCGGCCAGCTCCGCCGATGGCTGACCCGCCCGCTGGCGACGGCGCTGTTCACCTCGGCACCGCCGCAGAGCTGGTGATCGTCGAGGCAGTCAACGGCTTGACCGCTGCCAAGGCGCTGCGCACGCCATCCTCGTGGAAACCGTAGCCCCAATAAGCACCGGCGAAATACAGGCGATCGACGCCGTTGATCTCGCCATGGCGACGCTGCGCGGCGGGCGACTCGGGCGTGAACAAGGGATGCTCATAGACCTGCGATTTGAGCACCGCGCCACGCACCGCGCGATGCGGATTGAGGGTCACCAGGAAGCGGCAATCGGCGTCCAGGCCCTGCAAGGCATTCATGTCGTAGGTCACCGCCACGGCCCGTTCGCGATCGACCGGCACGTGATGGTTCCAGGCGCTCCAGGCGCGCCGTGAACGGGGCATGAAACTCTCGTCGGTGTGCAGCACCGCGAGATTCTCCTGATACGGGAAGCAGCGCAGAATATCGCTCTCGGCGGCGCTTGGCTGGTCGATCAGGCGCAGGGCGGTGTCGGCGTGACAGGCCATCACCAGGGCCTCGTAGCCCTCGCTGCCGGCGCTCGTGCGCACCCAAGCCTGACCATCCTGACGGCTGACGCCAAGCACCGGCTGGGCGGTGCGGATGCGCTCGCGGAATGGCCGCGTGAGGACCTCGGCATAGGTCCGCGAGCCGCCGGCGACGACTCTCCACTGCGGGCGGGCGTTGACCGAGAGCATGCCGTGGTTGTGCATGAAGCGCACCAGGAAGCGCGCCGGAAAGCGCAACATCGCGGCCCGTGAGCTCGACCAGATGGCGCCGCCCATCGGCACCAGATAATGATCGATGAACTCCTGATGATAACCGCGGCTGGCGAGGTATTCGGCCAAGGGGATCTCGGCCAGGGGATCGGCATCCTCGGCCTGCAGGAGCTCGATGGCTTCGCGATTGAAGCGCAGGATCTCGCGGACCATGCGCTGGAACGACCAGCTGAAAAAATTGCCGCGCTGGGCATAGAGGCTGTTGATGGTGCTGCCGCCGTACTCGATGCCGCTGCCTTCATCGCGCATGCTGAAGCTCATCGTCGTCGGCTGCAAGGCCACGCCGAGGGTCTTCATCAGGGCTAGGAAGTTGGGATAGGTCCAGTCATTGCAGACGATGAAGCCGGTATCCACCGCCCACGTCCGTCCGCCATGATCGACGGAAACGGTGTTGGTATGTCCGCCGATGCGAGGCTCGGATTCGTAGACGGTGATGTCGTGCTCGCCGGGCTGCCGTTGCAGCAGCCAGGCGGCGGTCATGCCGGCAATGCCGGTTCCGATAATCGCGATGCGCATGGAAACTAAAATATGGTATTAAGTTTCCTGGTTTCCATCTTATTTTGCTGCTTCGACTGCAGGTGCTGAGGGAGCAGGCACTTGTGCCGCCAAAGCGGCTTCGAGCGCCTTTTTCAAGCCCTCGTCATCCGGCGCCGTGTTCGAACCATACCGACCGAGCAGCTGGCCATCGCGACCGATCAGGAATTTGTTGAAATTCCACGAGATCTTGCCGGGAAAAGGGCTTTCGACCGTGAGATAGCGGTAGAGCGGGGCTTGGGCATCGCCCTTAACCGGAACTTTCGCCATCAGCGGAAAGGTGACGCCGAAGTTGCGCTGACAGAAATCCTTGATGTCGCTGTCGGTGCCCGGCTCCTGACTGAGGAAATCATTGGACGGGATGCCAACCACCACCAGTCCGCGCTCGCCATAGGTCAGGAAAAGCTTCTGCAGCCCGGCGTATTGCTTGGTGTACCCGCACTTCGAGGCGGTATTCACCAGCAGAACCACCTTGCCGCTCAGTTTCGACAACGGGAAATCACTGCCGTCATTGGCTTTCAGGGTGAATTCGAGGGGACTCTTGGCCCCCGTCGCGGGAACCTCGGCTGCTGACGCGCGACAGGCGGTAACGACCACCGCCACGAGGACCGCAAGACCAACGATAAAGACCGCGTGAGTCATCAGAGTATCTCCTAGAGCAGCTACTGACTCATCCAATTCATTCATGTCAAGTCCTGAAATAAGGACTTAAGAGCGTTATTTTCAAAAATCATCTTGAGCATGAACGAAATGAACGATATTTCCGTTTATGCAGCCGCCTACTGAAGTCCAACCCGGATCCCTGACCCAGATCTTGTCCCCGAAGCAGCTCGCACGCGTCATCGGCGCCAGCGAATCCTCGCTCAAGCGCTGGATCGATGGCGGGCAGATCCAGGCCATCCGCACCACCGGCGGTCACCGGCGGGTGACCCTTGCCGAAGCAGTACGCTTCATTCGCGAGCGCCATCACCAGATCGTCGACTCGCAACCCCTGGGCTTGCCCGCGATCACCCAAGAAGTGCCAGAAAGCCTCGCCGAGCGTCTTCACCAGACGCTGGTCAGCGGCGATGCGGTCGGCACGCGCACCCTCCTGATGACCGCCTATGTCTCGGGCACGCCGATCACCGAACTCTGCGATGGCCCGATACGCGAAGCGCTCATCCGCATCGGCACGCTCTCCGACCATGGCCAGCTCGATGCCGACATTGCCACCGAACATCTCGCCACCGATACCTGCCTGAATGCGCTCAATTATCTGCGCTCGTATCTGCCCGAAGCCAATGAACTGGCGCCGATCGCGCTGGGCGGCGCCCCGGCTGGCGATCCTTACCTGATACCCACGCTGATGGCGGCGATGACCTTCGAGACCTGCGGTTTCCGTACCCGCAATCTGGGGCCCAATACGCCCTTGGCGGCGCTCCACGAGGCTGCTATGCGCTATCGACCGCAGATCGTCTGGCTCTCGGTATGCAGCCCCGACAGCCTCGGGGTCCTGCATCAATCGCTCATGCGTTTTGCCGATGAATTGGCGCAGCTTGGCGCCACGCTCCTGATTGGCGGCCGTGTCAGCCATCAGCTGAACCTTGAGCCGCGCGCCAACATCTTGCGTAGCACCAATCTTCAGCACGCCGCTAACCATGCCCGCAAGCTCTTGCGCAACTAGGAGCCTGTCGGAGATAGGCCAGCAAGGCTGACTCGGTCTCGTACGGCAGCTCCGGCGTTGGCAAAACGGTCAGATAGCTCCCGCTATCCGCCCGTCTTGCCGCCTTGGATCTGCCGCACGATACCTTCGCCATCCTCGTCGGCCTATCTCCGACAGACTCCTAGGAGCCTGTCGGAGATAGGCCAGCAAGGCTGCCAGCCTCGCTGCTGATTAGAAGATCACCGCTAGGCTGAGGCCCATGCAGTAGATCAGATCGGTGCTGGGATTCGCCCCGGGGGCGACTGCGCGATAAGCGCCACCGGGCATGAAGCCGCCGCCGAAGAGTTTGATCGTGGTGTTGTAGGTGTACTGCCAGGCCAGGCTCAGATCGGCTTCTTGGCCGAAGCTGCGGCCGTCATTCGGCGTCGATTGGGCGGTGCGGTAATAACCGTAGATGAGATTGAGGCGCACCTTGTTGCGATCGTCGAAGGCGACCCCGGCCTTGAGCTTGGTCGCCTGCAGGCCCAAGGCATTGGTGCCGGTCAACAGATTCGAGAGCTCGCCATACTGCTCGTTTTCGACGATCAGGGTGTCGCTGACACCTTCCCAATTGTTCACGAAGGCGCTGTATTCTCCGCCATTTACCAGCGGATTACCCTTGTTGCCGCTCAAGGCTTTGAATTCCGCGCCCACCACCAGGGCCTGTGCCGGGTAGAGGTGCCAGTCGAAGCCGGCGTAGCCACCATAGCCGCTGTACTTGATGTCGCTGGTGTAATCGCCGTTCTGCATCGCGAATTCGCCGTAGAAATCGACGTCGCCCAAGAGGAAGTCGAAGCCACCGCTATAGGTCAGCAACTTGTCGCCAGGCACACCATCAACGAGCACGATGGTCGAGTTCCGGCTGAACGTCGGCGACACTTCCCGCGTCGGCGGCTTGCGTTCATAACTGACCATGCCGGTAATAAACGTCCGGCTGTCGCCCGATTTGGCGGGCTTCCAGTCGACCCCGACGCCGGCCAGGGTATTGGCCCCCGGCAGGGAATAGCCGAAGGGCGTGATGTCGACGGCATCGATAGCATTCCAGGTCGCCCGGCCACCGTCCCAGCTGGTCACCCGGGGGTGGTTGGCGGCGCTGTCATAGAGGAAGGCGCCGTTGTCTTCGCGGAGATTCCAGCTCACCGGCATGCGCCCGACGAGGACGCCCACCGATTCGAAACCGAGGAATTCCTTGAATTCGACGTAGGCATCGTCGACCACCGCGAATCCGCTGCGATCGTTGACGTCTTTGCTGTCGGCGGTGTTGTCACCCGAACGCGCCTCATAGGCGAGGGTGATATTGACCTTGACGCGTTCGTCGAGCTTGACGCTGGTGCCGAATTCTGCGCGGATATTACCGTTTCCGTCATGATCGCTCTCATCGGCATTGCCGGTGAGATAGCGTCCGCGATTGACCACGTCGAAATCGAGCAGGCCGCGGATCACCACCTGACGCTGCTGCCCGACGGTGAACTTCGAGCCCGGCATCTGTTCGGCAGGCAATTCAGCGCCGGCCTCCACGGCCTGCAGGCCGACGGCGCCGCTGATGAGGGCGACAAGTGAGGAAACCAGGACAGACGTACGGCGCATGGGGAATTCCGAGGATGTTGCACGCTACGGGGGCAGGCGGGAGCGCAACCACGCGCACTCACCGGAATCCCCGGGTGACTGAAAGCCCGCCTCGTCTGGCGCGTTGCGCGGGCTCTCCTGATTGTCAGCATCCGCGATCCATGAAGACCGTCCTCCTCCTCCTGGTCATCGCCGCGCTCGGCTTCGGTGGCTGGTATGCCTACCGCCATCATCTCGACTCGGCCCCCGTCGATGAGACCACCCCCTCGCTCCTGGCTCCTGGCACGACCTCGGGCTTGGCCCCGGCGGCCACGGCCGGCGGCTCGTCGCCGGTCCTGCAGCCGCAGGCGGCGCTGCCCGCCGAGGCCCAGCAGGCCATCGATGCCGGCGATGCGCTGTGGAACCAGGCTGGCGCCAATCCCGCGAGCTCGGCCAAGGCCCCGGAGATGAGTCGACTCTACAGCAAGGCCCTACGCGCGATGTACAATCGTCCGGGAGTGCGCGAGCGCGAGGACCAGCTTCTCAATGAGCGCCTGACGCCGCTCGGCGATGCGCTGTTCTTCTCCAAGACGACCTTCGCCGATGATGGCCAGTTCGGCAGCCACACCGTCGCCAGCGGCGAGAGCCCCGAAGCCATCGCCAAGCGCTACGGCATCAGCCGGGAACTGCTCAATCGCTTCCGCGGACGCGACGTCAACGATGCCAAGCTGCGCATCGGCGACACCTTCAAGATCCTCCGCCTCGCAGGCCAGACCGATCCGGAAAAGCGCGGTTTCTTCATCCATATCGACAAAGGCGACTACTACCTCGACAACTACGTCGGAGGGATGTTCGCTCGTCGCTATATCTGCAGCCACGGCGCCGCCACCTCACCGACCCCGGTCGGGCGTACGCACGTCACCAACCGCGTCTGGCATCCGGATTGGACGCATCCCATCACCCATCAGGTCATCCCCTTCGGCCAGCCCGACCACCTCCTGGGACCGATCTGGCTGGCTTTCGATAGCAAGGAACTGGGCCGCTCAGGCATCGGCATCCACGGTTACACCGGCGCCGACGCGAGGTGGGGCGCGCAGGTTTCCAACGGCTGCATCCGCCTACAGAACGACAAGGCCGAAGAGCTCTACCAGACCTTGACCCACCCCGACCGCAGTCCGATCGCCGTCGAGATCACCGAGTAAGCGAGTAGACACGCAGGCTTGCCAGCTAGCTAGCTAGCTAGCAGGCGAGCAGGCGAGAGCTCAGTCCGGCGTCAGTAGCGAGCGCATCAGGGCCGCCACCTGATCGAGCCGGAACGGCTTGGACAGCACCGGATAGGGAACATCGGGTTTTTCCGCGCCGGTGATCAGAGCACCGCGATTTTTCAGCTTCAATGCCGGCAGCAACTCGTTGAGCAGGATGGAGCCGGTGCCATCGGGCAGGTTGAGGTCGGCGAGCACCGCCACCAGGTGCTTCGCCGAGGCCGCCATACGCGCCTCGGCGCAGGTCCGCGCCAGGATCGTACGCAGTCCCAGGTCATGCAGCACGTCCGCCAGTAGCTCGCCGACGAGGACGTCGTCATCGACCACCAGCACGAGGCCCTCGATCGCCGAGAATGAGCCGCTGCCCTGCACCGCATGCATCGCCAGCACCGGGCCGGAGCCGATCTTCGCCGGCAATTGAATGGTCACCATCGCCCCTCCACCGACCCCGGCGCTGAGCTCGATATGGCCCTCCTGATCGCGCAGCAGACCCATGGCTACGGCCAGGCCCAGCCCGCGCGCACCGCCAGCGGCATGGGTGGTGAAGAACGGCTTGGTGGCATGGGCGATGACATCGTCGTCGGGGGTCGCACCGTCGTTGGCAAGGTGCAGATAGGCCCGCTCGTAGACGACCTCGCCGGACAAGATCAGGCTGGTGGCCCCCGCGACCACGGCATTGGCCACGATCTCGGCGAACACCCGGCGCAAGGCCGCAGGGGCGGCGATGACTTCGGGAATGTAGCCGCGCTTGCTCAGCGGCAGCGTCGGTCGTCCGGATTCGCGAGCGAGACGCATGACCTCCTCGAGGATCTCGTCGGGCCGCAGGGGCACCGTGTCCTCTTCCAGGGGCGCCGCCATGCGCCTCAGCTGATCGACCAGCTCACGGCATTGGTTGACCTCTTCGAGGATCACATCGAGGCGTGTGGCAGTGTCATTCCCTGTATTCGGCAGGCCGCGCCGCAGACGTTGGGCATAACCCATGATCACCGCCAGCGGATTGTTCAATTCATGGGCCATGCCGTGCGCCAGATGGCTGACCACGCCATGCGTCTCGAGGCGCACCAGGGCCTGCTGCTGCTGCTGCAGGCGTTCGTTGGCGGCACGCAGGTTGGTGGTGCGTTCAGCTACAGTGCGCTCGAGGGTATTATTGAAGGTCAGCAGATCGGTGTTGCGCTCGCTGAGCTCCTGAAGCAAGGCCCGATTGTGCCGGCGGAGCAAGGCGACCTCCGCCCCTTGATGGACTAGCGCGACCACCTGCTCGTCGCTCCACGGCTTGGTCAGAAAGGCGTCGATCACCCCGCCGTTGATGGCGCGCACCGCGAAATCGAGATCCGCCGCACCGGTGAAGATCACCCGAAAGCAATCCGGATCGGTGGCATGCAGGCGCCGCAACCACTCGAGGCCTTCTGGATCGCCGGGGCCAAGGTGCTGATCGACCAGCGCGACATCGACCTGGCAGCGCTGCAGCAGAGCCTCGGCCTCGGCCGCCGTGCCCACTCCATGCAGGCGCATCGCCGCGCCCAGATCCAGACGCGCCAGCGAACTGCGCACGTGGGCCTCATCATCGAGTAGAAGAATGGTCAGGGCCCCGGGTCCACCAGCCTGGGTGACGGCGGGTAGCTCGAGGTTCATAGATCGATCCCTAAATCGCTAATAATGGGGGTTCCGGTGATGACCATGCCACGCATGCGCTCTGCATCGCTGAGCGCCTGGGCCTCGCAGCGCAAAGCCCCCAAGGCAGTGTCGACCGATCGCGAACTGAGATTTCCACCGCTCATGCAGACCGTCACCATGGCCCGCAAAGGCTCCGGCAGCAAGGGTCTTTCGCCCAGCACGCAACCCGGGAACGCCGCCGTCGCCAAACGATTGGCCAAAGCCACGATGCCATCGGGATCGAGTCCGAGCACCGCCACCGGCAGGCGATCGAGCACTTCCTGGCTGAGCACCAGAGCACGGTTGCGCTGATCGAGATCGTGCGTGCGCCGATCAAGATCGGAGGTCCGCGCCGTCACCAGGTCTTCGAGCGAACGGTTGAAGCGGCGTAGCTGATCGTTCTGGATCTCGGTGTGTTCGCGCAGCAGGCGATTCTGCCGCAGCAGTTGCCAACGCTCGACGCCCTGGCGGACGGCGGCGAGGACCTCGTCGTTGTCCCAGGGCTTGGTCACGAAGCGGTAGACTTCGCCGCCATTGACGGCGGCGCGCAGCAGATCGATGTCGATGTGGCCGCTGAAGAGGATGCGACTGGTGTCGGGCGCCAGATCGCGCGCCCGTCGCAGCAGCTCGACACCTTCCATGCCCGGCATGTGCTGATCGCTGAGGACCACCGCGATGTTGCCGGCAGCCAGCACTTCCAGGGCCTGCGCCCCGACTTCGGTGGTCAGCACCTCATAGGGTTCGAAGGCCAGCAGTCGGCGTAGACTGGCGAGGATCGGCGGCTCATCATCGACGAGCAGGATCCGCGCCGGCTGATCATGCCAGCGATGGCGCAGGAGCTGCGCACCGTGGCCGTCCTTGTTCATGCCCCCTGAGTCTCGCTGCGTCGATCATTGGCGCCGATCAGCAACACCGTGAAGCACGCGCCGCCCAATTCCGTGCACTGTCCGGCAGCGATCGATCCGCCATGGAGGGCGGCGATCTGCTGGCAGAGGGCCAGGCCCACGCCGGTGCCGGTGGCCTTGGTCGTGACATAGGGTTCGAAGAGATGCTCGCGCACCGATTCATGGATACCGGGACCAGAATCGCTGACCTGCAGAGTCACGGTGCGCCCATCATCAAAAGTCAGGACGCTGATCGTGCCGCCGCTGCTAGGCAGGGCCTGTACGGCATTGAGCACGAGATTGATGATCAGCTGGATGACCTGGCTGCGGACCATCACCAGCGCCCGCGGTGCAGCGAGGTGACGCTCGACCACGCAGCGATGCTTGACCTGATGGGTGAGCACGGTGAGCGCGCTGGCGACGCAGGCATCGACGCTGGCGCCCTCGGTGCTCGGTGAAGCCCGGGCGAGGATCTTGAGATCGGAGACGACGTGTTTGAGATGATCGGCGCCGGCCTGCGTCTCGCTGAGCAGATTGTCGAGGTCGGAGGCGATGAACTGCCATTGGGCGGCGGCCAGCTCGCCCTGCCAGCGGGCGCGGTGCTCCGGCGCGAGGTGTGGCTCGACGCGTTCGACGAGCCGCACCAGGGCCTGGCTGTACCGCCGCAGACTGCCGAGATTGGAGCCGATATAACCGATCGAATTATTGAGTTCGTGGGCGATGCCCACGGTCAGCTCCCCGAGCTGCGCCATCTTGTCGTGACGCAGATCGAGACTGCGTCGACGATCGCTGGCATCAGCCACGGGGCACCTCCTACATCGACTTCTTGAGGCTGACTTCGATACAGAACCGTCCGAGCTCGCTGGTGAACGAGATCACGATGCACGGGATGGCCTTGTTCTGAGCAGTGATGTAGCTGCGCCCGGTGACGATCTTGGGCAAGCCGATCTCGAACTTGTAGCCCTTCTGCAGCAAGCGGTTCTTGGCGTCACCGGCGATGATGTTGGTGAGTTCACCCACGCCATCGACCACGCCCGAGGTGATCTCGCCGAAATCCTCGCCGACGAAGCGCCCGACGGCGGCGATCGCCACCGCTTCCGGGAAGTTGAGCACCACCGCGCCGGTGGCTTCGCCACCCAGGCCGATGATGCCGCTGACCCCATACACCTCTTCGCCTTCCCCCTTAAGAAATACTTTTTCTCGGGTAGGCACGACGTTGGCCATCGTGGTGAAGGTGTTGATCGTCGCTTCGATGAAGGGATTGATGTAGTCGACGTTGATGCTGCGCGGGGCGTTCATGAGGTGTTCCTATAGAGCGGCCGGCCACCGCTTAGGGATTGTTACCTCACATTTGGTGGATCCGCAAGTGCGGCTGTGAGATGTCCTTGCCCAACCTCGCCTGCGACCACCGTAGGGTCATGGCCTTGGTGCTCGGGATCGAATCTAGTTGCGATGAAACCGCGGTGGCGCTGGTCGAGGATGGCCACCACCTGTCCGCCGAAGCCATCGCCAGCCAGGCGGATGATTTCGCCGCCTGGGGTGGCGTCGTACCCGAGATCGCAGCCCGCGGACATGTCCTGGCGCTACCGGGCCTAGTCGCCCGCGTCCTCAAGGAGTCCGGACACACCCTCGCCGAGCTCGATGCCGTCGCTGTCGGCGCTTGGCCGGGCCTCATCGGCAGCCTGCTCACCGGCGTCACCGCCGGCAAGGTTATCGCCGCCCGCTGTGCCATCCCCCTGATCGCCGTCGATCATATCCAAGCCCACCTCGGGGCCGTACATCTCGATCGGCCGCAAGTCCCCTATCCGCTGGTGGGCCTCGTCGCCTCTGGCGGCCACAGCCATTTTTACCACGCCACCGGCCCCGGACAGCTGCGCCTGCTGGGCGGAACCATCGACGACGCCGCCGGTGAAGCCTACGATAAGGCAGCCGCCATCCTCGGCCTCGGCTATCCAGGAGGTCCGGCCCTCGATCGCCTGGCTGCCAGCGGCGATGCCCAGCGTTTCCCGCTGCCGCGCAGCTATCTCACCGATGACACCCTGCGTTTGAGCTTCAGCGGTTTGAAAACCGCTTTTCTCTACGCCGTCCGTGGTCCCCAGGGGAAGAATCCCCTGACCTTGGATGCCCACGGCATCTGCGATGCCTGCGCTAGCTTCCAGGCGGCGGTGGTCGAGGTGCTCACCACCAAGCTCCTGCTCGCCGCCAAACAGGAGGGTGTACGCACCCTCGCCGTCGGCGGCGGCGTGGCCTGCAACCGCGGTCTGCGCACCCGCCTGGAACACGAAGCCCTCGCACGGGGACTAACGCTGCTCCTGCCGCAACCGCGCTATTGCACCGATAATGCGGCGATGATCGCAGCCCTCGGCCATCAGCAGTGGCGACGCGGCGAGATCGCCGATCTCAGTTTGGCACCACTACCCAGCGGACGGGCGGGACCACGGGCGGCGACAGGAGCGTAGCTGCGGGCCAGGGACCAGAGACCAGAGACCAGAGACCAGAGACCAGAGACCAGAGACCAGCGACCAGCGACCAGCGACCAGCGACCAGCGACCAGCGACCAGCGACCAGCGACCAGAGACCAGAGACCAGAGACCAGAGACCAACCAACAACCCACACCTCTCTCTCTCTCTCAAATCCCAACTCAATCACCCTAAAATAATCGCGTCAAAAATCCTCAGCCGCACACTTCCGCGAGCACCGTCTCCGCCACCAGCAACGCGACATGCGGCCGACGGACGAGTAGGGCCAATGCATCACTCGGGCGGCAGTCGATTTCGATATGGCTGCCATCGGCGCGGGTGATCGCCAGTTCGGCGTAAAAGGTTCCACCGCGCACGTCGGTGATGCGGATCTCGTTGAGCTCTCCGTGCAAGGCATCGACCGTTACCAGCAGCAGGTCATGGGTCAATGGCCGCGGGAAGACCTGGCCCTTCACGGCCCGATCGATGGCCAGGGCTTCCATCTGGCCGATGGCGATGGGGAAGCGTCGGGCGCCGCCGCGTTCGTTGACCAGTACCGTCTGCTGCTCGGCCTCCTCGTCGATGCTGACGCCGCTGAGGTAACAGGCCTGGAAGGTCATGACTTGAGGGCACCGATGATGGTCAGCTGGCCTTCGAGCTCGGCGATGCGCTGGAGGTCGCTCTCGCGCGCGATTTTGGCGTTCTGCACCGCCAGCTTGGCGGCCTTGACCAGTGCCAACAGCTCATTGCGTTCGTTGGTCCAGCGCGCGGCATTGGCATTGCCGATGGCGGCTTCGGTCTCGACGCGGTCGGCGTAATTACTTTCCCCCTGCTGCGCCTGCTGCAATTGCACGGCCAGCTCGGCGAGCTCGGCCTTGGTTGCCGCCAGTTCGCTTTCGAGCTTGCCGGCGCGGGCCACCGCCGAATCAAGCAGCTTGGTCGATTCCGTAGCCTTGCGTTCAGCACGGGCTGCGGACTCGGCGGTGGCGCGGATCTCAGTGGCGCTGCGCGTCTCGACGCGCTCCGCCTGAGCGGCGGTCTTGTCGATCTCCGCGCGCAGCCGTTCATTCTCGGCCTGGACGGTTTCGGAGACGTTCTTGGCATCACCGAGTTGGCGGGTGATGTCGCTCAGGCGGGCGCCGAATTCGTCTTCGCGCCCCCGCTGGGCCTCGGCCTGGGCCTCGAGATCGACGCGCTGGCGTTCGCTCTGGCTCTGCAGGCGATCGCGCTCGGCGTAGGCGGTGACCAGGGCCGCCTGGACGGTGTCGCGCTCGGCGGTGGCGGCGGCTTCCGAGGTCAGCTTGCCGGCGAGATCCGCCAGCGCGGTGTCGCGCGCCAGAACGGCCCCGGCGTGCACCGTCTTCAGGCGCGTCAGTTCGGCGGCGGTCTGATCGGCGAGAGTCTGCGCGGCACGCCAGGCCGGCCGCAGCTGCTCGGCTTCCAGGGCCAACTCGGCGATGCGCTGGTCGCGTTCGGAGAGCAGCGTATGGACGCGTCCGCGTTCATCGTCGGCTTCGCTGGCATGGCGTTCACGGGCCTGCGACTCGCTGTGCACGCGCTGCAGTTCGCCGGTCAGACGCGCGCATTCGGCGGTGGCCGAGGCCGAGGCCTGCTCGGCCTGCTGCAGACGCACGGCGACCTCGGCGGCCTTGGCTTCGCTGCCGGCCAGGGCCTCGCTGACGGCGGTGAGGGCAGCGACTTCGCGCTCGAGGGCGGCTTGTTGCTGCTGACCGGCGGCATGCTCCTTTTGGATAGCGAGCAGGTGCTGCTGACTAGCGAGCATCTGCTGCTGACTCACTGCGAGCTGCTGTTCAGCCGCCTCGAGACGCTGACGCAGGTCGCTGGTGATGCGCTCGCGGTCTTCGCCTGCGGTCTGTTCGCGGGCAACGGCAGCCGCCAGGGACTGTTCAGCGGCCACCAGCGCCGCTTGCAGACCGGCGATCTCGCTGCGCAACTTTACCGCCTGAGTTGCCTGCGTTACCTGTTCAGCGTGCGCCGCATCGGCCTTGCTACGCAGTTCGCTGAGTCCGAGCTCGGCCTGTTCGCGGGACTTGTTCGCCTGCTCCTCGCGTGCTTGCGCCTGTTGAAGGGCTTCGCTGTGGCGGGTGACCTCGGCCTGGGCGCGGGCGGTGTCGGCGCGCGCCGCTTCGGCCTCGGCGCGCACCGTGGCGAACTGCCCGCGGACCTCGGTGAGCTGCTTCTCGGCGTCTTCGGCGGCGCTACGCGCACGCTGGATCACGCCTTCAAACTGGCTGACGGTTTCCTGGGCGGCGCTTTGCGCCAGACGCAGGGCTTCCTGGTGACGCGTGCGCTCATCCGTGCGCGCGCTGCGCTCTTTGTTGAGGTCGTCGCTCAAGCGCTGCTCGTGCTCCTTGGCGCGCTGGGCCACCTCGTCACAGGCCTTGAGACTCAGCTCATGGCCATGCAACTGCCGGGACTGTTCGGCGACCTGGGTACGGAGGGTCGACAATTCCTTGGCCACGGCTTCGCGGGCGGTGGTGAAGCCCTTTTCGCTCTCGTGCAGACGGCGATTATCCGCCTTGAGGTCGGCCACTTCCGCAAGCAGGGCTTCACTACGGGCGGCGGTCTCACCCAATTGCCAGCGCAGGGTCGAGAGCTCCTTGGCCGCCGAAGCCGCGCGCTCATTGACCAGTCGCGCCCATTGCATGAGCACGGCATCGGCCGCGGCCATCAAGGCGCTGAGACCGGCATCGCTGCCCGGATCGCTGCTCGCGTCCTCGGCGGTCAGCGCATCGCGCAGCACGCCGAGAGTGATATCGAGATCGTCACTGCTGGCAGCTTCGGGATCGGCGGCGGCGAGGTGTTCGATCTCGGCCACCAGCCCACGGGCCTCGGCGATGTCGGACCGATGCAGGTCGACTTCGCGGGCGAGGGCCTGGTGGGCTTCGCTGAGGCGGTCACGGATCTCTCCGCGGATGCGGCGGATCTCCTCGCCGTGCGCTTCCTGTTCTTTGATCGAATGGCTACGCAGCGCCGCCAGCTCCGCATCGCGGGCACTGAGCTCGGCGGCGAGCGAGGCCGAGACGCGCTCGGAACTGCGCGATTCGACGACGTTGGCGGTCGCCGCCTCGGCCTCGTTGCGGGCATCGTCGGCTTCACGCGCCAACAGCACCAGGGCCCCGACGCGGTCCTTCAGACGTCCGACCAGACTCTGCAGATCGCGCAGAAAGCCGACCGCCTCGGTGAGACAGGCAAGGGGATTGTTGTCGGGGAAGGTGCGTGCGGGGAAGGTCGCACCCGCGGCGGTGACGCCGGCGAAGCTCAAGGCCTGGGTGGCACTGCGATCGGTCTCGATCGAGACCGTGCGCAGCTCGTCGATGGCCGACACCAGGTTGGCGACCTGATCGCGCAGCAAGGGGCTGTCGGCGAAGGCCGTCGCTCCTTGCAGCTCTTCGGAAATGGCCTCGACGACGCGCAGGGCCACGACCAGGTCCTGCTGCGGAGTCTTGCCATCGTTGCCTTCCAGGGATTGGAAGCGGCCACCGAAATAGCCGTCGTCGAGGTCGAAGATGGCTTTGACCAGCTTACGGAAATGCGACACCTGCTGGACCATCGAGGAACGCAAGCTGTCGTATTCGGCCTGCGACTGACTTAATTTCTTCGAGAGGACAATTAACTCGGGCGACAATGAGTTCTGCTCGGCCATGCGCGAAATCTCCGAATGTTCGTCCTAACCCCTGGGCGAGGAGGTGCAAACATTGCCCCTTTCCTGCGGCGGCCAGGTCCGTCCTTGGCAGTTGCCGGCGAGTGGGTCAAATAGACGTCTTCCCGCTGCGATTTACCCGAGACTGCCCATGCTTACTGGCCTGCGTGCTGCCGACGCCCCTCTGATCCAGCGCCTGGTACAAGGGGACATGAAATTATTGCTGCGCCTGGGGGCCCTGCTGCAAGATGGCCTCGCCGTCAGCGAGGCGGCACTGCAGTCCCTGGTGGCGAGCGGCGTGACCGGTGACAAGGGTGGCCTGCTCCTTGACCGGCGACTGAAGACTGTCACCGCTGAGGGCTTCCCTGCCCTGGCCAAGGAATTCGACCAAGAGGATCTGCTCCTGACCACCGCCGCCGATGGCGTACGCGTGATCGCGCTCAGCGACGAGGTCGGCAATCTCTTGACGGCAGCGTTGCAGCCGGTTCAGGAAGCCGCCCCGGCAGGCATCAATGCCGTCGTCGCCCAGCTCGCGCCGTCCTTGCGCGGTCCGGTCGAAGGCCTGCTGGCGGCGCGCGCCGATGACCAGCGTGCCGCCGCCCTTGAACAGCTGCGCTACGCCATGCCGCCCTTGCCGGTGGTCTGCGAATTGATGCCGATGCTGCTCGCCGACGGCGCCGAGATGGTTCGCGAGCGGGCCATCGCCCTGCTCATGGCCAGCGGTGCCCATGTCGCGGTGGTCGATGCCATCCGCGCCATTCAGCGCGGTGACGATGTCGCCCTTGCACGCCAAGCCGAGCCGCTGTCGCGACTGCCCGTCGCCCAGCAGGAGCTGGCCATCGCCGCCGTGCTCGCGCAGCTGTCGCGCGGGCTGGCAACGCCCGGACTGGTCGCGCTCACCCGCGGCCTGGCCCCGGTGCTTGCTGGTCACGCCAGCCTCGAACGCCTATTCGAGCTGCTGCTGCCGCGCAAACTCAGCCTGCTCGAACTGGTGCGCGAACTGCAGCTCCACGACCGCGAGCGCGTCGATGCCCTGCTGACGCGCAATCTCGGCATGGATGTCGATCAGGACGCGCAACTGATCGTGCTCTTGGCGGCGCCCACGGCCTCACCCGTGACCTCACCAGGGGGCATCAGTGCGTTGCTTACGCGCGGCCTCGGCCTGCTGCTGGCAGCAGAGCCGGCGCCGCGCGAACGCATGGCCCTGGCCGCCGCCCTGCGTCGGCTGGATGCCTTTCTCGCCGACCGCCCGCTGGCCGGGATGCTGGCGCACATCGAGGCCCCGTTCTATGCCCGGGCCTTCGACACCAGCGTCTATTGGCTGCTCGCCGATCTCTGCCGCGACGGCGTCGTCAGTCCGGCCGATGGCGAGCGCCTCGCCGCCACCTGCCGGCGCCTGTTGCGCGAGGCCGGTGGGCCGCACCTCATCGCCCTGCTCGAACAACAGCTGCCGGCCCTGCTGCCAGCCAGCCCCGCCGCCCGTCTCGCCCTGGTCGAGCCCACCGTCGAAACCGTCGCCCGCTTCCATGACGACCGCTCGCGTGAGGTCGTGGCCGCCTGCGTAGTGTCGCTCGGCGTCATCGCCCTGACGGCGCTGTGGGAGGCCTTGGCCGATCATCCGCGCCTTGAAGTGCGGCTACTGTGCATCGAACTCATCGGCGACCTCACGATCGTCGGCGGTACCGACACCACGCCGGCGATCGAGCGCCTGCTAACCGCAGTCAACCGCGTCGTCGAGACCAACGAACGGACGGCGCTGGTGGTCGCGGCAGCGCGCCTGGTGGCCGCCGATCCCGCCGCCTCCGTCGAGCTGCATGGGCGGGTCCTGGCCGCCACCAACGGCCTCGGCGACCAGGGCCTGCTGGCCCTGGGACCACTCGTGGCGAGCGCCGTCTGCGCTCCCGACATCCGCATCGATCTCACCGAACGCCTGCTGCGCACGCTGCAAGAGAATGTCCCCGATGCCCCGGTAACCACCGAAACCGATCTCGGCAATCTCGAGCTGACCTACATCCTCGATGACGCGCTCACCCGCCACACCGATGCCATTCCGCAGGTCTTGCGCGCCTTGGCCCAGATCGGCGCGGCAGCGACCGTCGCACCTGAATTGCAGCAGAAGATCATGGAGCGGATGTGCCGGCAATGGCGTCGCGTTGCCGCTTGGGAGATCGTCTGGGGCCCGGGCAACATCCGCGAACTGGGCGAGACCATCGCCGCCCTCGCCGAGCGTCGCGAGTGTCCACCTTCACAACGGGTGCAGGCCGCCGAGGCACTGCTCATCGCCGCCAATCAGCTGACCATCGCGCGGGCCCTGGCGCGTGTCTTCATCAGCGGGACGGGGACGTATCTGAGCACCCTCGCCGGCCGGGCGGCGGCGCGGCTGGTGCAATTGGCAGCCGAAGATTACTACGCCGACGACGAACGTTCGGATCTCGTCGAAGTCATGGTCGACTTCCTCGCCATCACCGATCTCGGCAAGGAGGATCAGCACCTACGGCGGCGGTTGATCAATCTCATCGCCAATCTGCAGCAGCATGCCACCTCCCGAGCGAGGCTGCGGTTGCGGTATCTACGCGAGAGTATGGATGCGACGATGCAGGATCGGTTGGGGTGGGCGTAGGATGAATGGGCTGGTCCCTGGTCGCTGGTCGCTGGTCCCTGGTCCCTGGTCGCTGGTCGCTGGTCGCTGGTCGCTGGTCGCTGGTCGCTGGTCGCTGGTCGCTGGTCGCTGGTCGCTGGTCGCTGGTCGCTGGTCGC
>JBIILZ010000124.1:0-10695 GCA_044338255.1 Planctomycetota bacterium | reverse complement strand
CGGTCGGGCTGCGGCGGCACGGGGCCACGCAGGTGGCCCCTCTTCGGCCGTCCTCGCGGTTCGAATCCCTCTCTCCGCCAATTGAAAACACCCCCGGCCGCACAGGTTGGGGGTGTTTCTTTTTGGTCGAACTTGGTTGTGCGGCCGGGGGTGTTTTCAATTGGCGAAAAGACAGGGCACTCACCCCACCGCCCGCCGGGACGCGGTGCCGCGTACAGCGGGGGATTTTTTGGGTGGCTATAAGTTTTTTGGGTGGCTATAAGTTTTGGCTATAAGTTTTGCTCTTGGCATCTCCTAGGTGAATGCACTTAGCCTATTCCAGGTCTGCCCTTCATCAGCCCTTGGCTCAGAAGGTTTAAGGAACTCCAACCTCAAGGAGCTCTCATGCCGATCGATCCACGCTTGCTGGTCATCGTACCAGCCATCAGTCTTACCCTCGGCCTGACCGGCTGCGGAAACAATGACGATGCCGCCCCGTCTGCACCTATTCCCTCCGCCAGCACGACGTTGAATTCAGCCGGGCAAACGAAAGTCGCGCCCTATGCCTTGGCCCTGCCTGGCAGTGGCTTCGAAATCATGCCGCTGGTGACCGTCGGCGATAACGTCCCGCTCCTGACCGGCAGCTATCCGAACTGGACCGCTGACGTCACCAAGACCTTCGCTATGACCGGCATCCCCGATGGCCTGGGCTACTTCCAGAGCGGTGGCTCGAACTGGGTCTGGATGCAGCACGAGCTGGGCAATACTGTGTCCACGGATTTCAGTAAGGATTTCACCGGCACCATAAAGGGCGCCCGGATTTCAGTGTTCCAGTTTGACGACTCCTGGCGCTGCCTCGGTGGACGTAACCTGATCACCAAGCTGGTTAACGAAGGCGTGGAAGTCGGGACGATCAACGTCGACACTTCAGCCAAGACGGTGGCACAGACCGGCTACAACTTCGGTCGCTTTTGCTCGGGCTACCTCGCGGCCACTGGTTTCGTTGATCCCGTCAGCGGTTCTGAGGTTCCGGTGTGGTTCGCCGCTGAGGAATCAGATGGCAACAGCCAGGGTTGGGCCTGCTATCCGTCGGGCACGGCTGAGGCCATCACCGGTCTGGGCCGCTATTCCAAGGAACAGGTCTTTGCGCTCAAGAACTACCGCGCCCAGAACAACACCAAGACCGTGCTCCTCAGCACCGAGGACGGCGATTCGCTCGATAGCGAGGTCTACATGTGGGTCGGAACCCAGACCACTACCGATCCGAATGGTCTCGCGGCTGCGAATGGCAAACTGTACGTTCTGAAGATTTCAGGGGCGGACACTGAAGCCACCGTCGGCTCGCTCGATGCGACGAGTGCGGATCTGCTGATCCCGAGCACGGCCACGGCTGCGAGCTGGACTGAAGTGCCCGCCGCTACCGCGACGGCTGCCACCGGTGCCGACATCAAGACCTTCGTCGAAGGCTCTACCAGCGGCGTCCGCAACAGCACCAGCTTCACCCGCGTCGAGGATCTGCATGAGGATCCCGCTAATCCGGGCACCATCTGGTTCTGCACCACGGGTGGTCGCAACGACAACAAGTTCGGTCGTCTCTACAAGATGGTCCTCAATGGAACGGATCCGATCGGTGCGGCGACCGTGCAGCGGATGCTTCAGGGAGGCGGCGCGGGCGGCACCGGCAATGGCGCCACTGCGACTAGCCAAGGTGTGGCGTATGACAACCTGGTGGTCGACAGTAAGGGCCTGGTCGTGCTCCAGGAGGATCGCAATTCGACCGTTGACACGCTCCTCTATACCGAACGCCGCAACGGTCGGGTTTTGACCTTCAATCCTGCGGACGGCAAGGTCAAGTTCCTGCTCGAATGCAACCAAGCAGCGATCGATTCCGCAACCCCGGGTGGCGTCGAAACCGGCGGTAACGGCCCCGGCAATTGGGAATCCACCGGCATCGTCGAAGGCCCCGCCTCGCTCGCCACTGCTGATCGGGTTCCCTATGTGTTCGCTATCCAGGCCCACTCGGTGCGGAATGCCTCCGGCAGCATTGCCAAGTTGAATGGAGCGCATGCCGAAGGCGGGCAGCTGATCTTGGCCAAGCCGTCGTCGATGCCGACCGGTGTGGCGTGGTCCCCGCTGCCCGGCTCCACCCCTGCGTGGAACGTCGGTGACGCCTTGGCCCTGTCGCGTCTGGGTCGGATCGCCCCTTGACGCTCATGCGTACCTGGCCGTGGATTCTCACGGCCTGGATGCTCGGTGCCGCCGCGGCTTTGCCGCTGGCGGCATCGTTTGTTCCCGGCCTTCGCTTAATGCTGCCAGTAGTGCCGTCAGCGGCGTGGTTGATCGTCGCTGCGATCGCCCTGGGCCTGTATGCCCTGTTGCCGTCCCGGCGTTGGCCGCGTCTGCTGGGCTTGCCTGGCCTCGTGGCGGCTGGGCTGGCCGGATGGCAGGCGCTCTCTGGATCAGGACTGACCCTGACCTGGAGCTTGGCGCTGGTGGGGGCTGCGGCGGCCTTGCAGGCCATGGCCCGTCCGCTGACCCAGGCTGCGGCGCATCTCTTGGCAGTCGCCGGTCTCGTTGGATTAGCGCTGCCCTTGGCTGGTCTCTCGCCGGTGCTGGGCCTGCAGATCGTCGCGGGAGGATTGCTCCTGCTCGCGGCCGAGGCGACGTTGAGTGCTTTCTTGCCCGCGCTGCCCATGCCCGTGGCGGCTGCCTTGGCACATGGACCACGCCAGCTCCGGAGGTGGTTGCTGGCAGGTCGGAGGCTCGTGGGCGAACATGTCGGCCTGCGTCCTTTGCTGCGGGCGGTGCCCTGGATGGCGGGCGGTGCGCTGCTGCTGCTGTGGGCTCTGACCGGCGTCACCACCCTGCGGGTCGCCGAAGCCGGGGTCTTGCTTGAGCGGGGCGCCCCGCGTGAAGTTCTCGGACCTGGTCTGCATGTGCATGCACCCTGGCCATGGAATCAGGTGGTGCGGGTGGAATATGGGGTCGAGCACCGTTTAGCGCTGTCCGGGGCCGAATTGCCGATTGCCGCCGGGGCGATCGACGGCCTCAGCGTGCAAGCGCAGGATCGTCAATGGCATCGCCCGCATGGCCGTGAAGTTTTTTTCCTGACCGCCGCCGATGCGGGTCAAGGCGACCGTCGTGGTGTGCGTCTGGTCGAGATCATCAATGCCGACCTAGTGATTCATTGGCGGGTGGCTGCGGATCCGGAAGCGATCATGGCTGCGGCGCTGCGCACCGCTGATCCGGCCAAGCTGCTGTCGGCCCTGGCCCGACGTTGGATCCAGGGCGTATTTGCGACCCAGACGCCCGCCGGTCTGTTGGGTGCCGATCGCGCGGTGCTTGCCGAACGGATGCGTCGGAGCTTGGCGGCTGAACTCACCCGCCTCGGCACCGGCCTCGAAGTCACGCTGATCTCCTGCGAAGCCATCCACCCGCCTTTAGCTGCAGCTCCGGCCTTCCTCGCGGTGCAGGCGGCGGAATGCGAGGCCTCCGGGGCTGTGGCAGTCGCCCGCATCCGACGCGAAACCATGCTCGCAGAAGCGCAAATCCAGATTCGCCGCATCGGGCTCAATGCCACCGCGACCGCTGCCGAAGCCCTGTCCGAAGTGGTGGTGCGTCAACGCGAGACCGCGGCCGAGGCTTCCGCCTGGCGTGAGGCACCCGAGGCGGTCGCGCTAGAAAAACGCATCGGCGCCGTCACCAAGGGCGATGATGAAGGCCGGACCCTGACACTCATCGATCATCGCATTCCCCTACCAGTCGGGTTGGGGATCGATCTCACTGCTCCTATGCGACCACGCCATGTCCGCTGATCGACTCCGTCACTCCTTGCGAGCCGGGCTGGCCTTCGCCGTGTTCCTGGGCCTGGGTCTGGCCACCTGCCTGACGGTCGTCCGCGATGGGCAGGCGGCCGTGGTTCTGCGTTTCGGGGCTCCCGTGCGGGTGACCAGCGAGCCTGGCATCATCTGGCATCTGCCGCCCCCGATCGAACGTCTGCGCCTGATCGATCTGCGTCTGCGCAGCTCCTCTTCCGGGGTCTACGATGTGCAGACCGCCGATGGCGCGACGCTCGCTGTGGAAAGTTTTGCCGGGTGGCAGGTCGGTCGAACAACAGAAGCCGTGTTGGCCTTCGTACGGGCGGTCGATGGCGATCAGGTGACCGCAACCGCCCATCTGCGTGGGCTACTCGGTTCGGGGATGCAGACGATCTCCGGCCGCTTCCGGCTGGCCGAATTGCTCGGGGCAGGGGCTTCCACCACCTTGCCGGCTTTCGAATCCGCGCTCTCCGAACGCCTACGTTCGGAAGCGGTGCGCTATGGCATCGTCATCCAGGCCGTGGGCCTGGAACGACTCATGCTGCCCGAGCGGATCGTCGAGGCGACCGTGGCGGCGATGGTCGAGGAGCGCAACGCCGCTGCCGCCCGCATCCGCGCTGCCGGTCAGGAACGTGCAGGCCAACTGGTGGCCGAGGCCGAGGCAGCGGCACGCACGGCCATGGCCGAGGCGCGCGCCACCGCCGCCACCACCACCGCTGAAGGCATCCGCAGCGCTTCCGCGCTGGTTGCGGAGGCTTGGCGGAAGGATCCGGAACTCTACCGGCTAGTGCGTTCACTGGATGCGGTGCGGCTGGTATTCGAACGGCCCACGGCACTGGTTCTGCGCGCCGATGCCGCGCCCTTCGACGCCCTGATGAATCGACCGGGGACTCCCACCCAGCCGGTACTCGATCCAGATATCATCCGCCGCGCTGAACTGCAGGGGGAGCGGCGATGAGCCGCCATCCGCTGGCCCGGGGTCTGCGTCTGGGGGCTGTGGTTGGCGCCCTGCTGGTGCTCGGTTGGCTCACGTCTGGAGTCCGGGTGGTACGTGCCGGAGAACAGGCGGTGGTCTTGGCCTGGGGTCAGGTGCAGGAGGTCCGTAGCACTCCCGGCCTGCTGCTCTATCCGCCGCGTCCCTTGGCCGAGATCCTGGTGTTGCCGGGTCCCGATCGACAATTGACGCTCGAAATCATGGATATGGTCGAAGATGGCGTGGCCCGCCGCGGTCGGCTGCTGACGGCTGATGGAGCCCTAATCCAGGCGCAGGCGACCATCGTCTATTCCTTGAAAGATCCTCGGATCTATGCCCTGCGGGTCGCCGATGTCGACCAAGGATTGCGGCGGGCGGGATGCGCTGCCCTCATTGCGGAGACGGCGGGCACACCCTTGGCCGGACTGGTCACCGGTGATCCGCAGGCCTTCCGCATCCGCCTCGCCGGTCGCATCCAGGGTTGGCTTGATGCAGGTCTACCGTTGGGGGTGGTGGTGCGCCGCGTCGATCTGACGGTCTTGCCGCCGCTCGCTGCCAAGGCTGCGTTCGCGGCCGTCCAAGATGCGGCTGCCGAGGGTTCTCGCAGTCTGGCAGAGGCCGAGAATCGGGCCGGCTGGGTACGTAGCCGGGCGCGGATCGATGCTGACGTCTTGGTGCAATCCGCGGCTGCCACGGCTGCCGAGCGCGTGGCGGCGCAACGCACGGCCCTCGCGCCAATCACGGCTTTGCATCAGGTGATCGACGCCGGCAGGCCGCGCGGCGAAGTGCTCGAAGCCCATTGGCGTGAACAGTGCACCCTCCTGCTCCGACAGGTCCAACGCTTGGTGGTCATTCCTGCCGGCGAATCAGCCCGACTGGGAGTGGTGGCGCCATGAGCATATCTCCCGGTGTGGTCGCTTTGGGAGCTGCTGCTGTGCTCGGCACGGGATTCACCATCCAATTGGCTGATCCTGGGCAAACTGAGCTGTCCCAAACGTTGTATGCGGTGGCGGCAATACCGGTGGTAGCCCTGATCATCCCGGGTGCCTGGCGCGCATTGTGGCGCGAGGATCTGCATGGGACTGCGGACCTGCTGGTGCTGATTGTCGCCGTGGCGGCCTGGGCCGCGGGTGATCTGCTGACCGCGGTGGCGGTACCGCTAACTCTGCTTGCCGGCCATGTATTCGAGGAGCGCAGCATGCGTGGCTCGAGAGCCGCCATCGCCGCTCTAGAAGGTCTGCGGCGCAGCCAAGCTAGGCGACTGCGCGGCGAGATCCGCGAAGAGGTCGACTCCGACCAGCTGCAGATCGGCGACCTAGTCGAGCTGCTCCCAGGCGATGCCATTCCTGCCGATGGTCGGATCGTGTCCGGACGTTCCCATGTGGCGTCGGCGGCGGTCACCGGGGAAAGCCTGCCCGTATCCGTTGGTCCGGGCGACAGCGTGCTGGCCGGGGGCGTCAACCACGAGGGTGTGCTGCGCATGGTTGTCGATCGCGCTAGCCAAGAGACGGTGTTGGGCGCCGTCCAGCGGCTTTTGACAGAAGCTGAGAATCTCAAGCCGGCGGCGGTACGGGTGCTCGAACGCTATGCCGGTACCTATCTGCCCTTGGTGCTGATCGTGGCCATGGCGGCCGGTTTCGCTTCTGGTTCACTGTCCACTGCCCTGGCGGTGATCGTGGCCGCCTGCCCGTGCGCCCTCGCTCTCGCAGCGCCTGCGACCGCGGTCGTGGCCATCGCCGCTTCGGCCAAGCGCGGTATGCTCCTGTCTGCTGGTGCCGTACTCGAACGTTTGGCAGTGGTCGACACCCTGCTGATCGACAAGACCGGGACTCTCACCCGTGGGACGTTAGCCTTGGATGCGGTGTTGCCGGCAGAAGGCGTGGATCAAAAGCAGGTGCTCGCGGTCGCTGCTGGCCTGGCGGCGGCCAGTCATCATCCGGTGAGTCGGGCCATTCGCGAGGCCCAGCTCGGAATCCTGCCGGCGATGGATACCGTCGAACATCCCGGACTCGGCGTCTCCGGAATCTGTGGCGGTGTTCAGGCCATGCTCGGCCGGAGCGAACTGCTGGCCACGTTCGGGATCGCAGCGATTCCTCCGGCTGATGATGCCAGAACGCTGGTCGCCGTCGCCGCCGGTGGGCGTCTACTCGGTTGGCTGGCCTTCATCGACCCTCTGCGTCCGGAAGCCAAGGCTGCGCTGGCGGACTTGCGCTCCCTGGGCCTGAATCTGCAATGCGTACTCTCGGGTGACCGCGCCGAAGTCGTGGCTCCAGTGGCGGAAATGGTCGGTGCCGACGAGCACGCGGGTGGCCTCCTGCCCGCAGACAAACTGGAGCGCCTCCGAGGAGTTCTGGCATCCGGCCGCAAGCCGCTGGTCATCGGCGATGGCATCAATGATGCCTTGATGCTGCGGGCTGGAGTGGTTGGCGTCGCCATGGGACGCAGAGCCGCTGGGGCTGCGCTCGCCGCGTCCGATGCCGTGCTCACTGGTGACGATCTGCGTTGTCTGCCCCAGGCGATCCGGCTGGCGCGCCGCGCCGGGGCGGCGCTCAGGCTCTCGATCATCCTCGCTCTCGCCGGTACCGGTCTCCTGGTCGTGATCGCCGCCGCCGGGCTGGTAGGACCATTGGTTTCAGCCTTGCTTCATAACGCTATTGGGATCGCTGTGCTAGCGGTTGCGGGATGGGCGAGTGCAGACACCGAACCACGCGTAAGCGCGGTCGAGCGTCAGCTCGTTGCTGGCTGATTTGCCTTCGGGCAGGACATAGATTCAGGGCCCCGGATCGCCTGATTTCGCCCAGTCCACAGCGTGCGCGCCGATTTCCGCATAATTGCCGGTATCTCTGCCGTTCTATCCTCGGCACCGTCAAGCCGACGTGCCATTCGCCGCGGATCGCGAGTCGAGACCATGCCGGGTATGCCGTCGCCCGATACGCCCGCAATCCCGCCCAGCGGACGCCAGCTGTGCCTACCGCGCTACGACGACGAACCGATCCATGTCAGCGATCCCGTCTCGGTCGTGCGGCGTCATGGCATCGTGTGGTGGTTCCATCAAGGCATGCCACTGGCCTCGCATGGCGAATGCGATACGGCGTCATTTCGACACCAGTCGAGCATGCTCTGCGACGGCGGCGCCTGCAAGCTGGTCGAGGTAGAGCGGGCGTTCGGGGTGTCGGCGATCAGCGTGAAGCGAGCGTTGCAGCAGTATCGCGCCGGCGGTGCACGGTCGTTCTTCGAACGGAAGCGGTCGGTGCGCGCAGGACCGGAGGTGACGCTCGAACGGTTGCGTGAGATCCAGGCTCTGATCGACCAGGGCCTAAGCGATCCGCAGATCGGCGAACGTCTGAATCTGAAGCGAGACACCATCTATCGGACAATAAAGACCTGGCGATTACATCGCCCGAAAAAAAGGGGGTCTTCCGGTGAATTCGTGGGTCATTTGATCGCCTGACGGCGAAAATTGAGATGTCAGTGTGCGATCGGCACCCTTGACCGCTGTGCGCGGCGGGCGTGTCGTCGGCGGCGAAGGGACCGATGGATGAGAGCGAGTTCGGAATCTTCAGCCCTTCACCCCCGTCGAGCGTGCCCACCGTGCTCGCTGTCAAGGGCATCGCGCCGGAGACGGCGCTCGCCGCCTTCGGCGGTGCCTGGGTATCTACGTGTTCTGAGGGTGGTCGTGCCTCCGGCGGGGCTCAGCTAACCGTTGGAGGTGAAATCACGTGCATCGCCCTGGCTGACCGGTGAATCCGGCCCTCGGTAAAAGGGAGGCCAGGGCGATGCACATTGAGACTTTGCTGCGACACGTTTATCCGATCAAGGGGTTCAGTTACGAGACCATGTGCCTGTCAGGCAAGCGAGGCGCAGAGACCCTGCGTTGTCGCATTCATCCGCACCGTCGGGATCGACCAATCTGCTCGGTCTGCGGGACGGCCGGGCCGACGTATGATCGGTTGCCGGCACGAACTTTTCTGATGGTGCCACTGTGGGGGATTCCAGTTCAGCTCATCTATCCCATGCGACGCGTGTCGTGTACGCCATGTGATCGGGTGGTGGTTGAGCAAATTCCGTGGGCACAGGGCAAGAGCCCGATGACTACCGTCTTCATGATTTTTCTGACGAGTTGGGCGAAGGTGACGACGTGGAAGGAAGCCGGAAAACGTTTCCATGTCGGCTGAGATGCCGTGTATCGAGCGGTGTCTTGGGTAGTTGCGTACGGCAAGGCCAACCAGGATCTCGAACTCGTTACCGCCCTTGGTGTCGATGAAATTCAGCGCTCGCACGGACAACGCTATCTGACGTTGGTCTATCAGATCGACACCGGCTGTCGCCGACTGTTATGGATCGGACGTGGACGAACGAAGAAATCATTTCGGCAATTCTTCGTCTGGTTTGGCAAGGAACGACGCGACAAGATCCAGTTCTTCTGTACCGATATGTGGAAGCCCTATCTCACCCTCATCGCCAAGCATGCACCCAAGGCCATCAACGTCCTCGACCGTTTCCACCTCGTAGCCAAACTCGGGCTCGCTGTCGACCAGGTCAGACGAACAGAGATGGCCAAACTGCGCGCCAAGGGCAAAGCCGTCTTGGTCCGCACGCGATGGATCTGGCTCAAGAAGCCCATCAACCTGACGCCCAAGCAACGGCGACATCGCAAAGACATCTTCGCCAATCCGGTCAACCTCAACCTCACCACCATCAAAGCCTATTTCTTCCGACTCGACCTCGACCGACTCTGGATCTACTCAATCCCCGAGCACGCCGGGGACTTCCTCGATGACTGGTGTCGACGCGTCATGCGCTCACGGATCAAGCCCATGATGGCCATGGCCAAATCCTTCCGCGTCCATCGACACCTGATCCTCAACTATTTCCGCGCTGGAAAGGTATTCTCGTCGGGGGTCGTCGCGGGGCTCAACAACAAGGCCAAGGTCGGCATGCGCCGCGCATACGGAAACCGCAGCGATGATGTGTTGGAAATAGCGCTTTTTCACCAGCTTGGCGCACTACCTGAGCCACCGATGACCCATAGATTCTGCGGATGAGGCAAAAAAATAAGGTGGCCTGTCCCCTTTGGTTAGCACCCAGGCGTACCGGTGCGTTGCGCTGCGATGACGTGCCGTCGCCCAATTGACCGTAGGCATTATAGCCCCACGCCCACACCGCCCCACTGCCCTCCACCGCCATGCTGAAGTTCTCGCCACACTCAATGTGCACGATGTTCGATAAGCCGGTGATCTGCGTGAAACTCGCGCGATTGTTCGTATCGCCCAGACCCAACTGGCCATACCCGTTGTAGCCGCAGCTCCACACCGTCCCGTCAGTGAGCAGGATCGCGCTATGATCACTGCCCGCTGCCACCTGCTGAACTCCCAACATCGGGACTAACGTCGGTACCTGAACCCCCGATGTATTTCCCAGGCCCAGCTGGCCGCTAGAATTTCGACCGGTGACCCACAGCCGACCATCATTGGCTCGCGCCAAGGTGTGGTAGCGCCCGCCCACCACTTCAACAATGCCGGAAAAGCCAGAGATCAACTTGGGAGTACGCACATCGACCGTTTGCGCATCTCCCAGCTGGCCGTCGCCATCTAAGCCCCAACTGAAGACCGCACCAGATGTGATCCCAAAACTGTGATTCCATCCACTCCCGATAACAAGGTCTTGGGCAGATAAACCGCGACTGTTGAGCCCGATTATGGCCAACAATGCAGTGATACACATCCATCCGTGCCACCAATTCTGAAAATTATCCATGCATTCGTGCTTCGCAGATAACGCATTGGGCATGGCCTAGGGGCAATGGCATTCACTTACCCCCTGCGAAGTGTCCAAATGGTGCCAGTCGTTCGCGCGGTCGCGAGCGTCCAGGCCTGCGTTTTTGCGCTGATCTGACGAGTTGTCGGCAGTCTCGTTCGTAAGCTG
>JBIILZ010000123.1:0-10705 GCA_044338255.1 Planctomycetota bacterium | reverse complement strand
ACTTCGGGTCTCCTCGCGGGGGAGGATCCTCAGGTGACCGGCAGGAGACCCATCAGGGCCGGTCACTTTGGACCCGGCCAGAGTTTTGAGACTGGAAGCGGTCAGAGTTTTGAGACTGCACACCATCTGGTGCTGCGCCCACGTCCCGACCTGGCGGCGCGGTGATCGACGCAGCAAGTTGCCCGACGCGGTTTGTTGCAGATCCCGGTTCGTTGTCGAACGCCACGCGGACAGCGAGCCATGGGTAGCAGAGCACCGTGCCCGTCTATCGTCACTCACGTGGTTCATGAAGTTGTTTAAACAGCGGCTGGCCCGTCGTTCAAACGCCGTGGATGGTGTAAGCGGTCGTTTCTGGGAATCCCGCTTTCTCAGTGTCCCTTTGTTGGACAACGGCGCGGTGTTTGGTTGGATGGCATACGTGGATCGCAACCCGATGCGTGCCCGGATGGTCACGGATCCTGCAGATGCGCTCTTCACCAGCATCGCCCACCGACTTTGCGCGGTTGGTAGCGGACGCGCAGCAAGTTTCTTCCATGAGGACGATTGTCGCTTGGGCGCATGTCTCACGCCATTGTCTGCCTGTCACCCAGTGGATCCGGTAACCGGCGGATTCAGCAATGCTGCCGTTACACTTGATGAATACCGTGTTCTGGTTGTCCCAGGATCGTTATCGTCAGCCACGCGCACGGTCTGCCAAGGTCTTACTTTATATAAGATGCTCAAGGACGTACTGGGGATTGCTGGGGCGTTACGGCGGCAGCCGCGTCAGTGACCGGAATCCTGACGACGTGACCATCCTTCCATACTGCCAGTGGAGTTCCCGTTTGCGCGGCAATCCGACGCACATCGTCGGCAACGCGCAGCATGGCCGCATCTGCGCCACGTAGGCCAAGCGTGTCGTTGGTCGCTGCATTGGTCATTGGATACCTCCGGATTCGATGAGTCTGGGCGGTGTTTCGCTGGCATCGTAGAGGCGCCAGCCATCAGCTAACGGTTGATACACGTCGATAAAGTTTGCCCATCCTTGGCTAAAACGGCGACGGATGACGGGCTCAGGAATGTCGTGGCCACCTTGCCGGACACGCAGGCTGACACGATCTACCGCCAGATCAGCACTGGGCAGGCGCAGGAAGACCAATCCCACCTGATAGCCCGCCGCCTTCCAGGCGCGGATCAAGCCGATGTAGCTACGACCGGACAGGGTGGTTTCGACAGCGAAGTCGATACGGGCGGCGACGGCGTCGTCGATGGCCTGGGCCATCAACTTTGCCGCATGCACTGCTGCCAACTCCGGGGCGAATGGGGATAATCCTGCCGCGATCAGATCGGCGTTGATGAAGGTCAGGCAGTTGCCTTCATGCGGCAGAAACTGTTTGGCAAAGGTGGTTTTCCCGGCCCCATTAGGGCCGGCGATGATCAGGGCACGCGGTCGAGTCATGGCGTTGACGATCATGGGACCTGCCAACGCACGATAAAGGCCGACTGCCTGCGACTGGTCTGCCTTAAGCGGTCCTCAACCCCAGCGATCATTTCGCCGCGCTGGCGGTCGATCTCGTCCTCAGCCTCGAACAGCTCACGACGAGCACTGGCCGGTGATTTTCCCGCAGGCGGCGCAGCATGGTGGCTTTGAGTGCGCTGATGGTTTGAATATCCATGGGGAAACCTCTACAGATTGGAATCTGGCCGTTTTCATTCTCGACCAAGTCGTAAATGGAGGATTGGCTTTACGGCGCTCCCAGAAAAACAAAAAAGCCCCCAGGCCATGGGCCTGGGGGCTTTTTCACGTCAGCGGCGAGCGCTTAGGCTTTCGCGGCTTTTGCGGCTTTTGCGGCTTTGGCCTTCACTTTGGCTGGCTTCTCGACTTTCGCCTCGCTCTTGGCCGAGTGGCCGAGCTTCTTCACCGCGGTCAGCAGGGCGCCGACCTTGTCGGTCTTTTCCCAGGTGAATTCCTTGCGGCCAAAGTGGCCGTGGAAGGCAGTCTGGCGATAGATCGGCTTGAGCAGATCGAGTGCCTGGATGATGGCCTTGGGGCGGAGGTCGAAGACCGCTTCGACGGCGGCGGTCAGGGTCGCGTCGCTGACCGTGCCGGTGCCGAACGAGTCGACCTTGATCGACACCGGCTTGGCGACGCCGATGGCGTAGGCGACCTGGACTTCGGCGCGGTTGGCGAGCTTCGCCGCGACGAGGTTCTTGGCTACCCAACGAGCAGCGTAGGCTGCCGAGCGGTCGACCTTCGAGGGGTCTTTGCCCGAGAACGCGCCGCCGCCGTGACGACCCATGCCGCCGTAGGTGTCGACGATGATCTTACGGCCGGTGAGGCCGGTGTCGCCATGCGGGCCACCGACTTCGAAACGACCGGTGGGATTGATGTGGAAGATGGTGTGCTTGTCGACCTTGACCGTCGGCGAGTGCTGGTTGATCACCGCCGTGCAGATCTTGATGAAATCCTTGCGGATGGTGGCCAGCGACACCTCTGGGGTGTGCTGCGTCGAGAGCACGACGGTGTGGATGCGCACCGGCTTGTCGTCTTCGTACTCGACGGTGACCTGGCTCTTGGCGTCCGGTCGCAGGTACTTGAGCTTCTTGGTCGCGAGCAGGCGGGCCTGCTCTTCGACCAGGCGATGCGACAAGAAAATCGGCAGCGGCATCAGTTCTTCGGTCTCGTTGACGGCGAAGCCGAACATCAGGCCCTGGTCGCCAGCGCCTTGTTCGTGGCCTTTGCTCTCGTCGACACCCATGGCGATGTCAGGCGACTGCTTGTGGATGGCGATGAGCACGCCGCAGGAGTCAGCGTCGAAGCCGATGCCGGCCTCGGTGTAGCCGATCTCGCGGATGGTCTTGCGTGCGATCTCGTTGGCGTCGACGAAGCCGCGGGTGGTGATCTCACCGGCAACTACGACCTGGCCGGTGGTAACCAGGGTCTCGCAGGCGACGCGGCTTTTGGGATCCTGGGCCAGCAGGGCGTCGAGGATCGCGTCCGAAATCTGGTCGGCGACCTTGTCAGGGTGTCCTTTGGACACGGATTCGGAGGTGAACAGCGAACGGGCCATGGCGAGGTCCTTGCGGTTGGACGATGGTGGACTGGGCTTATATCGCCCAATCATGATGGATTGATGAAGCAGCCTATGCAGAGCGCCGACGGGTCAAAGGCTAGTCGTGAAAGAGCCTAGTCGTGAAAGAGCCTAGTCGTGAAAGAGCCTAGTCGTGAAAGAGCCCATGGCTCAGCCGACGATGCCCAGGCTGAGCAGGGCCAGCAGCACGCCGCCGGTGACCATTAAGGTGCCGAAGATCGCGTGCTGCGAGCGCACGGCGGCGATGATGGCGAGGATTCCCGAGCTGACGCTGAGGGCCTTGAGGGCATTGCCGTTGAGGTATTGATCGATGAAGCCGACGTAATGACGCAGCCCGACGATGAGCGTGGCGGCGAGCAGGGCCCCGCACCAGGCCTTGGTCGCGCCATCCTTGCCCTGGGCCAGGCAGATACCGGCAGGGATCGCGGCAATCAGGCACAACGTGGTATCAAGTGGAAGATTCATGGCGCCGCAGGCTGGCGGGAACAAATTGAAGGGAAGCGCGGAGAATTGGGGCGATGGCGGCCATATGCCGAGCGGTCGCACCCTGGCCGGCGCGCCAGGCGCGGTGACCGGCGGCACCCAAGGCCAGGCGGCGCTGGGAATCATCGGCCAGGGCCTGCAAATCGGCGCTGACGCTCACTGGTTGCAGCTCGACGACGCCGGCGCAGGCGCGTAGGAGGGACATCGAGTCGGGTTGGCTGCGGGTGTCCCAGCCGACGACGGTGGCGCAGGCGGCGGCGGCGGCTTCGAACATGTTCTGTCCACCGCGGCCCGAGCCCAGGCTGCCACCGACGATGGCCAGGCCCTGGCTGCGTGCGCACCAGCCGTACAGCGCTCCCAGGCGACCGATCTCGTCGACGATCAACACCGCTGGACCGGCGGGCAGGCGCTCACCGCCGGCGCTGCGTACGGCTTCCAGACCCAAGCTGCGGCAGAGGTCGACCAGTTCCGCGCCGCGTTCGGGATGGCGCGGGCAGAGGATGATCTGCCAGTCGGGGCGGGGCTGCGTCAGCCAAGCGCGGAGGATGAGGGCTTCTTCACCGGCGCTGGTCGAAGCCACGAGCAGTGCCGGGCGCCCTGCGACCAGTCCGCTGCGTGTGGCTTCGGCATCGATCTGGGCCGCGTCCGCTAAGCGTACCTGGTCGGCCTTGAGCGAGCCGCAGGGCACGGCCACGGTGCATCCCAGCCGCCGCAGGCGGGCGGCATAGAGGCCGTTCTGCGCGGTGGCGGCGGCGTACGTGCGCAGCAAGGGCGCGATCAGCGGACGGACCTGGAGAAACCGTCGGTACGAACGTGGGCTGACCCGGGCATTGATCACGATCACCGGAATTCCCCGGCGAAAACAGGCACACAGCCACAGCGGCCAGAATTCGGCCTCGAGCAGGATCACCGCCGCCGGTTGCGTGCAGGAGAGGAACCGCTCGACCGCCCAGGGCAGATCAAAGGGCAGGTACGCCCGGGGCAGGGTCGGAAAATGTTTTTCCAATCCCTGCCAGCCGGTCTCGGTGGTGGTGGTCAGCAGACACTGCGCACCGAGGGCGGTGAGCTGCGGTACCAGCGGGCGCATCAGCGCGGTCTCGCCGAGGCTCACGCCATGGACGAGCACCGCGCCGCGGGGTACCGGTAGAGGAGGAGTGCCGCTGAGCTTGGCCGCCACGCCGACCAATGGCCGGCGACCAAGCGCACGCAGCCCGACATAGGCCAGCAGCAGGGGCCACGCCGCCAGCGCCGCGAGACTGAACAGCAAGCTGCGTTGGCGCCAGCGGCGCTGCACGTCGCCAGAGGTCCGCACTTGGCCAGAGGTCTGCACGTCGCCACAGGTCCGCACTTGGCCACAGGTCCGCACTTGGCCACAGGTCCGCACTTGGCCACAGGTCCGCATCAGCCAAGCGCGTCGGCAAGTACCTGCGGCTCAGCCATGGCGCCGATGCCGTCTTCGCCGCAGGCGAGGAGTCCGCTGGCGGGAGCAATGATCGTCGCGCCGCCATTGCGCAGCGTCTGTAGGTGCCCCTGCACCACCGATTTTTCCCACATCACGGTGTTCATCGCCGGTGCCAACCACACCCGCTTGTGCGGCTCGAGGGCGAGGAACAGGGTCGTCAGCAGGTCATCGGCCAGGCCCAGGGCGAGGCGCGCCGCGCAGTCGGCGGTGAGCGGTGCGATCAGCAGGGCCTCGGCCCAGCGCGCCAATTCGATGTGCGGCATCCGGCCATCAGTGGTCCACAAGGTATCGTCGACGATCTGGCCACTGACCGCCTGCAAGGCATCCCTGGTCACCATGCGGCCGGCGTGGGCGGTGAGCACGCAGCGCACCACGTGTCCTTTACGCCGCAAGACGCGGACGACTTCAGGAGTTTTATAGGCGGCGATGCCACCGCTGATGCCCAGGACAATTTGCATGGTGCGGATCATTGATGTAGGGCCGAGGGCGCAACTGCTGGCGTCCAGCGCGAAACTGCTGGCGTCCAGCGCGAAACAGGTGGCGTCCAGCGCGAAACAGTTGGCGTCCAGCGTCCAGCGCGCGGCCCCGGCGAGTTATTTCGAGCCGAGCAGGGCGGTACGGTCGGCGTCGGTTCGCGGCGATTCATGGGCACCCCGGCGATGGGCAGAGTAGCCGAGGGGAACGTGCCGCCGGCAGCGATGGCGCTCATGGCACCGGCATTGGGCCTGGTCGTCAGGCCCGGCATCTCTGCGCGCGAGGCTTTCGCGAGGTCTTCGCCCAGACGCGTCACCGTCTTGTTCAGTTCGACGACGATTTCGCGCTCACGGACGACAGCGGCCTGGGCCGCGGCGAGCTCGACTTGCGCGCGCGCCAGGCGTTTGTCGAGGGTTTCGGCGGTGGCTTGGAAATCCGCAGATTGCGTCGCACCCTTGTCGGCTTCGTTGCGGGCCTGCTGGTAACGCGTGCGGTAAGTGCTGGCATCGACCGCTGCCAGGATGGCCAGCACGGCGCAAATTACCGCCGCTGCGGAAGCGACCAACAAGGGCGTATGGGAAGGACGGGTGTTTGTGGAGGAGCCCGCGGCCGGATTCCGCGCCCGGGGGCGTGCGCTGATGGCTGGCGGTGGAGGGCGCCTGGGCGCGGCTCACGGTGGCGGTTCCCGGCTGCTGTCGGCGGATGCTGGCGGTGGAGGGTGGATGCTGAGACGGTGGATGCTGATCGGCAAAGCCGCTCATACCGGGAGCGGTCTCGCGCAGCTGATTGGTTTTCATCCGTTCGTCGGGGAACAGTTCCTGGGTACCACTGCCGCGGGCGGTTTGCGGTCGTGGCAGCGATACCGTCGCCGGAGTCCCGAACGGTCGTGCGAAACGCTTGGTCGTCATCGGCGGTTGAGCATCACCGGTGGCGGTGGCGGCGGCGGCGGCGGCGACAGCCGAGAGCGGTGTCTCGGGTTGTGCCAGACTGTTCGCCTGGCAATGCGGACAGACGATGGTGTGTCCAGCATGCACGGTGGCCACCCGTGAGCGCCCACGGCAAGCGGAGCAACGAAATAAAAAGTACGTCGTCTGATCCATACGGGGAGGCTAGGGCCTTGACCTGCCGTGCCAACTCTATTTTGAGCGTAATTCGTAAAAATCGTAAGACATTCACTGCAGTTCAGAGGTCAGCTCAGCGAGGAAATCCAGGAGCCAGCGGTGCCGTCGGGCGGCCTCGGCCCGGGCCCCGGGCAGGTGCATGCCGAGGTGCAGGCGGAGGAGCTTGGCATGCAGATGATCAACGACCTGCCGTCGATCATCCACCGTCCGCCCATGGGCGGCGAGCGGATCGAGGGGATCGTAGAAGCGCCCTGGCTGATCTGGACGCGACATGAACTGCCCGCAGGCGGCGGTGCGCAGCAGGCCGATGGCGCCCAGGGCATCGAGGCGATCGGCGTCCTGCAGGACAACTCCCAATGCATTGGTAGGTTTCAGGCCACGCGACCACGAGGAGGTGCGCACGGCCTCGGCGATCTCGGCGATGTCCGCCGCTGCATAGCCCGCCGCCGCCAGCACTGCCGGGGCGGCGGCAGCGGAACGTTCTCCGCCGAGGGCCCGTTCCGCGCTTTCCTTGGGCACGAAAACCAGGTCGTGTACGAGGGCGGTGGCCCCGGCGAGTTCGCGATCGGCCCCAGCCTCGGGCGCCAGACGCATCGCCCAGGTCCGCACGCGCAGGATGTGATCGAGATCGTGGGCCATCTCACCGGCCGGCAGATGCGGGGTGATCAGGGCCAGCAGGTGTTGATGTTGCGCCGAGAGCGGCGTGCCGGGGTCGATCACGGGCTGATCGCTAGTCGACCGCGACCCATTTTGCCGAGGTATAACCGCCACCGCCCTTGGTCGTCGGCGCTGCCAATAAGCGCGAGAAATCCTCGAACTGTACGCGGTCGACCCCGAAGAGCCGATTAGCGTAGCCGAAGACGAACTGCAGGCCGCCGTTTTCCGGTTCACGTACGCCGAAGTAGGGTTTCCAGCCTTTGCTGGCATTCTGCAGCATGACGCCGTTCAGCCGAACGGCCTCGGCCTGCCACTGTTTTTTCAACTGGTCGTTGAACGACGGAACCGCTTTCAGGACGTACAGCGAATCGCCCAGGCGCTTGCCCGGCAGCGGATCTTCGGGATCGATCGGCTTGGTCAGCGTCGCCGGCTCATGTTCAGCCACGGTGGGCACGGTGTCGCGGCGCTGGCCCTGGCGCATGCCGAGATAACCGGCGACGACGATCGAAGTGAACCACAGCAGCGCCAGGACGGTCGCCAGGTGCATGGGCACATGCAGGGTGCTGCGCGGATAGGTGTTCGTCGAGAACCCCGAGGGGGGATTGCTGGCGACGTCGTTTTCGGCGGCCTGCGTGCCGGGGAAGGCTCCCGGACGTTGGCTTGGACCGGCTGACAGGGCGCCCAGGCCTTGATTGGTCTGCAGCGGTTTGGGGGCCAGATTCGTCAGTGGCCGCGCTCCGGCGGGGGCGGCAATGCTGGCCGGTGGATTGCCGGGTTGTCCGCCGCCTTGTTCAGTGATGCGCCGCTGCACTTGTTGCAGGGTCGCGTATACCTGGTCGGTGGTGCGACGGCGAAACATCATGCGGCCATGATCTGCTGGTTGCCTCGCCAGCAAGCCCGGGCACGACGCACGCATGGATGTCAGCACCTGGACCCTGCCGCCAGCGGCCATCAGCGGCGCCCCGAGCGCGTGCGTGATCACTGCCGGCGGCGCTGATCCGGCATTGCTGTGGTCCACGGCCGGCCTGCCGGTGGTCCTGCCCTGGCGTGCCTTTACGCCCACAAGGCAGGCTGAGTTCGCGCTCCTGCCGGGCCTCTTGCCGAGTTCCTGGCGGGTCTCCGCGTTGTTGGCCGATGAACGTCGGCAGGCGGCCTTCGCCATCGCCAGCAGCAGCGCCCAGCCACTTTCCGCACAAACCGGGCTCGAATTGATCCTTGCGACCTGGGCAGCGCGTGAACAAGGGCGGCTGGGCTTGCCGGCCACGCGTGGAGCGGTGCTGGTGGTCGGTGACGACGTACGCGGCAGCCGGACCGTAGATGTGCGCGGGGCGTTGGACGATGTGCGCAGCCTGTTGGCGCCCTTGCCCTGGCCACGGTGGGCGGGGCCGGTGGTGGTGTTCTGTGATCAGGCGGAGCGCGGCATTCCGCCCCAGGGGATCGTGCGTCCGGCCTTGCCGCTCCTGCAACTGGCCCCGGTCGAGAGCTTACGGGCGCGTGCGGCCAGCAGTTTGGCGCGTCTGGCCCTTGATCTAAGTGTCCCGCCGTCGGGGGGCTGGCCGGGATGGTTGAGCAATGGTGTGGCTGAGGTCGCACGCGCCAAGGCCGCCGGCGAGGGACCCAGCCCGCGCGCGATGCGCGAACGCCGCCAGGCGGCCGGGCCGGAAGCGATCGCCGCCGTGCTGCTGGCCGGCCCGTTGCAGGCCGATGCGGCTCTCAGCGGGGCCTTGGTGCAGCCCTTGCTGACCCCTGACGGCCAAGCGCATTTCGCCAGCCTGCTCGACCTCCTGCGGCAGGGAGCCAGCAGTGCCGGAGCCCTGCGCATCGCCTATGGGATTACACCCGCGCGTTGGCAATAAGAAGGAGCGGCCTAGTCGTTATGGTATGGGATGGCAACACGGCGTGCTTGGCCTGCTGGTTTGACCATTGCACAGCAGGATGTTGCCGACTAGCTTTCAAGTCCTCATCCGTCAACCAAGTCGATCGTGCAGGTGTACGTGAAGCTCGGCAGGTGGTTGAGGTCTCGTCCGCCTCGTCCGCCTCGTCCGCCTCGTTAGCTCAGAGGAGCATCCATGGCCCTGTCCCGTCCTGTTCTGCGCTCCGTCACCTGCGTCACGGCTCTGCTCGGTCTCGCTCTTGGCGGATGGTGCGCGGAAGATGTGGTCGCTGATCCCGCATATAAATTCCGCGATCTGCGTTTCGGGCTCACCAGTGCGCCGACGCCCAGGGTCCACAACGAAGCGCTCGCTGGTGGCAATACCTTCAACTACGACAGCTCGAAGAGCCGCGGCGGGCGCGCGACGATGACTTATCTCATCGGCAAGGTTCCGCCCGAGCACACCACCAGCACGGTGTACGGCGGTCAGTTGTCGCTGGGTTCCTACGAAATCGGCGACAACGGTACGACCACTGGTCTGGTCCAGCCCATGGTGGATGTTTATTACGGTTGGCAGTACGGCATCGTCGAATCTCCCGCGCTGCGCGGTTGGCTTGAAATGATGCCGTTTGTCGGAGTCGGGGCCAGCTTCGTCGACGTCGATGAGAAGAAACGCATGGGCTATGCCCTGGAAACCGGGGTTCGTCTCGGCGTCTACCTTACCGAACGCTCCTGGCAGTTCGGGGTGACCTCGAGCGGTCTTCTCGGCACCTCGAAGGTCAAGGGCAACGTCAACGAACTGACCATGAACACCAGCGGCTTCACCTTCGGCGCGGAAATCGGCTACCGTTTCTGATCCGCTTCTGATCCGCACCATGCGTGCAGGTCGAGGCTCCTAGTCGGCGACGGAGCTACGGTCGCGTCGTGGGCAGTGAGTCGGCAGCACAAAAAAACCCGGCATCAGCCGGGTTTTTTTTGATGATGCAGCAGTCCTGGCGGGCAGGATTTCCCCACCGCTGCGATTCGGAATTCGTCGTGTGGTTAAGCAAAAGACAAATTTTATGACGACTGTACTGGTAAATGCGCTATCGAGGTAATGGAATTCAGGCTCCCGAGGGGAGCGGAATCCATCCGGCGGCGATCGAAACCGGTCATGATCCGGCCCATCGGACCATTCTTCGCCACCTGGATACCGTTTGGTGATTGCCGATCGTTGTCGCTTAAGGCGAGTATTTACTTCGCGGTATGAGGACACTATAGCTGAAAGAAGCTGGCCCACCCAGTTACGCAACTCCAAGGATGGAAATGTGTGCGCGCGTATCCACGGAAGGATTTCATGTGTGTTTGTCCAAGTTTCAGGCCATTTCGCCATATACCGCACACTCAAGAGTTCGAATTTTAATATAATGCCAATCGTGAAAGCACGGGCTTGATGCAATCTTCTGAAATACCAAGCGCCTGTAGGACGATGCAGATCCATCCGTTTTTGTTGACCAGGTGTCTGGTAGAATGACAGTGGTGTTTTTGAGTTACAGTTCCGAGATTGGTAAAGAGTTCGAATAGA
>JBIILZ010000122.1:0-10724 GCA_044338255.1 Planctomycetota bacterium | reverse complement strand
AGCCGCTTCTACCAGCGGGCTCGGGACAACCAAAGCAAACTGGCAGGAGACGACGGAATTACTCATACCAGTCTGTCGGGAATAGATGACCGAGGATGGCGAAGGTATCGTCCGGCAGATCCAAGGCGGCAAAGCGGGCGGATAGCGGGAGCTATCTGACCGTTTTGCCAACGCCGGAGATGCCGTACGAGACCGAGTCAGCCGACCGATTCTATTCCCGACAGACTCCTAGGGGCCTGTCGGGAATAGGATTCTAGGCCTGCAAGGCCACGACGGCGTCGGCCAGGCCATTGATGAAATCGGCATGGTCATGCACGCAGCGTGCGCGGGTGTAGGTCAGGCCCAGTCCGTGACTGCGCTCGCGGGTTTCGACGTCGAGATCGAAGAGCACCTCGGTGTGGTCGACGAGGAATCCAAGCGCCTGCACGAGCACATCACGAGCGCCGGCGGCGTGCGCGGCATCGATGGCGCTCTCGATGGTCGGGGCGCTCCACGGCACGCGGCTATCGGTGGGCTGGCTCTGGAAGGCGATCTGATGCCCGGGGTGGCCGAAAGCTGCCGCCACCAGCTGCGCGCTCTCGACAAACTGCTGGCGATAGGCGCTGGTGCTTTCCACCGGCTGAGGAATAGCGTGGGCGGTGAAGATCAGGCTCGCGGCGGCGATGCGCTCGCTACTCCAACCCGCGGTCGCCGCCCGTAGCTCGGCAGCATTGGCGCTGATGTAACCGGGCATTGTCCACCACGGCGGAACCACCGCCACCAACTCGGGAGCGCGCTCGCCAAGGGCTTCGGCGGCTTCGGCGGCATGCTTGAGGTACCAGTCCCAACTCACCGAGGACTGGTGCGGGGCGAGGATCAGGACGGCGGCCCGGCGGCAGCCGGCGGCGTACAGTTCGGCCACCCCATCGCGCGTCCATGGTGTCCAATGACGGAAGCCGAGCGCCACCGGCATCGCCCGCCCGCGGGCGGCCAAGGCCGTGCCCAAAGCACCCGCCTGCTGCTTGGTCAGATCGTGATACGGGCTGAAGCCGCCACCGGTGGACTGGTAGTGGTGCACGACTTCGTCGATGCGCCCCATCCGCGCCGGATTATCGCCGAGGATCCCGGCGACGAAGCATTCGGCTTCGCATCCCGGGGTCTTCGGGCAGGTCGCCCGACGACCACAACAGCCAGGAGTCGGGCCACCGAAACCAAGCACTAGAAGACCATCGATGGCAGAGGCACGGTCGGGCATAGAAGCGGAATACGCTCACGGACCGCTCGGTGCAAGGCCTGTACCGACGGTCGCCGCGTGGCGCATGGAGAACCCTCACTGAAAACATTTGTCCGATCTTGATCGAGCGCATCCCGGAGAGGATCAATGGACGGTGTAATAAAATCTCTTTGGCCGTCTCGAAGGGACACATAAACGTCAATCAAGGTGGCATTTTCCGATTCTGGCCCGCCGCCGAACGCATTCGTACCCCCTGTCATGAATACCTGAGCACCCCGCTCAATACGCTCAGCCAGTCTGCAGGAAGCCGGCTTCAACATGAATGATCTGCCGTCGCTCAACCGGCCCATCCCGCATCTGCTGAACGGGGCCGTGCGAGCCTGCCCGCGAGTACCGCTCGCTAAGTTGAACCACCGCTGTCCGCGGCAATGTCCGCACTGCTCGAAACATCTCGATTATGCACGCCATGACCAGGAGCTGACGACTGAGAATGACGGCGCGGGCGGCAGGAGATGCATGCCCTGGGCGCCACGCAGGCGATTTTTTCGGGGGCGAACCGTTGGCGCGCACGGACCTGCTGGAGCTCAACGACACCCTCGCCGGCCACCACTGCTTCGTGCAGAGACTGACGGCCGCGCGGCCGGTCAAGAGCCACGACTTGGCGCTGACCCTCAGCATCGTTGTCCATCGCCACAACCTCGACCACCTTGCCGATCAGCTCGATTTTGCCCGGGAACTGCACGCCGACCATGTCGAGCTGGCGACGCTGCCCACGATCGACTGGGCGGCGCACAATCGTCAGCACCTGCTGCCGACGCCCGAACAGGTCCTGCGTGGCAAATCCATCATCGCACGCCATGAGGCTGAATCACCTCGTGAGATGCACATCTTCCACTGCCTGCCGGGGGACGCGCAGGCCTGTCCGCGTACCTGTCTGAACGGTGGGAGCATGTCGCTGGTGGCCATCACTCCCGATGGCATCGCCCTGCCCTGCGCCGCCGCCCGCGATCTGGCGGATCTACGTTTTCCCACGGTCCGCGAACATTCTCTCGCCAGCATCTGGTACGAATCCGAAGCTTTTCGCCGCTATCGCGGTGAGACCGAACTCGTGGGGCACAGCGGTGGCTGCCGTTGCCAGGCTTGGCAACCGGGCACCGGCGTTAAGACCACCGGGGAGGCTCCCGCCGAAACGCTTCCCGCGGCCCCATGGCACTATCGCAATGCGAAGAATTCAATGGCTCTGAGTGAATCAGAACCAGTAGACGAGGATCGCTCCACCGGCATCAGCAGCCAGTGATCGGAGGTCCACGGACCAGCCAAACAGTCGTCGACTTCCGACTCCCGCGTTGCTAGGATACAGTCGAATCCGCACGACATTCTTGACCTGCTTTTAGTTCCTGTTCCAGGACAGGTTTTCAAGAAGTCGAGATCACGACCGGCGGTCGTGCGGGGAGGAGATTATCATGAGCTATTCCCTCCTGAAGACAGGTTTCACGCGTCCCTCACGTCGCTTGCACTGGTGGGCAGTGCCGCTGATTGGACTGCTTGTCGGCTGTGTGCCGGTGAGCACGACCGACAGTCCCGAGGCCACCAGTCAGACTCCCGCCGAGCAAGTCTCTGCTGCCAGCCAGAGCTTCGGCATGCTCCTCGATGCGAGTGTCGAAACAGCCCTTGGACAAGCCACCGTTGGCGGGTCAACGCAGATCGCGGCTCCCGAACGGCCGCCTAATCTGCAGCTCCTGCCGACGACTACGACTGTCAATCTCGCGACCTTAACGATCGGCAATCGGCTGGTCTTTCCTGCCGGCACGGCGTCAGGCACCATCACCCTCACGCTGGATGGCGCCGCGGCGGTAAGCTGGCCGCTGGGCAACGTCACCTTGTACGATGGCAGCGTCTCGGTGGCGCTCGCCAACATCATCCTGAGCAACGCCAATGGTGATCGTCTGCGCATCCCCAGCGGAACCTTCACCTACAACTTGACGGCCACGAGCACGGTCACCGATGCCCACAACTGGCAGCTGACGGCCAACGCCAGCGCCAGCATCAACCCGGCGTTTGCTGCCTATCTCGACCATCAGGAGCACAGCTGGTCGCTGGCGCTCTCCGGCACCCGTAACGTTCAGCAGGTGATCACGCGGCAGAAGGTCGTGGCCGGTGACGGCAGCGTGAACAGCGATACCCGCCAGGTGCAACGCACCATTTCCGGGACCACCCCCGGCGGCGCGTTGACCGGCGACGGGACCTTGAGCACGTACAATTATTCGCGCTGGGCGGTGACGCTGGGGAATGTTCCGGTGGTCTGGAACCGGCATGCGCAGGTGACGACGCTGACCAACCTGCTCACCGGCACCACCACCACGAGCCTGGCTCACGATGCGACCTTCGTTTCGACTACGATCAGTGGCCGTACCGCGACCATCGGACCCTTCACGGCCCGTCAACTGAGCGGTCTGCTGGGGGCGACACTGGATCCGGCTTGGCTTTAATTCCGTTGGGCGCTGGCTTCCCTGGTCCCTGGTCACTGGTCCCTGGTCGCTGGTCACTGGTCCCTGGTCGCTGGTCACTGGCCCCTGGTTCCTGGTCACTGGTCCCTGGTTCCTGGTCCCTGGTCGCTGGTCGCTGGTCGCTGGTCCCTGGTCCCTGGTCGTTGGCCAGGGCCAGCGATCAGACAAGCCAACCACTCGCTACACCCGGGCAATACATTCCCGCAGTGGCTCAACCGCCGCCAGCAGTTCCGCGTGCACCTGGGCCGAGGCTCCGGCGACGATCGAGCGTCTGGTGAGGATGCCGCCGGGCTCGCCGTGCCAGTCGGTGACCACGCCGCCGCCGCCGCGCACCAGGAGTTCGCCGGCGGCGGTGTCCCAGGGATAGATCCCCAGTTCATAGTACCCATCCAGGCGTCCGACGGCGGTATACGCCAGATCGAGGGCGGCGCTGCCGCCCCGACGCTGGTCGTCGCAGATCTTCTGCACTTTGAGAAACACCGCCGCCGCCGCATCGAGCTCGGCGGGAAAGCGGAACGGCAGGGCCGTCGCCACCACTGCCGACGAGAGACTGGCGCAGCCCGAGGTCCATACGCGCTCGCCATTGAGCCAGACCCCGGCGTTGGCCTCACCGGTGAAGGCCTCGTCACGCATGGGATCGTAGACGATGCCATGGCGGGGATTGAAGCCGCCCTTATTATCTGGTTCGCAGAAGGCGATCGAGACCGCGAAGACCGGGATGCCGTGGATGAAGTTCGTGGTCCCGTCGATCGGATCGACGATCCATAGCGGACGGTGCGGGTCCGGGATCTGGGTGCCGCCGGTGCCTTCCTCGCCGAGGACCTGATGCGTGGGGAACCGCGCACGGATGCGATTGACCAGGGTTTCCTCGATCAGGCGATCGACATGGCTGACGTAGTCACGCGGTCGTTTGGCGACGATATCCTTGCCGCGCAACGAGGTGAAATGCTCGCGGGCGATGCGGCCTGCGGTTTTCGCCAAATCCATGAGATCGCCAAGCATGGACGCAGCATAGGCCCGGGGCCAGTCGCGAAAGGAGCCGGCCGAGAAGAACCGCGTGACCGGGCGGGGCAGGCGTCTAAGGTTCGCGCCCACTACTATCGGATGCTCGTATGCGCTGCTTGACCCTCATTCCGGCTTTGTTCCTTACCCTGTTCATAAGCGGGACGGTCGGCTCCCTGCAGGCCGCCGAAGTGGCGAAGACGGCGGCGCCGAAGATCGGCGTATTACGCTTGGAAGAGGTCCTACGGCAGTCCAAGACCTATCTCGCCGGCATGGATGGCTGGAAGAAAGCCCAGGCCGAGGCCCAGGCCACCATCACCGCCATCGACGAGCAGCTCAAGCGCCTCGAAGGCCAGCTCCAGGTCATCAACCAGCAGAGCGAGAACTACGCCAAGTTCCAAGAGGAATTGGAAACCCTCAAACTGAAGAAGAAGCTCGGCTTCGACCGCGCCCGCGTTGATCTCGAACGGCGTCAGGTGGCCCTGGTCAAAGACGCCTACCAGCAGATGCACACGGCGCTGGCAACCTTTTGCCAGGAACGTGGCATCATGCTCGTGCATCTCGCCCCGGATCCCCAGCTCGGAGCGCCTTCATTCAATGAGATCCAGCTCGAACTCGGCCTGAAGTCGGTGCTCTATTTCGATCCCTCGCTGGACATCACCGAGTCCTTCGTGCAGTACCTCAACAGCGACAATTTCGGTAAGACCGACAAGACCGGCAAGACCGACAAGACCACCCCTGACGCCAAGCCTGCCGACAAGCCTGCCGACAAGCCTGCCGACAAGCCGGTTACGCCCTGAACGGATCGCATGATGCAGTTTCGCGTACGTGATGTGGCCGAATTCCTCGGAGGCACGATCGTCGGTAACGCCGATGCGGTCCTCACCGGCATCGCCGGCATCACCGAGGCCAAGGCCGGCGATCTCAGCTTCCTCGCCAATCCCAAATACACCGCCCATCTGGCGACCACCGCCGCCACGGCGGTGATCGCCGCCGAAGCCGTTGCCGGGGCCAGCTGCACGCTGATCCTGGTGCCGAATCCGGATTTCGCCTTCGCCAAGCTGGTCGGCGCCTATGGCCCCAAGCCCCTGCATCCGGCACCTGGGATCCATCCCACGGCGGTAATCGGTGAGCGCGTGACCCTCGGCAAGGAGCCGCGCATCGGCGCCTATGTCGTCATCGGCGAGGGCGCGGTGATCGGCGATCATGCGGTGCTCTATCCGCATGTGACTGTCGGCGGCGAAGCCACCCTCGGCAACGAGTGCGTGCTCTATGCCAACGTCGTCATCCGCGAGCGCTGCCGCATCGGCAATCGCGTAACCTTGCAGCCCGGCGTGGTCATCGGTTCGGATGGCTTCGGCTACGCCCTGGTCGATGGCAAGCATCAGAAGATCCCCCAGGTCGGCATCGTGGTCATCGAAGATGACGTCGAGATCGGCGCCAATTCGACCATCGATCGCGCGCGCTTCGGCAAGACTCGCATCGGCTCGGGGACCAAGATCGACAACCTGGTGCAGATCGGTCACAACGTCGAGACCGGCAGCCATTGCTTGATCGTGGCCCAGGTCGGCATCGCCGGCAGCACCCACCTCGGCAACTACGTGACCCTCGCCGGCCAGGTCGGCCTCGCCGGCCACCTCACCATCGGCGATCAGGCGATGGTCGGCGGCCAGTCGGGCGTCTCCAAGAACGTCCCCGCCAAGGCCAAGATGCGCGGCTCGCCGGCCCAGGATTTCCGTCAGGCCCTGGCCCAGGAGATCGCCGTGCGCCGTCTAGCCGCGACTCAGACCCAGGTCAAGCAGCTGGAGGCCCGCCTGGCCGAACTAGAACGCCGTCTGGGAACTCAGCCATGAGCGCGCAGCAGACCATTAACAGCTGCGTCGCCATCACCGGCGTCGGCCTGCATTCGGGCGCGCCGTGCACGGTGACGTTCAAGCCCGCGCCGGCGGATTCGGGCATCACCTTCGTGCGCGTCGATCTGCCCGGCCAGCCGGCAGTCCCCTCGCATCCCGATCGCCTGTGCCAACGCCAACGGCGCACAGCCATGGCCGTGACCACCGCCGAGGGTCTCGAGGTCGAGATCCATACCCCCGAGCATCTGCTTGCCGCCTGCCAGGGCCTCGGCCTCGACAACCTGATCATCGAGCTCGACGCCGTCGAACTGCCCGGACTGGATGGCTCGGCCAAGGACTTCGTCGACTGCCTGCGCACCGCCGGGATCACCGATCAGGGCGTGCCGCGGCATTACTTCGACGTCACCCAAGCGGTCTCGATCACCGACGGCAAGAGCTCGATCGTCGCCCTGCCCTACGCCAACGGCCTGAAGATCACCTACACTCTCGATGACCACGGCGGCGCGCTCAATGGCGCCCAGGTCGTCGAGGTCGAGATGAGCGGCGATCGCTTCACCTCGCAGATCGCCCCGGCACGCACCTTCTGCATGGCCAAAGAGGTCGAGATGCTGCGCGCCCTCGGACTCGGCAAGGGCGCGACCTACCAGAACACCTGCGTCTACGATGGCGACCGCCTCATCGACAATGTCCTGCGCTTCAAGGACGAGGCCGCCCGGCACAAGGTCCTCGATCTGATCGGCGACCTCGCACACGTCGCCCGCCACCTCAACACCCACATCATCGCCGTGCGCTCGGGCCACCGCGAAAACATGCTCTTGGTGCAGGAGCTCAATCGCCGCATCCAGGCCGCCGAACGGCCGAAGGTGATCTTCGACATCAAGGCCATCCTCGCCAAGCTGCCGCACCGCTATCCCTTCTTGCTCGTCGACCGGATCACCGAATACACCGAAGGCAAACGCATCGTCGGACTGAAGAACTGCACCATGAACGAGCAGTACTTCCAAGGGCACTTTCCCGGCGAACCGGTGATGCCAGGAGTCCTGATGCTCGAGGCGATGGCCCAGGTCGGCGCCATCATGCTCATGAGCCAGGCCGGCAATGAAGGCAAGACGCCGTACTTCCTGAGCATCGAACAGGCGAAGTTCCGCCGCCCGGTACGGCCCGGCGATCAACTGCGTATCGAGGTCGATGTCTTGCGCCTGCGTCCGCGGGTTTCGGCCTGTGCGGCGCGCATCATCGTCGACGGCCAAGTGTGCTGCGAGGCCGAGATCCGTTCGGCGATGGTCGAGTCGTAAACCTCCCGCAGGTGGTGCAGCCGTAGCCATGGCACCTCCGGCTGATCCCACATACTGACGCCATGCACCTGTCCCGTCGTCAGTTCTTCCAACGTGGCCTGGTCGCGGCCGGGGCTTTCGCCGGTCTCGACCTCTTTCTACGTCAGGGGTGGGCCGCCGAAGCCGCGCTTCCGGCGGGAACGCCGGCGGCGGGGGTCGGCTTCGGTCCGCTGCTTCCCGATCCCGCCGGGATTTTCGACCTGCCGGCGGGCTTCGCCTACCGCGTCATCTCACGCGCCGGTGAGCGCACCGAGATGGGCTATACGGTGCCCGGGCAATTCGATGGCATGGGCGCCTTCGCCGGGGCCAAGGGCGAGGTCATCCTCGTCCGCAACCACGAGCTCGATCCCTCGCAATCGGCCCTGGGGCCGTTCCAGGAGCGCCGCCCCGAGCCGAACATCTGCTACGATGACGGCAACGGCTTCAGTCCCGGGCAGGGCGGAACAACGACGGTGGTCTACGATCCGCTCACCGGCACCACCCTCCGCCAGTACCTCTCGCTGGCGGGGACCTCGCGCAACTGCGGCGGCGGCCCGACGCCCTGGGGCAGCTGGATCTCCTGCGAAGAGACCACCGAAATCGCCGGCCCGGTGAGGAACCGGCGCGGGGCCGCTTACGTCAACGCCCAGGATCATGGCTTCGCCTTCGAGGTTCCGGCCTCGGCGAGCATGCGCATCGCCGAGCCCATCCCGCTGCGCGCCATGGGGCGCTTCAACCGCGAAGCTGTCGCCGTGCATCCCGGCAACGGTCTGATCTATCAGACCGAGGACAGCCCCGATGGAGTGCTCTACCGCTTCATTCCCGCCACGCCCGGCAAGCTTCGCGACGGCGGCCGCCTGCAGGCACTGTCCCTGCCGGATTTCACCGGTGACACCACCAACTGGCAGCAGGCCGATGTCGCAGTCGGTCAACAACTGCGCGTGGCCTGGGTCAATATCCAGGACCCCCTTCAGGATCCCGCCAAGCAGGCCCGCGCCGCCGGGGCGGCGCGCTTCACCCGCGGCGAAGGGATCTGGCTTGCGGGAGAACGCCTGTGGTTCGCCTGCACCGACGGCGGCAAGCAGCGCAAAGGCCAGATCTGGCAGCTCGACCTCTACCACAAAGCCAACACCCTGACCTTGTTCTGTGAGCCGGATGATGCGCGCCTGCTAGAAAACGCCGACAACCTCACCCAGGCGCCGTGGGGTGATCTGCTGGTCTGCGAAGACGCCGTCGGCAATGACGTCGAGCCCGGCCAGCACCTCACCGGCATCACCCTCACAGGCCGGCCTTATCACCTCGGCCGCAATGCCCTCAATGCCAGCGAACTCGCCGGCATCTGCGTCGCCCCCGACGGCAAGACCCTGTTCGTCAACATCCAGAATCCCGGTCTAACCTTGGCGATCACCGGGCCGTGGACGAGCTGACGGCATGACCCGGCCCTGGAGCTGTCTGCATACCCACACCCTGCGCTGCCTGCACGCGAGCGGCGAGGTCGAGGCCTATGCGCAGGTGGCGGCCGCCGGGGGTATGGAGATTCTCGGCATGTCCGACCACACGCCGTTGCCCGACGGACGCTGGCAGGACCATCGCATGCGCCTGGAGCAACTCCCCGGCTATGTCGCGGCGGTCCGCAACTGCCGGGTGCCGGGCCTGCGTCTGCTGCTAGGCATGGAATGCGATTGGGCGCCGCAGTTCGCGAATTTCTATCGCGATGAACTGCTCGCTCGCCATGGCTTCGACTACCTCATCGCCGGCTGCCATTTCACTCCCGATGGCGAGCAGTGGATCGGCTCGTTCGACAACCTCACCACGCCCGCGCGCCTGCGGGCGTACGCCGCTCAGGCGGAGGCGACGATGGCCTCGGGACTGTTCGATTTCCTCACCCATCCGGATCTGTTCGGAATCTGCAATCCGCATTGGAATGCCGATACCCGCGCCTGCGCCGAGGATATCTGCGCCGCCTCGGTCGCGCTGGATGTACCCCTGGAGCTGAATTCCTACGGCATCCGCAAACCCTGGGTGCCGGGGGACAACGGACCGCGCCCCGGTTATCCCTGGCCACCCTTCTGGGAGGTCGCCGCCAGTGCGGGAGTGCGCGTGGTGCTGTCGAGCGATGCGCATCGTCCGCAGGATATCTTCGCCGGCGTGGACGAGATCACCCGTATGCGTGATCAACTGGGACTGATCGAGGCCGAGTTGCCCTTCCTCAGCCGGGCGCAGGCCAGCCCATGAGCGCACGCAACACCCGCCAACGGCAGGTGATCGAGGCCATCCTCGCGCATACCGAACGTCCGCTGACGCCGCAGGAAATCCTCGCCGCCGCGCAGCGCGAATTACCGCAGATGGGCATCGCCACGATCTACCGCGCGCTGCGCGAGGGCCAGGATGCGGGCAACGTCCATGCCGTCGAAGTCCAGGGCGCGGCGGTGCGCTATGAGCTGGCCAGTCACGGACATCACCACCATTTCCACTGCCAAGTCTGCGCCAAGATCTTCGAGGTCCACGCCTGCCCCGGCGACCTCCAACATCTCGCACCGCCGGGGTTCGTGGTCAGCGGACATGATCTGACGTTGCGGGGCGTATGCAGGGACTGTGCGGGGGGGTGAGGTCGCTGACTGGCGTCTGGTCCCTGGTCTCTGGTCTCTGGTCACTGGTCTCTGGTCACTGGTCGCTGGCCACTGGTCGCTGGCCACTGGTCGCTGGCATTTAGTTAAGGCTGCGGGTCATGGCGTCCCCTGGATAGGGGTAGGGACGGCCCTTGCGGGCCGCCCCTCCCTCCGAACCGTACGGGCGGTTTTCCCGCATACGGCTCTCCGGTCATCGGGTTCCCTTA
>JBIILZ010000121.1:0-10761 GCA_044338255.1 Planctomycetota bacterium | reverse complement strand
TCTCCTCCACCTGCTCTCCACCCCGCCTCACGACGACGCAGTTGGTTTCGGATACGGGGCTGGATGCCGTTGCCTCGACAGGGACTTGCACCCTGCTGTTGATGTGCGCTGTTGGGCGCACGGGCGCCAGGCACCAGCCTGGGCCTTGCGGGTCTCTCGTGAATAAATCCCAAATTTTCAGGTGAAATCATCGCAGGCGCAGATGAGTTCATCGTATTCCTTAGGCATCCGATGAGGCTTTCTCGCCCCCCAATGCGCTTAACAAAACGTCATTGGGGCCAGGGGCCAGAGACCAGAGACCAGAGACCAGAGACCAGAGACCAGAGACCAGAGACCAGAGACCAGAGACCAGAGACCAGAGACCAGAGACCAGAGACCAGAGACCAGAGACCAGAGACCAGAGACCAGGGACCAACGACCAGGTTCCATGCGGGCACGATGCCCGTACTACTTTAAGCGTAGCATCGGCATCCTGCCCATCTGCGTCGGTATGGTTAATCACTGGTCACTGGCCCCTGGCCCCTGGCCCCTGGCCCCTGGTACCTGGTCCCTGGCCCCTGGTCCCTGGTCTCGCCGGCGGCAAACCCCACCCCTAACCACCAATAGCCATCCGCCATCAACCCCTACCATCCCCACCCGTCACCGGAGCCCTCATGCGCGTCAGTCTCTCTTGGATCACCCGTCTGCTCGGCCGCGAGGCCCTGGATATCGCCCCTGCGGAGCTCCAGGCGCGGCTCTCGACGCGGGTCGCCGAGATCGAGAATGAGATCGAGACCAGCGGCCCGCGCCTGGATGGGATCGTCGTCGGCAAGGTCCTGACCTGCGTCCAGCACCCCAACGCCGACAAACTGCGCTGCACCACCGTCGATCTCGGCAACAACCGCATCGTGCCCATCGTTTGCGGCGCCCCCAATGTCGCCGCCGGGCAGACCGTCGCGGTCGCCACCGTCGGCACCAAGCTCAGTGCCGACGGCAAAGAATTCACCATCAAGGCCGCCAAGCTTCGTGGCGAACCTAGCGAGGGCATGATCTGCGCCGAGGACGAGATCGGTCTCGGCGCCGGCCATGACGGGATCATGGTCTTAAATGCTGCGTTGGTTGCCGGTACGCCTCTGCAGCAAGCCCTCAAGATCGGTGACGCGGTGTTCGTGATCGAGAACCACGCGCTCACCAATCGCCCCGACCTCTGGGGCCAATTGGGCTGGGCGCGTGAGATCGCCGCCACCCTCGATCTGCCGACCCCGCGCACGCCTTCGACGGCGTGGACCATCACCCCCGGCGCATGGTCGGCGACCATCGCCGACGACGGCTGTACGACCTACTGCGGAGCGCTGGTCGACGGCGTGCGCAATGATGAAAGCCCGGCCTGGCTGCGCGCCGCGCTCGAGGCCTGCAAGATCCGCCCCCTTGGCCTGCTCGTCGATGTCACCAATTACGTGATGCTCGAACTCGGCGCGCCGATGCATGCCTTCGACCGCCGCAGCCTGGATGGCAGCGCCATCACCGTACGCAGCGCCGTCGCCGGTGAGGCCTTCAGCACCCTCGACGGCAAGGCCCATCAGCTGAGCGTGGGCGATCTGCTGATCTGCGACGCCAGCAAACCGGTGGCCCTGGCCGGCATCATGGGTGGGGTCAATTCCCTGGTTCGCGCCGACACCACCAGCATCGTCCTCGAAGCCGCGATCTTCAAAGCCGAGCGCATCCGCCGCACGCGTATCCGCACCGGCATCGCCACCGACAGCTCGCTGCGCTTTGAAAAAGGCCAGCCGCTGGAGATCGCCGCCGCCGCCCTCAATCGCGCCATTGAACTGCTCCAGGAGCTGTGCCCGGGTTGCCGCGTCAGCGAACGTTTCGCCGCCGGCCGTCTCACCGCCGAGCCGCGTCCGATCACCCTCGACCCGACGCGGGTCAAGCGCCTCACCGGTCTCGAAGTGCCGGTCGAACGCCAGCGCCAGCTGCTCAGCGGCCTCGGCTTCGAGCTCAAGGGCGACCAGACGCAGGCCCCCTGGTGGCGCGCCAAGGACATCCACGGCCCGGCTGATCTGGTCGAGGAGATCGCCCGCCACTACGGCTACCAGCACCTGGTGCCGGAAGTCCCACGGCTGCCCGCCGCCGCGCCGGTGATCAACCTCCTGCGCCAGGCCGAACACCGTGCCCGTGTAGTGCTCTCAGCGCATGGCTGGGACGAGGTCAGCTGCTACGCCTTCAGCTCGGAAGCCTGGGCCAGCGCCTTGGCCTGGGATGCGGCGACCCTGATCCGTATCGCCCATCCCATGTCCAGCGAACAGACCCTGCTGCGGCAGAGCCTGCTGCCCGGGCTCGCGGAAGCCGTGATCCGCAACCGCAAGCACCTCCCGGCGGTGGCGGTGTACGAGGTCGGCAAGCGCTACGGCACGGGCGTCGGCGTCGGCGAGACCATCGACGAAACCGTGACCGTCGCCGGCGCCTGCGCCGCGGCCGGCGATGAGGCCCCGGCCTTCGCCGCCCGTGATGCTGCCCTGGCCTTGCTACGCGGCCTGGGCTTCACTCCCAATTTCGCCGTGCGCAGCACGCCGCATGCGGAACTGCAAGCCGGACGCGCGCTCGACCTCTATGTCGGCAAGCAGCACGTCGGCGTCGCCGGCGAAATCCCCGCGAGCGTCCGCGCGCTCACCGGCAGCAACGAGCGTATCGGCTGGTTCAGCCTCAGCCTTGAGCCGTTGATCAGCGTCCAGGGCCACCTCAAGCCCATCGCCCATGTGCCGCCCAGCCGCTTCCAGCTGGTCGAGCGCGAGTTCACCTGGATCTGTCCGGAGGCCCTGCCCTACGGCGACCTCGTCAGCGCCAGCCGCAACGCCGCCGGCGATCTGTGCCAGGGCATCGAACTGATCACCATCTATCGCGGCAAGCCCTACGCCGAGAGCGAGAAGGCCGTGAGCCTGCGCGTCGCCCTCCAGGCCCAGGACCGCACGCTGGAAGAGAAGGACCTCGTCCACGTCACCTCGCGCATCATCACCGCCGTCGAGAAGCGCACCGGGGCCAAGCAGCGTAGCGACGGGTAATCAGCACGCCGGCCGGATTCAGGCAGCGGTCGGAAGAGGTCATTTCCCATGGCCTTCAGCGCGCCACCAGGGACTGGCCGGCCCAGACCGCCGCCAAGCACAGGACGAGCGACAGGCCGACGTAGGCCAGGGCCTTGGCCGTCTGGCCTTGCTGCAGCAGGAGCAGGGTCTGCAGGCCGAATGAGGAGAAAGTCGTGAATCCGCCGAGGATCCCGATCATTACCAGGGGCTTCATCCAGCTGCGTTCGCTCATGACGGCGAGCGCACCGATGAGCGCGCAGCCCAGAACATTGACCAGCAGCGTGCCCCAGGGGAAGGCGGTCCAGCACGTCGAGAGCCGGGCATCGATGGTGGTCGCCAAGAGGTAGCGTCCGACACTGCCGGCGGCGCCGCCGACGGCGATCAGCAACAGATCATTCATGGGCGCGTAGCCTGGAGCAAGGTACCAGCGAACAAGGTGGCAAGGGAACAAATGGGGACCAGCGACCAGGGACCAGGGACCAGGGACCAGAGATCAGAGACCAGAGACCAGAGATCAGAGACCAGAGACCAGAGACCAGCGACCAGAGACCAGAGACCAGAGACCAGAGACCAGCGACCAGGGCAAACACCTGAACCTCCTACTTATGGCAGATTGAGTTTCCCCAGTCCTTACCCAGGATCGCAAACCCATGCGCCAGACCCTGCTTCTCGGTTCGTTTCTGCTACTATCGGCCTGCGGAGGTCCGCAGACGGTGCGTTCGACCTATGCCGATGGCAAACTTGCCGCCGAAGGGCAGACCGCCGGCAAAAAACAATTTGGTCCGTGGATCTACTACCACCCCTCGGGCGCCATCCAGGCCAGCGGGGCCTGGGACAACGACAAGCAGGTCGGGCCCTGGCAGTGGTTCTTTAGCGATGGCCGCCCGCAGTTCGCCGGTGCCTATGTCGCCGGCGGTCTGCGGGACGGCACCTGGAAGGCCTGGCATGCCAACGGCAAGCTCGCCAGCGAGGGCGCTTATCAGTTCGATCGCCAAAACGGCGGGTGGCGTTACTGGCACGACAACGGCGCGGTATTTGCCGAGGGCACCTTTGATTACGGCGTCAAGCACGGCTGGTGGATCACCCGTACCAGTGCCGGCATGGCTGAGAAATCCGGACTGTTCATCAAGGGCCTGAAGGTCGGCCCGTGGACGACCTGGAGCAACGGTGTGGCCCGCGTCGAGGACCTCGGCGTTCCGGCGGGCGCCGTTGCCAACTGGTCGGGACGCACCTGGAGCGTCAGCGGCGTCGGGCTCAACGGCAGCCTCACCTTTGCAGCCGATGGTACCCCGAGCGCCCTCCAGCTCAGCAATGATGGACGGACCTTCACCTCCCTGCCCAGCGATGTCACGGGATTTACCGTCGATCTGGCGGGGGTGATCCCCACCGCACCGGTGGACGCTCCGGCATCGGCACCCACCGCTCCGCCCATTTCCACGGCGCCAACCATCGCCCTGACCCACGTCGTCTCGCCGGTCCCGGCCTCGGCGCCGATCACCCCCGCCGCCGAGGCCCAGATCGAATCAGCGAGCGTCGGCTTGTCGCCGCTGCCGGTGAATCCGGCGGTATTCTCGCAAGGTGATCGCGCCCACATCGAGCTTCTGCTGCGCACCTACACCAGCGGCAAGGATCCCCTCGCCGGCAGCGAGTACGCCTGGGGCACTGACGGCCGTGCCACCGGTGATCCGGCGGGCCGGCAGCTGCTGAACAAGATGCTGCCGCAGACGCGTTTCTTATCTTCGACCGGGGCGGTGATCGACCTCGCACGACTGAAGAAGCCCGTGGTGCTCTGCGTCATGCGCGGTTTTTCCGGGCAGGTGTGCATCTACTGCGCGACGCAGACCGCCGCCATTGCCAACAACTACAGCAAGTTTACCGCGGCCGGAGCCGAGGTCGTGATCATCTATCCCGGACCGACCGAAGCCGTGCCGGCCTTCGTGACCGCGGTGCAATCCTTGCGCAAGGATCCGCCGCCGATGCCGATCGGCCTGGATGTCAGCCTGCTCCTGGTGCGCGGCTTGGGCGTAGAAGAAAACCTCGCCAAACCAACCTCGCTGATCATCGATACCAACGGCAAGATCGCCTATGCCTATATTGGCGCGTCGATGGCGGACCGGCCCAGCGTCGAGGATTTGTTGCAAGCGCTGCGCAAAGTCGTGAAGTAATCCCGTGAGCGAAACGGCGAAAACCATTCTCAGCGGTTCCAATTCCAACGTCGCGAGCCAGGGCTCATTGGGCCAGGGCACATCGGAACAGGCGACCGAAATCGGCGGCGACACCACCAGGCGTACCGCCATAATCTCGCCGATCCCCGATGTCGTGCTCGAAAGCGAACTCGGCCGGGGCGGCATGGGCGTGGTCTACCGCGGACGGCAGATCTATCTTGAGCGCGCTGTCGCCGTCAAACTGCTGCTCGTCGATGGCGCCAACGGCCAGGAGTTCGTGCAACGCTTCCAGCGCGAGGCGAAGATCCTCGCCAGCCTCGCGCATCCCAACATCGTCAGCTGCTATCAGGCCGGAGTCACCGCCGCCAACTGCCCGTACCTGGTGATGGAATTCATCGACGGTCCGACCTTGAAGGACTGGGTCATCACGCACGGACGCGTGCCGGTGCGCGACGCCCTGGCGCTCATCCGTGATCTCGCCAAGGCCCTCGATCACGCCCATGAGAGCGGCATCATCCATCGCGATGTGAAGCCCGAGAACGTGCTCCTAGCGCCCTCCGCCCGCGAGGCCTCGTTCCCGTTCATCGCCAAGCTCGTCGACCTCGGCCTCGCCCGCCCCAGCCGCGCCAGCGGCGACATGCAGCTGACCCGCCAGGGGATGATCATGGGTACGCCGGCAACGATGGCCCCAGAACAATTCGATGATCCGGAAAACGTCGATTACCGCGCCGACATCTATGGCCTGGGCTGCGTGCTCTACCATGCCTTGATCGGCAAGCCGGCCTTCGACGGCCAGACCATCGCCGCCATCATCACCGCCAAGGTCTCGGGCGAGGTCCCGCAAGCGACGCGCGCCAAGGCCGACGTACCGTTGGCGGTCAACGAGCTGGTCTGCGCCCTCCTGGCGCGCAACCGCGACCAGCGCCCGCAAAGCTACCGCGAGATCATCGAACGCTGCGACGTGCTCCTGCACGGCGACGCGCAACAGCTCGGCAAGCACGGCAACCGTTCGGCGTGGATCGGGGTCGTCGCCGCCGTCGTGCTCTTTGGCGGCTCGGCCCTGGCCTGGACACTGACGCGTCCGCCGGCGGACAATACCGCGATCACCGCGACCACCGCGACCACCGCAACGAAGGCGCCGACCGCAAACACGACCCTGCCCAGCGCGGCGGTGGTCGTGCCGCGCGTGGCCCTCGACAAGCTCACCGATGCCGATTTCGGCGCTAGCAAACCGCTGTGGCTGTTCGATCAGGCCCAACGCCTCAGCGAGTGGAGCAGCGACCCGCACTGGATCTCCTCCGAAGATCGCGCCGATGCCGTCAGCGGTCTCAGTGGCCGCATCACCCGGCCACTGCCCTCGTTACCGTGCCGCATCCATGCCCTCATCCATCATACCAATGGTCCCAAGTCGGGTGATGCGCATTCGGACACCGCCCAGATCGGCGTGCAGCTGGCGAATAGCGGACGCGTCGAGCTGACCCTGCTTAATCTCGGGCCGATCATCCATGCCACCATCAACTGCTACAAGAGCGGCGAGGACATTCCCTACAACTCGCAAGGTCCGCTGACGTTTCCCGCCGGCAAACCCATCCCCGTGACCTTGACCATCGGCGGCGATGCCCTGATCGCGGCCGTCGATGGCAACAGCCTGACGCTCATCGCTTTGCCGGCGGCGCCCGAACGCCTGTGCCTGACCGCCAATCTCAAGGCGCCGCTGGAAGCCCTGCCGATCGAGGTCAGCGCCCTCACGGTGCAGCTGGCGAAATAACCTTGTGAAGCTCACGTTCCTCGGCACCTCGGCGGGCACCCCGACCCGCGATCGTAACGTCACCGCCCAGGCGCTGACGCTCGATCATGGCGCCATCTGGCTGCTCGATTGCGGCGAGGCCACGCAGCACCAGTTTATGCGCGCCGGGCTTAAACCCGGCCGCTGCGAGCGCATCCTCATCACCCATCTGCATGGCGATCATGTCTACGGCCTGCCCGGCATGCTCTCTTGCATCGACATCCACGAACGCCACGAACCGCTGGAGATCATCGGCCCGGTGGGCATCCGCGAACTGCTCACGACGGTGCTGCGCATCAGCGAAGTGCATCTCTCGTACACCGTCCACATCACCGAGATCACCAGCGACGGACAGGCCTTCGCCGAGCTCGCCGGCTGGCAGGTGGCGGCCTATCCGCTGAGCCATCGCGTCAACTGCTGGGGCTATGTGCTGCGCGAAGGTCCGCGCCCCGGGCGCTTCCATCCCGAACGCGCGCAGCAGCTGGGCATTCCCGAAGGTCCGCTCTACCGCCAGCTGCAGAACGGCGATGAAGTCCGGCTCGCTGACGGACGCATCATCGCCCCCCTGGCGGTCACCGATCCGCCGCGTCCAGGCCGGGTCATCGTGCTGCTTGGCGATACCAGCGATCCCTCGGCGATCGCCACCGCCGCCCATGGCTGCGACCTCCTGGTGTGCGAGACCACCTACGACGCGACGCGTACCGCCAAGGCCCAGGAATGGGGCCACAGCACGACCGCCATGACCGGGGGCTTCGCCGCCAAGATCGCTGCAAAAACTCTCATCATCACCCATTTCAGCAGTCGCTACACCGAGCAAGGCAGTGCCCATTCGGTCGCCGATCTGCTCGCCGAGACGCGCGCCGCCTGCCCGGATACGCAGGTCCTCGCCGCCGCCGATCTGTGGAGCCACGTCATCGACTGAACTGTTTCCGTGAACAGCCTTGCGGTGCAGGCCATCGCCGGAGAATGCCGCCATGATCCGTAAAAATCCCCAAGGCCATCTCCCCGTCATCCATGAATCGGCCTTCGTCGATCCGACGGCCATCATCTGCGGCAAGATCATCATCGGCGAGAATGTCTTCATCGGACCATACGCCGTCATCCGCGCCGATGAGGTCGACAGCCAGGGCGAGATGGAATCGATCACCATCGGTTCCAACTCCAACATCCAGGACGGCGTCGTCATCCACTCCAAGGCCGGCGGAAAAGTCCTGATCGGCGAATACTGCTCGATCGCCCACCGTTCGATCGTGCATGGCCCGTGCTCGATCGGCGACCGCGTCTTCATCGGCTTCAACAGCGTGGTTTTCAATTGTTCGGTCGGCAGCGGTTGCGTCATCCGCCACAACAGCGTCATCGAGAACTGCCATCTGCCCGCGAATTTCCACATCCCCTCGACCACCACCATCCACAGCGATGACGACATCTCGCGCGTTCCGCGGGTGAATGCCGATGCCAGCTCCTTCTCGGAATCGGTGGCGATGACCAACATGGAACTGGTCAAAGGCTACAAACGCATCGCCAACGAGCTGTAAAGCGCAGCTGCGGCCCATCTGCGGCGTTGCACGAGGCTCGACATGGCGTGTGCCATGCCGTCGCCTCGTGCGCCTTGCAGCTGGGCCACAGCTGCGCTTTACAGAGGCTCGGGGTCAACGGCCGGTTAGAGCGACCAGGCTCCAAGCTTGCATCGCACGTGCCAGGCATGCATGATCCACCCCGCACATGTGCACCTCCGTATCGTTTCTGCTCCGTGCCCGACTTATGGAGGGGTTCACCGCACTCTCGTAAGAGACCCGTGGTTTGAGCCCCCTGCCGGGGGTCATTGGTTGATGCCCGGCGCCCATTTCCTCCTTCATACGCCGACGGCCCTTGCGGGCGAAACGACTTTTCATCATGACTACAGCCCCCTCCTACGACGCCAATCGCGTTCTGATCTTCGATACGACCTTGCGCGATGGCGAGCAATCGCCCGGCGCCTCGATGAACCTCACGGAAAAGCTCGAGATCGCCCGCACCCTTGAAGCCCTGGGCGTGGACATCATCGAAGCTGGTTTCCCCATCGCCTCGCCAGATGACTTCGCCGCTGTCGAAGCCATCGCCACGCAATCGACGCGGGCGATCATCTGCGGCCTGGCGCGCAGCCTGAAGGGCGACATCGAGCGCGCCGCCGCCGCCGTCAAACCCGCCGGCAGCCGTGCCCGCGTACACATCTTCCTGGCGACCTCGGCCATCCACCGTCAATACAAGCTGAACAAAGCCAAAGAGGAAATCGTCAAGCAGGCCCGCGAAGCCGTGGCCTTCGGCAAGACCCTCATCGATGACATCGAATTCAGCTGCGAAGACGCCTCGCGCACCGAGCCGGAATTCCTCGCCGAAGTCGTGCAGGCGGTGATCGAGGCCGGGGCCCGGACGGTTAACATCCCCGACACCGTCGGCTATGCCTATCCATCGGATTATGCCGACCTGATCACCGCTCTGCGTAGCAAGGTCCCGGGCATCGACGGCATCGTCATCTCGGTGCACTGCCACAACGACCTCGGCCTGGCCGTCGCCAATTCTCTGGCGGCGGTGCGCGCCGGGGCGCGGCAAGTCGAATGCACCATCAACGGCATCGGCGAACGTGCCGGCAACTGCTCGTTGGAAGAAGTGGTGATGGCCATGCGCGTGCGCAAGGATCAGTTTCCGGGCGCAGCCAAAGGTGAGAGCATCACCACCGGCATCGATGCCACCAAGCTCTATGGCGCCTCGCGCATGGTGCAGTCGATCACCGGCCTGCCCCTGCAGCGCAACAAGGCCATCGTCGGCGACAATGCCTTCGCCCACGAGAGCGGCATCCATCAGCACGGCATGCTCAAGAATCCCGAGACCTACGAGATCATGACTCCGGCCTCGGTGGGCGTGCCGATGACCAACCTCGTGCTGGGCAAGCACAGCGGCAAGGCCGCCGTCGAGAAGCGCCTGCAGACGTTGGGAGTGGCGGTGTCGGAAAGCGACATGACGCGCCTGATGGAGGCCTTCAAGACCCTCGCCGACAAGAAGAAGGAGATCTACGACGGCGACCTGTTCGCGCTCGTCGAGGAAGTCGTGCGCGGGACGGTGGTCTCGACCTGGAAGCTCGACTACCTGCACTCTTCGGCCGGCACCGAATCGGTGGCGACTGCCACCGTGCGCCTGTCGAAAGATGGAGTGAGCAAGACCGACGCCGCCACCGGCGACGGTCCGGTGGACGCGGTGATCCACGCCTTGAACCGCATCTGCGGCATCGAAGGCACGGTCGAGGACTACCGCCTGCGCGCGGTATCCAAAGGCGGCGACGCCCAGGGCGAGGTCTCGATCCGTGCCAGCCTGAAGCCCATCGGCAAAGCCGATACCGTGGTCGTGGGCGGCAAGGGCCTCTCGACCGATATCGTGCAGGCCTCGGCGCAGGCGTATCTGGATGCGATCAATCGCATGGGATTCCAGATCGCGCGCCTCGATTACAGGACTGTTTAGCAGGGGCTGTGCCCCTGGTACCCCCGGCCTTGGTCGGAGCTCATTTTCTGCGCTCGGCGCTGAAAATGTGGCGGGATCGGCTGCGCCGATTGTATCCCGCCATCGCTCCTTGGGCGGCCGCTTTTTAGCAGGGGCTGCGCCCCTGGTACCCCCGGCCTTGGTCGGAGCTCATTTTCTGCGCTCGGCGCTGAAAATGTGGCGGGATCGGCTGCGCCGATTGTATCCCGCCAACGCTCCTCGGGCGGCCGCTTTTTAG
>JBIILZ010000120.1:0-10804 GCA_044338255.1 Planctomycetota bacterium | reverse complement strand
ATCACCCAGGGCCATGTCCAACACCCGTTTCTTCAACCCGCGGCGCAATCGCGCCTGGAGCGGGATCGGCATCGATCGCGCCGCGGCTCGAAGCAACGCAATGCATTGCTCTAACGATGATTTTTGCGAATTGCAGCTGCGATGCAACTCATCACGAAATGTCCACCTGCTAAAGTTTTCGCCCTTGGTGGTAGGGGGCCCCGGTGGATTTTATGGAGACAGGAGCCTGCCATGGCCAAGTCCGTTGATGCCACTCGTCCCTCTGAAATTTGGTTTGTGACTGGCAGTCAGCATCTGTATGGCGCGGAAGCGCTGCAGCAGGTCGCCGACAATACCGCCAAGATCGTCGCCGGACTTAATGGCAGCAAGCAGTTGCCGTTGAAGGTCGTCGCCAAACCCTTGATGACCACCAGCGACGACATCCGTGCGCTGATGCTTGAAGCAAGCGCGACGGCCTCATGCGCCGGTCTGATCCTGTGGATGCACACTTTCTCGCCCGCGAAGATGTGGATCGGCGGCCTCTCGAACCTGCGCAAGCCGTTCGTGCACCTGCACACCCAGTTTAATCGCGATCTGCCGTGGAATTCCATCGACATGGATTTCATGAACCTGAACCAGGCAGCCCATGGCGACCGCGAAGGCGGCTTCATGCACACCCGTATGCGCCTTGAGCGCAAAGTCGTGGCTGGCCATTGGCAGGATCCCGAAGTCGTCGAGCGCTTGTCGGCATGGATCCGGGCGGCGAATGCTTGGCACGACCTGCAGGGCGCCAAGTTTGTGCGTTTCGGCGACAATATGCGCAACGTGGCGGTGACCGATGGAGACAAGGTCGCCGCCGAGATCCGCTTCGGCTATTCCGTGCTCGCCCATGGCGTCACCGAACTGGTCGATGTCGTGGCTCAGCAGAGCGACGCGGCGGTAGATAAGCTCATCGCTCAGTACGAAGCCACCTACAGCATGGCCAAGGCCTTGAAGAAGGGCGGCGCCCAGCACGCCAATCTGCGCGAGCAGGCGCGGATCGAATTGGGCCTGCGGGCTTTCCTGGTCGATGGTGGCTTCAAGGGGTTCACCACCAACTTCGAGGATCTCGGTGGTCTGAAGCAGCTCCCCGGCTTGGCCGTGCAGCGCCTGATGGCCGATGGCTACGGCTTCGGCGCCGAAGGCGACTGGAAGACATGTACGCTGCTGCGGGCGATGAAGACCGCCGCCGTCGGCCTCAAGGGCGGCACTTCGTGGATGGAAGACTACACCTACCATCTCGAGGCCGGCAAAGAGTTGGTCCTCGGCGCGCACATGCTCGAAGTCTGTCCGACCATTGCCGCCCGTCAGCCGAGCCTGGATATCCACCCCCTGGGTATTGGCGGCAAGGCCGACCCGGCACGCCTGGTCTTCGATGCTCCCAAGGGCCGGGCGCTCAACGCCTCATTGATGGATCTCGGCAATCGCTTCCGCTTGCTGGTTAATGAGGTCGACACCGTGACGCCGCCGCAGGCCCTGCCGAAGCTGCCGGTGGCGCGCGCGATCTGGAAGGCCCTGCCGAATTTCAAGACCGCCACGGCGGCCTGGATTTATGCCGGCGGCGCGCACCACGCGGTGTTCACGCAGGCGCTCACCACCGAGCACATGCGCGATTTCGCGACCATCGCCGGCATCGAGTTGGTGGTCATCGACGCCAACACCGAGATCGAGAGCTATCGCGAGAAATTGCGTTGGAATGAGCTCTATTACCACCTCGGCCAGGGTCTCGGCCGGGTCTGATCGTCATCGGCAGTGGCTAGGCGCCTGTCTTCGACAGGCGCCTAGGAGTCTGACGGAGTTAGGCGCCCGAGTCAGCCGACCAAGCCTATCTCCGACAGGCTCCTAGGTTCAGCGTGCTGAGCCCGCCCACTGCAGGGCATCGCTGACGGTTTGCGCCAGGTCATAGCGGCGTTTCCAACCGGTGAGGCGGGTGAGTTTACCGGTGTCCGGAACCCGTCGCATCATGTCTTCGAAGCCGCCGCCGGGAAAGGCGGTGGCATAGGGTATGCCGTGGATGCGTGAGCGTGAGCCGCTGGCGGCAAGCACGCGTTCGGCGAGCGCCTGGATCGTAGTCTCTTCGTCGGAGCCGATATTGATCACCTGGCCAATGGTTGCCGGGGCATCGAGCAAGGCGATGACCGCACGCACACCATCGTGCACATGAAGGAAACAGCGGCTCTGTTGACCGCTGCCATGGACCTGAAGGTCCTCTCCGTGCAGGGCAGCCGCACAGAATCTGGGCAGCACCATGCCGTAGTCCGGGCATTGCCGTGGACCGGTGACATTGAAGAAACGTGCGATCGTGACCGGCAGCTGGCGTTCATGGAAATACGCCAGGGCGAGGAATTCATCCATCAGCTTCGAGCAGGCATAGCTCCAGCGGTGCAGGCTGCTGGCGCCGAAGACGCTATCGTCGTCTTCGCGAAACGGCGTCGTCGCATTCTTGCCGTATACCTCGCTGGTTGAGCTGAAGAAGATCGGCAAGCGTCGGGCGGCGGCGGCGACCAGGACGTTTTCACTGCCTTGGAGATTGGTGCGGATGCCCGAAATCCGTTCATCCATGATCTTGCGCACCCCGACGGCGGCGGCGAGGTGGACCACGTGATCAACACCGGTCAAAGCGCGGTCGACCATGGCCTCATCGCAGACCGAGCCCTCGATCACGGTCAGCTGCGGATGCGTTGGTAAGTACGCCCGGCGCCCGGTCGAAAAATCATCGAGGACGGTGACCGCATCGCCGCGGATGAGCAACGCCTCGGTGACATGACTGCCGATGAAACCGGAGCCACCGGTAATGAGGTAACGCATGGGGCAGAGCGTGGCGGCTGAGCGGCACAGTGTCCAGAAGCCGCTTGGCCGGCGCGGGTCCCGGTCTGTGACCCGCGCCGGCTCGTTTTTCGAAACGGCTAGTCCGCCAGGGCAACTTGTTCACCAGGGCAACTAGTCCGCCATTACCACCATCTGATGTCCTTCTACGCGCGGGATGGTGACATTGACCCTGCCATCCGCCCAAGTGCTGGCCAAGACGATGCCCTGCGGCTGCAGCGATACCGTGCTCGGCTTGTACGCGCGCGCCACGGAGAGGGTAACCTGATGCAGGGGGACGAGGTCTTCGATCACCTGGATCGGTTTGCCGTGGATCTTGCCGCGGACCATGATCGGGGCATAGAGCAGATGTACGATGTCGCGCTTTTCCGCCTCCTGGCGGGCGAGGAACACCCGTGCTGCCGACGGCATGTCGGCGTAGATGATGGTCGAGCCCAGGAGTCGGCGGATGCAGGTGAGGGCGAGATCGCGCAGCGCCTGGGTGCCGTGTTCCTGGTAGGTCGCGAACAGCGGATGCGCACAGATGATTCCCGCCGGACCCTGCACGATCACCGGCCCGCCATCGCGGCCGCTGGGCGGGGTGTGAAGGTGCGAGCAGAAATGCAGCAGGTCACGATTGAAGTACGGCTCATTGCGATGGGCGAGCACGGTGCCGCCGGTGGCCACCAGGTTGCGGCCCTTGGCATAGACCACGAAGCTCGCCTCGCCCCACGGCGCCAAGGGCTGCAGCGGGCGGATGTAGTCGGGATCGAAGGTGTTTTCGCCGGCATCGCGACAGCCGACATTGACGATCAGGCGATCATCGAGCAGCAGCGAGGTGCCGGTGGCGAAGACCTTGCCGCCCTGGGCGACGAAGGAGCGTATGCGTTCGGCCAACGTGGCATCGAGGGATACGGCATCAGGCAGCACCAGCAGCCGATAGCTCGACCAGTCATCGTGGGCATCGACCACGTCGAAGAGCAGATGACCGTCGAGGATCACGCGCACGGCGCCTTCATCGCTCAACGAGCCGAGGTGATTCTTCTTGGTTGCGTCGCTTTCGCAGCCTTCGACCGAGAGCACCGCGATTTCAGCGAGCACGCGGGCGTTCCTCACCCATGGTTCTTTGATTTTCACATCGTGGAAGGCCACACCGATGAGATTGTAGGTGGCGATGTCCATCTGCCCCGAGGGGTGCAACTGATCGCCGACCGAGACCCCCGCTCCCTGGGCGATGGCGGCGGCGGCTTCATAGCGCAGGGCGTTGGGATGCTTGTAGCCGCCGAACTCGCCCCAGCTCTTGTGGAATTTCCCGGTCATGCCCAGGCATGGCTTGGGCGAGCCGTCAGCCCGCCGTAGATGCCGCGCATAGGCGATCGAGAGCGGAAAATGATCATAGCCCCAGCCGCCGGTGGGCAGCGATTCGAGTTCGAGATGATTGGGATTGGCGGCGGCCAAGGCGGCATCGCCACGCGGAATGTGCCCGCCATTGTGGAAGATGTTCACGCCCGTCCGGGCACCATGCACGGCGGCATTGATGCGTTCTACGTAGGTGAGGTGGACGCGACGCGCAAGGTCATTCACGTGCCGTTCGTTGCGTGGATCCTGCCCGGCATCGATGAGGGATTTCACGCAGCTCGAACACCAGCACGGCTTGGGGCTGACGATGTCGAAGAAGACCCCGTGCTCACCATGCAGCTTGGTGGTCTCGTGGGCCTGGGCGACCAGCACATCGAGATAGGGGGTGTTCATGCACAGCTCATGGAAGCCGGCCTCAAGCAGGCTCCCCGCCCAGGGGACGCTGCCATCCTTCAGTCGGCGCAGCCAGCCGCCATGGAGCTTTGCCAGGCGCTCATCGAGCCCGGCGCTGATATAGACGGGCGTGCGCACATCGATGGCGCTGGCGGCTTCGCGCTGCGCACTCAGGAGATCGAATGCTAACGTCGGATGCTGGACGCCGGCGGTGGTCGCATGGTAGTGCCACCCATGATGGCATTTGGCGAAGACGGTGATCGAGTCGACCCCGCCGCGGCGCAGGGCCGCCTGGAATTGCGAGGCCTCGAATCCGGCCCCGACATTGGGAATGTCCTCGGAGGTGTGGAAATCGAGATGCACTTGGCGAAAGCGAAGGGAGGACATGCGCGGGCTCCGGGGATGCACGATGGTAGCGATCGGCCCTTGCCCGGGCTATGGCTGTGAACCATAATTTTGTACCTTAAAACGATCAGCAGAAGGTATCACCGGGAATGATCGAATTGCCGATCCATGATCGCTTGACCCTCGAGATCGTCGCCTTGGGTTACAGTGATCTGAGAAATGGCTGGAATTACTTGGATCTTATGGCGCCATTTTGGCGCCTCTATGCCAACGAGCGGACGGGAGCGGCGGTCCGAATCGGCTCGTCGTGGCGACCTCTGGAGCCTGGACGATTGTACCTTATTCCGGCTTGGATGAAGTTCGCCTCGCGTGCCAACGGGATTATCGGCCATGCTTATGCCCATTTTGAACTGCGCGGAATTTCTGGGCCAGCGGTACGCGTGGCCTTTCCTGAGCCATGTGTCATTGCCGATTCCGCCTCGGCAGCGCAGCAGCTGCTGGCCATCGGACGCTCGTTGTCGGCAGCCACCGGCGCCACCTCAGAAGCGGTCTTACGCGTACGCTCCTTGGCGGACGCGGCATTGGCGGACGCCGTTGCCGGTCTCTCGCCCACGGTCCGCGCACGGACCTTGCCCGGTTACGAGCGCGGTCCGTTGGGAGCGGTCCTTGCCCACATCCACGCTGACCCCAGCGTCATCGTCTCGAACCGCGATCTGGCGCGCGTCGCCGGCTGCACGCCGGATCATCTGGTGCGCATGTTCCACCGTGAAATGGGGCAGACCCCATCACGCTATGTGCAGGAGCTGCGCATGAGCGCCGCCGCCCAGGCCTTGGCCCATGGCCAGGAACCACTCGAAGTCGTCGCCGAAAAATTTGGTTTCGCTAATCGTCACAGTTTCACCCGTGCCTTCATCCGCCATCTCGGCTGCGGGCCAGCGCAATGGCGCAAGCGCAATCGCTAGAAGCCCGCGCAGGATCAAGCCAAGTGATGCAGGTGGCGACCGCCACGAGACCTTTGACCATCATGTAATTATCATCTTCAGGTGGTAGGGTGCGGCATTTAACCGGCCCTGAACCCAATCATCACGGCTTTTACGGAGTTATCGTGTGTCCAAGGCTCTCGATCTTCGCCCTCGCTGCGCTCGCCGCACCGATCGCCTTCGCTGCTGACAAAAAGGCTCCGCTCCCGCGCCCCGAAATGGAACAGGCGATCTCCGATGTCTATGCCGCCGCTGATACCGACGGCACCGAGGGTCTCTCGCCCACCGAGACCGACGCGGCCCTCAAGGCCCTGCACGAAAAGATGAAGGCCGCCCACGCTGCCAAGGATGACAAGAAGGATGACAAGAAGGATGACAAGAAGGATGACAAGAAGGATGACAAGAAGGATGACAAGAAGGATGACAAGAAGAAGGACAAGAAGGAAGAGAAGAAGAAGGACGGCAAGGAAGGTGACAAGGCTGGCGATCGCGCCAAGGGATTCACCGCCGCCGACGCCAATTATGATAGGGTCCTGTCCCTGAACGAGTTCAAGGAACTGGTACACAACCTTGGCGGCCATCGCCCTCCGCACGACAAGAAGGATAAGTAAGCTCAAGCCTGCCTACGTGCCCGGTCCCCAGTGAGCAGGTCGCGTGGGCAGGGTCCGTGGGCAGGGTTCGCTGAACAGGTGTGCCCGTAATCGCCCGCAATCATCACCGGCGCGTGCGTCCAGTGCGTGGCTGCGGGCTGATTATCTTGGTAGAAAATACATCATGCGTTTGCTGATCGTTGAAGATTTTGCGCCCTTGCGCACTGCTCTGGTTCGTGGATTCGAAGATCAGGGCTATGCTATCGATGCCACCGGTGATGGCGACGAGGGCCTGTGGTATGCCACCAGCAATGAATACGACGTCATTATTCTCGATCTCATGCTTCCCGGAAAATCCGGTCTTGAAGTCCTGGCGGCCTTGCGTGCCCGCGAAAAAGATGTGGCTGTCCTACTGTTGACGGCCCAAGACGGAGTCGAAGACCGCGTGCGCGGCCTCGATGCCGGAGCCGACGATTATCTCACTAAACCGTTTGCCGTCACGGAGCTGCTCGCCCGTGTACGGACCTTGACTCGTCGCGGCCAGCGTCGGCGCAATCCGCTGCGCGTCATTGGCGCCCTAACCATCGACACCACCACCCAGGTGGTAACTCGCGGCACCACACGCATTGAACTGACGCCCAAGGAGTACGCCCTGCTGGAGTACCTCGCGCGGCATGATGGTGTCGTCGTCTCGCGCAGCGATATCTGGGAGCACGTCTACGATTTCGCCGATGAATCGACCTTCAACGTCGTCGAGGCCGCGCTCATGCGCTTGCGCAAGAAGCTTTCTCCCGGCGGCGAACCGCAGCTGATTGCCACTCGTCGCGGCTTCGGCTACGTACTGGCGGCACCGTGAGCCTTCGCCTCAGCCGGAGCATCGTCCTCGGCACCGCCATCAGCACCTCGGCGGTGGTTCTGGTCGCCGCCCTGGCGGTGTGGTGGGGCGCACACACGGTGATGTATCAGGGCATCGACGCGAATCTTCAGAACTCGGTACGGCGCATGATCGAGCTGCCCGCGTCTCAGCCTCTTTCTCCTCCTCCGCCTCTTTCTCCTCCGCCCCTTTCTCCTCCGCCCCTTTCTCCTCCGCCCCTTTCTCCTCCGCCCCTTTCTCCTCCGCCCCTTTCTCCTCCACAGCGCCGTCCGCCGTTCGGTTACGAAAAGGTTCCGGGTTGGCGGCATAATCACGGAAAGACATCGCTGCCGTGGTTCGTGCTTTCCCTATTCGTCAGTCGGGCGGGAGTGGATTATTTCCCATATCTCGATAGTGAGACCGGGGCAGAACTCTATCATTCGCCAAATCTTTCCGAGGTAGCCTCGCTGGCTCCGCATTTCGCGCAGATCACCGATGGCGGCATCCGCAGCATCGAGCTTGCCGATGGCCGCTGGATCCGTGCGATCAAGGTCCGCGTGACCTACGCCGGGCTCTTCGCACTGCCGCCATAGGCGGAAATGCCGGCCGAAGACGAAACAACCGACCACGAGGCGCATCGCCCGGTCGATGCGATCATGGGCCTGGATGCCTCCTCAGTGCGTCGTGAGCGCGCGCTTCTGGCCTGGGGCTTAGCAAGCTTGTGGGGACTGGCGACGATCTTGTCGGCCTTAGCCGCGATCTGGTTGCGGCGCGCAGTCCTCCATCCCATCGAGCGCATTTCCGACATCATCGCCGACATCGATCCCGACCGTCTGCAGACGCGTGTACCCTTGGGTGATGTGCCTGAGGAGATGCGTGTGATCCTGGCGCGCCTGGAGGCGTTGGTCGAACGCCTTGATCGGGCCTTCGCCCGCGAGCGCACGATCATCGCCAATATCGCACACGAGCTGCGGACGCCGTTGTCGGGCATCCGCACGACCCTCGAATTCGCCCTCGTCCGCGGTCCGCATGCTAGCCGCGACGACGACCTGCATGCCTGTCTGCACATGTCTGAGGCTATGCAGCGGATGATGACCAACCTGCTGATGCTCGCCCGCCTCGAATCCGGGCGCCAGCCGATGTCGCTACTCCTGGTCGACCTCTCGACGGCGATCGAGGTCAGCTTGTCCGGCGTGCGCACTCATGCCGGCGGCATCAATGTGCAGGTCTAGCCGTGACTGCGCCTGCTCGCCCATGCCGATCATCTGCGCATGGTGATCAGCAATGTCCTTGAGAATGCCGTTCATCACGGCCTGCCCGCCACCGCCATCGAGCTGCGCGGGCGCCGCCATGAAGCCTGGATCGTGATCGAGGTGATCAACGCCACCGACGGCACGATGAAGGACGTGAACGAGGTCTTTAGTCCCTTCTGGCGCGCCGAAACCGCGCGCAACGCCGGCAACCATTGCGGCCTGGGCCTGGCCCTGGTGCAGCGTTTGGCGGTGGTCTTCGGCGGCACGGTCGACGCCCGACTCGACGAACAACGACGCTTCCACCTGACCATTCGTCTGCCGACGTTGGTCGAGTAGGTGCCGTGAGAATTGCCTTTTGAGTTCGTTCTCTTATATACTGAGTCATGAGTAACGCATCTTCATCGGCTAAACGAAGCCTGCTTCTGGCGCTGATTATTGGTGGCGTGGTGGCCATGGTGATTTTCCTTACCCCCAGGAAAATTGTTGCCGCCAGCCCGGACGTGGAGCAACGAATCGTCGAGGCGCCGGCGGCCGTCAGTGTGCCTCTGCCGACCATCTCTCCACCAACACCTCCGCCAATACCTCCGCCGCCCCTTCACGTCGAGCCCGTTGTCATACCCGACGGCGTCCACAGTCGCGACGGGAGCATTAGCAAGACGATGCGATTCAACAATCATACCGATTTGGTGGTCTCCGTTTATTGGGTCGCTTATGACGGGAAGCCGGTGCTCTATCACGATCTGGGTCCAGGCGATTCGGCGCTGCAACAGACTTATGTCAGCCACCCCTGGATCGGTAAGGACGAGAAGGGCACCATCTACCCGGTGGTCGTCGCTGACGACAGCGACCAGCAGGAAGTCGATTTCGGGAAGGCGGGAGTGCCGGTGCCATCGCCATCGCCGACGAGCGTTTTTTAATCACGGTGATCGGAAGTAGTTGGTGGAAGCAATGGTCACCTGCTTTGAGACTGCATCCAGATTATGATTGGCAACTGTCCACCAATGATCGGTAGCATGTCGGTAGCATGGAGGATTCTCCCTAATCGCATGCTGACGAGGTTTCGATTCTATAATCATCGTTCCCTAGGAGTCTGTCGGGAATAGAACCGGTCGGCTGACTCGGTCTCGTGCGGCATCTCCGGCGATAGCAAAACGGTCAGATAGCGCTGCTATCCGCCCGCTTTGCCGCCTTGGATCTGCCGCACGAGACCTTCGCCATCCTCGGTCATCTATTCCCGACAGACTCCTAGATCCAATCTGCACAGGAACGGCGATTTCATTTTCTCCCATGGTGAAAATTTACCGGGATGGGACTGGTCGAGCAATGATTGGTAGATTTATTTTCCGATGGTCATGTTCTACTGCTCATCGCCATCGGTTGCGGGAGATTCCATGCATGGATTGCTTGGTGATCTCATCCATGATTCCGGCACTCTTCGGTTTTGGGAATTCCGCATCATTCCCTAAATGAGCCGTGCCAAGCATAGCGTGAAACCGCTGGCAGGATCAAAAGCCGGTAGGTTCTGTCGGCGTCGGCGGGAGTTTGGAGGCGTCCTTCCAGACGCTGGTGGGTGAAATCCGCAACGAGGTCAGGCGATAGGTCGGAGATCTGAAGACGAAGGCCGTGGGGGTATTGAAGGGCTGTGGGGTGCGCATGACCACTTCGGTATTCATTACATCGGTTCGGCTGACGACGATACCGCAGGCGCTGACGGAGATGCGGAAGGTGGTTGGCAGGGTGGAATGGAATGGCGTGCCTGCCCGATCATTCTGCAGTAGTTCGGCCTCGCTTGGCAGTTTGCGCGCGGCATCGAACAAGGCGAACTCGTTCTTCCCGGCCAGATCCTGGCCTCCGGGAGCTGATCGGAGGCCCGACTGCCGGCCCCACCAGCCGCCCAGGTAGATCTCCGTGACCTCCTCATCATACTTTCCGCTGATGCCGATATGGACGTCATGGCCGCCAGGTTCGACGGTCAATTCGAGGTAGGCGGGCAGCGCGACGATCGGCAGGGCATGGGTCGTATCATAGGCGTCTTCGGCCATGAAGGGTTCGGTAAGCAATTCTGGCGACCATTCCTGGGGCAATGGCATTGCGTTAAGCACTCATTTTTTTCACGATTTTCCGAGCATAGGGATGCAGTGGTTTTCGCGAAGCTGATCGACCAGCCCGAGTCTTCTTTTTCCATCGTTCGATACGTCGAATGGCCTC
>JBIILZ010000033.1:0-34835 GCA_044338255.1 Planctomycetota bacterium | reverse complement strand
GGCGAAGGCATCGTGCGGCAGATCCAAGGCGGCAAGGCGGGCGGATAGCGGGAGCTATCTGACCGTTTTGCCAACGCCGGAGCTGCCGTACGAGACCGAGTCAGCCGACCGAATCTATTCCCGACAGGCTCCTAGCATCGTCCCAAGCTGAGCCTCAAACCAGTGGCATAGGTCTGGGATCGGGTCCTCCGTTTTGGCGACGGCCAAGGCGAGGGAGTCGATGACGCGGGCAATGGCGGCGAAATCTGGGTGGGCTGGAATTTCCCGGGCGACCTCGTGCAGGGCCTCCAGGTGGGCGTAGCTGGGGGTCCGCGCGAGGACCTGGGGATCCGTCCATGTCGAACGCCGGCAACCAATAGCTCCGCGTAGCGTCAGATCCCGATCTGCCGTTGGTGAGGCGCAATGACGCAGGAAGGCCCAACTCAGGTCCGGGTCCTGGGCACCCGCCGGCACGCCGAGAAGCCAGTACACATTGAGCGATACCCCCGCCTTGCCCACCGAGGATGGAATGCGGGCGATACCGGACCGGCCGGCAGTCGGTCCGGTGGGGTCAGCATCTCCAAGAGCGGCAAAGCCAAACCAATTGACCATCAGGGCCACCTCACCGCGGGCGAAAGCTAAACCGGAACGGACTGAGTCGGCAGTTGGTGATTCCGGATGAATAGCGCCCGCATCCCGCTGGAGCCGCCGCAGGAACTCAAGTCCGGCGATGGCCTCGGGGCTGTCGAGGCGCAGTTGACCCTCGGGACTAAAGGCCTCGCCGCCTCGGCTCCAGATTTGTAGGCAGGTATCGTAGACCGTATTATGGCCGTCGGGATGGCCGGCGATGATGGTACCCCACAGGCCGTCGCGGGGGCGGGTAAAGAACCGAGCCACGCGGTGGAAGTCCTCCCAGGTGGTCGGCACGGTCAGTGGGGTGCCATGAAGGGCCAGGAAACGGGCCTGCTCACCCGGGTCCTCGAACAGGTCGCGGCGGTAGATCAGGCATTCCGGCCCGTCGTGGAAGGGCATCCCCAGGACCGTGGGCCCGACATGCTGCAAGCGCAGGAGGGACGGGCACCAGCCGTGGGGATAGTCCGGCGGCGGATCCCGTTCCAGGTCCGGGGCCAGGTCGCGCAGCAGTCCCTTGGCGGCGGCCTCGCCGATCCAGTCGGAGCAGAACAGTACGGCGTCCCAAGTGTCGTTGGCCAGTTCCCGGCGGGTGAAGAGGGCGTCGTGCAATTCCTCGATTCCCAGGGGCACGACCTCGACGGGGCGCTGGCTGCCGGCGGCGGCGAGGGCGGCCCGCCCGTGCTCCAGAAGGTGCTGCTCGAAGGCGTCGTAGGAACGTACGGCGATGCGGAATGGGCGAACCTGGTTCATGGTCTGTTTACCGCGTCAACTTGGCGGCGGCTTCCGCGAAATACTGTCGTGCCAGTCGGGCATACATCTGAGCTTCGACCCAGCGATCGCTTTCCTCTATCAGACGGCCCTGGGCATCCGTGCGCAGACGGGAGTAGTTATTGCCCGAGTAGAGCAGTTCCGGTGCGAAAACAAAGTAGTCGCCCGGTTGCGCCGAGGCATGGAAGCCGGCCATCGCCGCCACCCAGAGGGTGTGAAAATGGGCAATGGCGGGTGGCATGGTAGGATCGCTGAGGGGCACCTGGATATGGCCGCTGTTGCCCATCCGGCCGTGCATGAATCGGACCCGCTCCAGCACTGGGGCAATAAAGTCGACCTTGGCGGAGAAGTCACCGTAGACCATCTCCAACCCGGTGTACCAATGGCTGAAATCGCCGTTGAAGCGGACTTCAGGATGCCGGCTGACCATCTTCACCGTGCGCCAGGTGTCTTGAGTAATGGTGGCGCGGTGGGTTTCAATAAAGACCGGCAGCCCCTCGCCGGCCGAGGCGGCAATGATTTCGCTCACCAGGGCGTCCATCTGGTCGTCGTCTTCGTGGCCCCAGCCGATGTGAACCGTCAGGCAGTCGTACCCGGCCGCCCGGGCGGCGATGATCCCGGGGCCAATCTCTGCCACTTGGTTGAATCGGGCACTGCCGGCGTTGCCCAGGCCCAACTCAAGGCAGAGGGCCGGATCTCCACACTGCACCCCGTCGTAGCCCGCCTGACGGATCGCCAATAACTTCTGGCGAGCATCGCCGCGGGGGCCCTGGGATTCCGGGGGCAGGGTGTCGACGTTGCCCATGTTGAGGTAGACGCGCAGGCTCGGGGGCCGTTGGGAACCGTCATTGAGGCGGGGAATGATGGGGTGATGGGTCACGGTGGGCCTCGGCAGGGTCGTCAGGTGATCAAAATTCATCGCAAGAAATCGCGCGACGGTCGATGCCCTGGGTCTGAAGCATGGTCATGGTCGCCCGCATCATCGCCGGAGGACCACAGAGGTAGAAATCCGGATCCCGCAGCTGGTCATGCCCGGTGAAGAGGTCGCGTTCCACCACCTGGTGGATGAACCCGGTCGGTCCCTCCCAGGTGTCATCGGCGGCTGGTTCCGAGAGGGCCATCTGGTAGGTGAAGTTGGGGAAGCGGCGGGCCAGGTCCGCGAAGTAGTCCTCGTAGAACAGGTCCCGGCGGGTGCGGGCTCCGTACCACAGGCGGATGCGGCGGGTGCTCTTCTCGACCTCCAAGAGGTGAGCGATGAGTGCCCGCAGGGGGGCCATGCCGGCGCCGCCGCCAATGGCGATGACCTCACCGGTGCCGGGGCGCAGGTGGAAATCACCGAAGGGACCGGCGGCATCGACCTCATCGCCTGGCCGCAGGCTCCACAGGTAGACCGACCCAACTCCTGGAGGATGACCGGACCCGGCCGAGGGCAGGGCCAAGCGGACGGTGAAGCGGAAGCGTCGGCCATCGGCGGCAGAATTGGCCAGCGAATAATTGCGACGCGCTTCGGACGGATTGGTGACCGCCAGACCGGCCACGCCGGCCCGCTCCCAGGCCGGGGCGAAGGCCGCCGGGATGTCGAGGTCGCCCAGGGTCCGGTGTGGGTACGGCGGGACAACAAACCGCAGGTAATCGCCGGGGGTGAACGGCACGGATCCCTCGGCGACCGGCTCCACCACCACCTCCCGGATGAAGGCCGTCAGGTGTTGGTTGCTGACCACTCGGAAGCGGCGCACCCGGTCCTTGGTCGTACCCCGGCGGGGATCTACCTGCAGACGACCGTCCACGATCCGGGTCGGATAGGAGGCAATAGCGGCGCAGGCTGGGGCTCGCCGGACGGTGCCGTCCCGCAGGTCGAACCGCCCGTTGTGCTTGGGACATTCAATCACGTGACCGTGAACTAGTCCTTCGGCCAGATGGACCCGGCCATGGGTGCACAGCCCATCGGTGGCATGGTAAGAGCCGTCTCCATGCCGGTACACCGCCAGGGTCCGCTCACCCTGATCAGCTCTCGCTACGCCATCGCGCGCCAGGCTGTCGGCGGGTCCCAGGTCCCACCAGCTCTCAGCCGTAACCGTGACTGGAAGGGTCAGGGATCGGGCAGGAGCTGTGCCGCTGGCGATCGGCGCCGGTACCTCGCGGCGGACAAAGTAGGACGGATCCTGAGGCTGGCGACGGAAGAACGCGAGGATCTCTCGCCACGCTTCCCACAGGCTTCGATAGGGCTTCGGCATGTCCCCGGCCACGGCGGCATGCAACTGGGGCAGCTGGTGATAGGGCACCATCGGAAACATGTGGTGCTCGATGTGGAAGTTCATGTTCCAGTACAGGAAGCGGTTGAGCCGGTTCATCTGCACCGTGCGGCTGTTGAGACGGTGATCGAGAGCGTTCTCGGCGAGGCCGGTGTGCTGGGTCACGCCATAGACCGGCATCAGCCAACTGCCGTAAAAGTTGGGTAGTCCGACCAGCACCAGCGGCAACCAGGATCCCATCAGCACGGCGGTCATGATCACCAGGGCGTAGATCACCAGGTGGACCCGCGCAGTCCACACTACTCGCCGCCACTGGTCGCGCGGCACATAGGTCTGTTCCTCAGGGTCCAGAGTCCCGCCCGCGTGGCGGAACAGTTTGCCAACGTAGCTGCGGAACGCGCCGATGCCGGTGAAGACCGGCACTAAGTTGGCCATGGCGCTAGGCCGGGGAAAGCCGATCTCGGGATCGCGACCAACGATGATGGTGTCGCTGTGGTGACGGATGTGGCTCCATCTCCACAGGGTCGATTCGCGCATCACCATAAATGAGGCGATTTCGTAGAGCGTATCGTTGAGCCAGCCCGTCTTGAAGGCCGTGCCGTGACTTGCCTCATGCCACCGCGAGTCGGAGGTCGAGGCGTAAAGCACCCCGTAGATGGCGAAGGGCAGGATCGCCCACCAAGACCCCCACAGAGCGATGCCCGCCGAGGCCGTCCCCAGCAGCAGGCTGAACCAGATCAGGGTATCACGAATGGCCGGCCAATCGCGGCGGATCAGCAGGGTGCGCATAGTGGCGCCCTCAACTGGACACTGGTACCAGGTCGCCTCGGCTAGTCCTTGGACTACCGCTCGTCGCGCCTGATCTCCGGTCAGACGATAATCACTGGATGCGACCAGCAGGAGGTCTTTAGCAGGGGCCGCAGCAGTCAGGGAGGGCATGGCGGAGAATCCTTGGCAGTGGGTTCAGCGGTTGTCGGTAGACGTTCCGTATTCTCATCCTACGCCGGCAGCTCACCCAACGGAATGCTTTGCCTTCCCACCTGCATATCTCAAAATCCCACCATGCTCGTCGCTCGCATCTATCGCTATGGGCGAGTTCAGTATGGGCCCGGGAGCCGACTAGGTCCCCGGGACACCATCGGTCATGAGTTTGTCCGCATTCTCAAGGGTCGGGTACGGTGGACCTATGACGGCATTACCCATCAACTCGGTCCAGGCTCCTTCGTGCTCTCCCGTCCCGGTCATCAAGAGGAGTACCAGTGGGATCCTCGGGACCTCACCAAGCATGACTATGTCCACTTTGACCTTGCGCCTGAGGCGGAAAAATTTCTTCCTTCCCCAGGAAAATGGCCGGTAGTCGCCTTGGTCGACCCTCACGAGGTGCTGCACGCCCTCTTCCAGCACCTCATCGACGTCCAGGGAACCGGCCACCCCCAGGCTGTTGAGCTCATGCGGCTGGCCACCGAGCAGATGCTGTTGACCTGGGTTCACGGCCTACGTCGGTCGGAAGAACCCCAGGGCCTGGACCTACCACCGGCCATGCAGGCCATCATCGACCTCGTTTACGAACGGTGGCGCCACGACCTGTTCGCCCCGCCGCCTCTGTCGCTGATGATTCAGCATGGCGGAATTTCCCGATCTTCGCTTATGCGCCTGTGGGATCAGCGGGCTGGCATGGGGCCGGTCCATTTCTTCGAAGGTCAACGACTGCATTTTGCCCGACTACTGCTGCTGGAGAGCAACCTCACCGTCAGTGGCGTGGCCGAGCGCCTGGGATACCCCAATCCCTTTCAATTCTCCCGCAATTTCAAATCCTGCTACGGACTTAGTCCACGCATATTTCGCGAACGGCCCATCCGCGAGGAGAGCGGAGCCCATTCAGTGGTTTTCCAGCAGGTGTTCGCCATTCTCTCTGGGAATCAAGCGATCTAGAATTTCGGCGGAGTCAGATGTACTGGTGTCCTGTCTGCTCAATGCAGCGTTAGACATCCATTCCGTGACGTATTCCTAATCAGAGGAACCGCCTCATGCACGTCGCATTCACTCTTCGCTCTCGCTCTCTGAATTCGAGCATATTCGGTTTGATGACTGGGCATGTCGTCTCACGACGGCCCGGTCATTGGCCGTATTCGCTCATCCATTACGACTCGCCTCTTTCAGCCTAACGGCTAACGCGGAGCAATGGAGTGTCGACATCGGATGGCAGGCGATAACTAAAGCTATTTTCCCAGACCGATGGCATTTACGATCTCCGCCATAGGTGGGAAGATGTTAGGGCGATGACATCAAGTCATTTGACTACCACGCGAAGCCATCGGCACAGGGGGCATGTGGCGTTGAGGATTTATTCATCAAAACTGCGTGTGATTCACATTGATTGGATAAAGAACAAAAAAGTATATATTAGTATGTTTATATATTTAATTGTCTTAAAAATAGTGTTCCGTAATGGATCTGGACAATCAAGGACAGTAAAATGCAATGAAGCATAGTGTAGGTGAGCCACTCCCCGAGAGGTTGGCCAACCTAGCCTGTGCAAGATGGTGCATTCTCTACTATCTGGAACATGGAAATTGGATCTGAACCGATAACTTTGGCCGAGGAGTTGGTGCTGCGCATGCGGCCCCAACTCATGTCCTGCCACCGTATGAGGCTAAAAGCTTCCGAATGGAATTATAGTATATGCAGTCCATTCTGGCGTATATACATCAACCAGGAAGCGGGCGCATTCATTGATTCCATGGGAGAACGCCATCATCTCGTTCCGGGCGTGCCTTGCGTCATCCCCGCTAGGGTTCCATTTAGAACTGGGCTCATCGGGCCAGTTACTCATGATTTTATCCATTTTGATATGCCGTTCTTGGTTCCGCAAGTTATGCGGCAGTGGTTTGAGAAGCCGCTGATGCTCGTCGATAGCAAGCCTATTAGTGCGATTTATCGATGCTGGAGTGAGGCGCTTACTCTGAGTGAGCCAGCCCCGTTGGTGGCATTTGCCTGGGCTCGGACCTTGATGGATGCCGTAGTGGCCACTCTATTTGAACGAATGGATCCTAAAGTGCGTGGAGCTTGCCTGCGTTGGCTTGAGGCAGGCGACGGCATGGCGCCAGCCTTGGCTTGCATTGAGCAGCGAATCTCAAGTCCTCCTACCAACGCCGAATTAGCAAATCTTTGTGGTGTAAGCACTGGGTACTTCGTGCGGCGATTTTCTGACGAAGTGGGATTGAGTCCAGCTCGATACGGACTTGAGCGTCGAATTATTGCCGCAGCCAGCCAGCTTTCGGATAGTGACAGTCATATTGAGGAGATTGCTGAAAATTGTGGATTTCCTGATAGGTATTATTTTTCTCGAGTTTTCAAAGCAAACCAGGGTATTTCGCCTGCCGCCTATCGGAAAATCCATAGAGCGGGAAAGCTCGCATAGGCGCATGAATTTCTGTGTGAAATTTCATTTGGAGGCTTGGCGAAATTGGTAATTAATAGGTCTCTTCCGCAATCGCAGTGGGATTGATCATCAGAATACTTCACACTAACCATGTTTAATAATGATCGCCAAACACCATCTGAAGACAAGGATAGTCCCCGTAGTCGACCCGAAACAAGCTGGCCCCAATACAGTCCTTATTCAAGGACTGACCAAAGTATTTTTAAAAGTGGGAACCGGTCCGATATCCTTCATGCGCAGGCGCGGAAATCCTGATACGCGCTTGAAGGCCTCGGCGTTTGAGCGCAAGGAGAAGTCGTCCTTGGCGGCATCCACCACTCCGGGATCCGTATCAGCGATCCAATTGCCCTTGCGCGTGAGCCCCGGGTACTCGGTTACCGTGCCATCGATCATCTGCAGCGGAAGACCATCCAGTCCTTTATAATTCTTCAGTGAACCCAGTGGGTTGCTGGGATTCCATAGGACATTGCCCTCGAATATGTTGGTGGTGGGGTAGCGGCGCTCTTCCTGCCAGAACTGCCTGAGTTCAGGATAGCGTTGGCGATGAGGGAGGAGATTCAGTGGATGCTTCTGAAAGAATTCTTCCCATGATTTTTTCTGTCGATCGTGAAACACCTTGCCGGAGTAGGCGCTCAGCCAGAGGGGATACGCGCAGTCGATGAACAGGTTATGACGTACGATGATATGGGCGCCGGAGTTGATATAGATAGCCTTTGCCGGTTTGGTCTTCTTCTCTTTCCCTGTCTTTTGCCCTGTCCCAATGCGGGCAAATACGTTGTCTTCAATCAGAATTCCCATCGTCCCATTGTCCGGATAGATGCCATTCGCCATCCGCGACTGGCCGATGTCATGGATGAAATTGCGGCGCAGCACATGGCCGCGTTCGAGCGGTTTATCGCCGGAATTAATGTAGATCGCGCCCATGTCATCGAACTCTTGGCACATCTCGCCGATGTCGTTGCCCTCCACCAGATGGTCATTGCCGAAGAGGAGGATGCCGCAGTGGGGCATGTTCGCGATCCGGCAGCGCTGCAGCCGGTTGCCGACCCCCGCTAGCATGACGGCCGGGTTGTACACCCGATGGTACCAGCTGCCGTCGGTGATGAGGCAGCTCTCAACCGTGTTCTCACCGGGCGTGAGCGCGAGCAGGTCGCCACCGGACATCGATATCGACGTCCCGCCGATGCCGGTCAGACGACAGGACGACACCACATGGCCGCTGCCGTCGAGGTTGATCCCGCCATTTGCAAAGCCACGCACCAGGCAGTCTTCGATGCGGATGCGCGCTGAATCCTGCGCCTGGATGCCCAGGGAACGTCCATATTCGAGGATCAGGCCGCGTAGGAGGAGGTCCTTGGCCCCTTTGGCGATCCTGATCATGGGTGTGGCCAGCGTGGCCACCACGATCTCGGATTCCGCGGTGTCGAATTCTGGTGGTGGAACTAGGTAGAGGATGCCGCGCGACTGATCCACCCAGTATTCACCCGGACGGTCTAGCTCCTCGAGCAGGTTCTCAGCGAAGAAGAAGTCGCCGCTATAGATATTGGCCATGCCGCTGGCCTCACCATACCGCAAGGCGATGGTCCGTTCCTTGGCATCAATGCGCAAAATCTGATTATAGGACCATTCCCAGGAGTTGGTGAAGATGCCGTCAAGCCAGGCATCTTCGGCCTGGGTCCAGCGGTCGGCGCGCTCAAAGGCGTAGCGGAACACCGGACCCCGGGTGGTCCAATCAGCGTCCTTGGCGGTCGGCCCGGCATCGAGGATGCCGTCCTTAGGGATGCGTCCCACCACCCCGACCTGATCGCTTACGAACTCGGGCAGGTACTGCGGCAGGTGCTCATCGGTGTTGGGCCATCGAGCCAGATGTTGCCGCCCACCGTTGATGTAGAGCTGCGACGGAGGGGTACCTCGCATGGCGCTGTCAATCAGGAATCCATGGCGGCGGTTGTCACCCCATTCCGACACCCCCTGTCTACGCAGGTCCGTCTCCCAGACCTTGACCCGGGCGGTCGGATCGATGATCCGGTCGAGGACGGCGGCATTATCGGTGCGCCTGAAATCATTCCGCGCCAGCCGTACGCCCCCGCTCAAGATGGGCCGGTCCTTGCCCTGGGCACACCACGCTGTTCGGCTGTCGCGCTCGTCCAAATCCAGGGATGATGTGCGGAGATGCACGCCTGCAGATAAACGGATGTAGACCGCATCGGAGGGGCTGCCGGCGTGATGCTGCCGCGCGGCATCCCGTGCCCGTTCCAAGGATCGGAAGGGCTGCGTCAGCGTTCCCGAATTTCGGTCATCGCCTTCGGGAGAGACAGCGAACTCGGCCCCGCTCACCGCCAAGAGGGGAAGGTAACATGCGATCAGAAGTCGGATCATATTTCAGCCTCGTAAGGTGCGCTGAGAGAAACATAGTACTTAGTAAGCCTGCCGCCCAGGGAAGGCCATGTCGACGGGCGACCAATGTGTGCTTATCCTTGCTATTGTGGCTAGCGGATCGACTTAACCGTTTGTCCGCCTGTTGTCCGCCTGTTGTCCGCCTGTTATCCGCCTGTTCGATGCCCTAAGGAGCGTCAGAAAGGATACACGCAGAGTGAATCCAGCCATGGCAGGACTGTCGAATGGTCGATGCTGCTGCCGATGGGCTCTTAAGACTGGCTAAAGCCATCCTACGACAATATCGCATATGAGGACCTCGGCATGACCATACCAGCCCTTTCATTAATTGATCAGCTCTGGGTGGACCAGACCCTGGAGGGCATGGATTTGGATGCCTGTCTTGGGCAATTGCTGTGTCCAGACGATCGACGCCAGGGGCCTGAAGCTTGGCGCGAGCTGATCGGGCAGGTGCCCGTCGGATCGGTCTTTTTCAGCCGCCGAGAACCTGACGAGGCGCATGGCGCGATTGCCGCCATCCAGGCGGCTTCACCCGTGCCGGTGCTCATCGCCAGTGACTTCGAGCATGGTGTTGGGATGATGATCGCAGGTGAAACGGACTTCCCCTGGGCGATGGCCGTCGGTGCCACCGATGATCCCGAATTGGCCTTCGCTCTCGGACAAGCCACGGCTCGCGAGGCGCGGGCTCATGGTTATCATTGGACGTTTGGTCCGGTGGCCGACCTGCATTACAACTTCCAAAGTCCAGTCCTGGGACCGCGTGCGTTGGGCGATGATCCGGAGCGAGTTTCTCGTCTCATCGGACCCTGGATTCGCGGGATGCAGCATGAGGGCTTGCTTGCCGCCGGGGCCAAGCACTTCCCCGGCGACGGCATCGACGATCGCGATCAGCACCTGTGCACGACGGTCAACAGTCTTGATATGCCCACGTGGTGGCGGACCTACGGCAAGGTCTGGCGTGCCTGCATAGACGCTGGTACCCTCTCGATCATGACCGGCCACATCAGTTTGCCGCGTTATCAGGGTTGTGCCGAGCAGCCAGAAGCCGGTCTGCCGGCCACCATCGACTCCAAGTTGCAGGTCGACCTGCTGCGTGGTGAGTTGGGGTTCGATGGGGTGATCGTCAGCGATGCCGCTCCTATGCTTGGTCTGACCACCCGCGCCGGCGAAGAGGATCGGGTGGTGCGTTTCATCGCCGCTGGCGGCGACGTCTACTTATTTGCCGATGCCCGGCGTGATTTCGCCCGGCTGCGCACCGCGGTCGCTGACGGGCGTCTGTCACCGGAGCGGGTCCGCGCCTCGGCCAAGCGGGTGCTTACCATGAAGGCACGCTTGGGGCTGCATCGCCAGCGCGGCGGCGATGCTTTAGAGGTGGGTGCGGCGGACCGCCACCGGCGTACGGCCATGGAGATCGCCGAGCGCTCCATCGTCCTCCAGCGCAGCAACGCCAGCACTCCGTTACGCCCTGCCCCGGGGGCACGGGTGTTGAGCGTGACCCTGCGCGATGGCACCATCACCGATCGGCCCGATCTGATGGGCGATCTGGAGGCCGTGGCCGAGGAACTCGGCCAACGTGGTTTCGTCGTGACGAAGTTGCTCAATCCCGGTCACCGTGAACTCATGAAACAGGCGCGCGAACACGAGGTGGTGTTCGTCAACTTCAACATGCTGCCGCACCAGCGTATCGGCACCGTGCGCCTGTGCGGCGAGGTGGTGATGAACCTCTGGCGTTCGTTCTGGATCGACCACCCGTGTGTGGTCTTCACCAGTTTCGGCAACCCGTGGATGCTCTACGAGCTGCCGCATTTGCCCAATCTTTGGCTTGCCTGGGGGCACCCCGAGGCCAGTCAGCGGGCGGCCGTGCGGGCGTGGCTAGGCGAGATTCCGGCCCAGGGAAGTTTGCCGGTGCGCATGCCGCGGTTGGCCGTGGAGCCCGCCGCCCTGAATATCCTCTGACGCATCGCATAGAAAGTAGGCGGTACTCATGAATATTAAACCCGAGAATCTCAAGGTCGGGACGTTGACCTATACCGGTGGCGGCCTGCTGATGCTGTGCTTCTGGCTGTATCTGGGCGACTTCGCCATACTCATGCGCGAAAGGGCCATCACCCCGACGGTGATCGAGATGCTTAGACAACATCACACGGCGCCGTCGACCATCGTCCTGCTCAAGGATGTGTTGCCCAGCATCATCGCCCTGTTCGTGATCATTCCCTTGGCCTACAGGTCGGACCGCTACCGCGGGCCAAAGGGGCGGCGAATTCCCTATTTGCTGTGGTCTACACCACTGGCTGCACTTGGCTTGGTCATGCTGGCCTTTTCATCCGTATTGGGCGCCCAACTGCACCTTCTGCTGGGGGACGTCTCGCTAGGGGTTGATTGGTGCTTTTTAATCATCTTCACCATCGCCTGGGCGATCTTCGAGGTTGGTGGGATGCTGACCATGACGCTGTTCCCGGCATTGATCAACGACGTGGTACCCAAGGGGGTTCTCGGGCGTTTCTACGGTGCCTTCCGCATCGTTGGCCTAGCTTCCGGCTTCATCTTCATGTACTGGCTGTTCAAGTACACCAACACCCATTCCTTTGAAATCCTCATTGGTCTTGCCGTCCTTTTCGGCGTCGGCTTCATGCTCATGTGCCTGAAGGTCAAAGAGGGCGAATATCCTCCGCCAGAGGCGGTGTCCGGCGGCCTGGTCGCCAACACCAAGCATTTCATCAAGGACTCCTTTTCCCTGAAGTACTACTGGTGGATCATCGGCTTTATAGTCCTGTCGCACATTAGCTTTGCTCCGTTTAATGCCGTCACCCAGTTCTATAGCGATAGTTTAGAGATTTCGCACGAGACCTACGGGAAGTGTACCGCGTACGCGTGGCTCGCATCGGCGGTCTTCGCCTTCTTTATCGGTTGGATGGTGGATAAGATCGGGGTGTTCGTCATATCGTCCATCTTCCTTCTGCTCTTCGCCTCCGTCGCCCTGGGGGGATATTTCTTCATCAGCGATAAGAACAGCTTCCTGACGGTTTACGTCCTGCATACCATCTTCGCTGGCGCCTATATGACCGCAGCTGCCTCGCTGCCCATGCGGCTGTATCCCCGTCTCAAATTCTCTCAATTCGCCTCGGCGGTAGGTATCATCGCCATCCCGGTTTCCATCACCTACAGTTCTTTTTCAGCCTGGATGCTGGACTATACCAACAATAACTATCGCCTGACCCTGATCTTCGCCTCCGCCTTCGCCTTCCTCGGACTCATCCTGCTTTTGGTGGTCTGGCGCAACTATGGCCGGCGTCCCGAAGCCGTACGCATTGCCGATGGCGAGGTTCCCTCCTTGATTCCCGCCGGACATTAGACGTCATGCCTAACGTCCGCCGCATCTTCGTCACGGCCGTCATGACGGTCCTGCTGTCAGCCGGGTCGATGACGGCGGCCGACAACTTGCTCAACAATGGTGGTTTCGAAGAGCCCTTTTCCACCATCGCCGATTTGGGTGACACCTGGATGATGCATAGCGTCGAGGCTCTGAAGGACGCCGGGCATTTTACCCGCGATACCGACAACCCTCATAGCGGCCAAGCCTGCCTACGCATGGTTCGACCAGCCAGCCCCCAGGCGTGGAGCGATGTGTTGGGCACTCCTCCTGGTAACAGCCTGAATCATCCCAAGTCGGGTATGCGCTACACCCTGTCGTTCTGGGCTCGAACCGATCGACCTGGACCTTCCACGCTGCGGATTCAGTCATTACGTGAGGTCGCCGCCAAGTCGCCAGGTCCCACGGTGGCGATCCATGAATTCGCGCTCGACCGCGCCTGGAGCCGACATGAGGTAAGCTTCATCGGGGACTGGGACTTTCGCGTAGCCGAGGCCGTCTGCGTCTACCCGGTCTTTCTGCCGGCGGTCAACAAAAAGCTCGACCAGGCCAAGACCATCTGGATCGATGACGTGGCCCTGACGGAGGAACCGGCCGAAGCGCATCTGCGGGTGGGAGTTGACCCAGCCAAGCTAGCCATTTCCGCCACCCCACTGCGCTTCCAACCCGGATCATCGATTCAGATCCAGGTTGACAGCTCACGGGCCATCGGCCCGGTTGGTCAGGCGGTGGGTGGCTTGAGCATCAGTGGATTGAGCCGTTGGAGTAACCCGCTTACACGTGCCGGTGTCTACGAGCAACCGCAAGCCCTGGAGGAGGCCGTTCGTGATCTACGCCTGCCGATGACGCGATTCTATGGTCTGGTGGATGGCGATCTCGATAGCAACTCGCTGGAAATCGCGATCGATCAGGCCGTCCTGCTCATGGACCGATTCGGTATCCCGCGTCAGGCCTCGATCATTGAGCCTGAGCCTGTCCATGCCAACACCCGCCTCAGTGTCGATGATTGGCGTCGCCTGGTTTCTTATGCTCAACACAAGAACCTGGGTATTCGCCATTGGGAGATCGGCAATGAGGTTTGGCTATCGGTTTATGGTCGCGAATACGGGGGCCGTGCCTTTGCGACCGCCAGTGACTATGTTCGCCACGTGATCGAGGTGAGCCAGGCGGTAAAAGCCATCCAGCCCGACGCGCAGATCGGCGTTTCCATTCTCACTGGCCAGATCCAGTGGTGCGACCAGGTATTAGCCGGGGCCGCCGGCCACTATGATTTCGTCTGTCCCCATCTCTATGATTTCGCCAAGCTAGACGCCAATTCATTCGAAGAGGTCGTCATCGCCGGCAACCATGCCCGGTTTGCCGAGGCCCAGACCATCAATGCCATCCTGCGTGCCTGCAATCCACAACGCGATGTTGCAATCTATGATAGTGAATGGGGATTGCATGACGATTCCGTCATGAAGCCCTGGACAGAAGCCCGGAATGGCAACCAGATGGGAATGCTCTACCGGGCGGTAAGGATGATCTATTACGCTCGTGAGAACATGGTACGCGGCGCCTCCGGCTGGGTATTGTTCAGCCAAGCTAGCGATCCTGGATTCTTGGTGATTGCGAAGAATAAGCCAGAAAAACGCTCAATGATGTATTGGCTCTACCATCAATTCAATCGTCACCTCGGCGAGCGGGTTCTTGAAATTACCGGGACGGTACCATTTCTGACCTCCACAACAGGGGGATATCCTCTCGCGCCGATAATTGCCACCTTGAGTAAAGACGAATCTCAGCTTTTTGTCATCATCGCTAACGGATCAAAGGAATTGTCCTATCCGGCTGACCTGAGTGTTGCTGGATTTGAATCGAAGCGTTCCGCCGCGAAAGTGCTGCGTCATGACAACCTCCAGGCCGATGCGCTGTTAGAGCGCGACGCCGACTTTGTTCATGATCTACCCCTGACGGTTGCGGGTAAGCGTGTGACCTTTATGGTGCCGAGCCATAGCGTGGTGTTCATCACCTTGTCTCGGTAACCTCACCATTAAATTCCACCTTGGGCAGCTTGTGCGTCACCTTTCCTCAATGAGCAAACCATGTCGATAATCCCATCCATCAAAAATAAACTGATCATCCTGGTTGGTCTTCTTGTGCTGATGGGGATTTTTTTTATATTTCAGTCGCGAATGGACAGCGATATCAAGCCATCCTTGACCGTTGAGGAGATATCCACGCTATCTGATTTTGAATTGACCCGTCGGATGCGGATTGATCTCGTCGCTCGAACTTCGGTTTCAGATTCAGCGGAATCCAGCCTGCCTGCTGAACTCCTGCCGGTATCCGCAACCATCTCGTTCGAAGAGACCCGGGCTGCGATCGGTCTCGCCATCGCCATCCCTACTGAGGCGAATCGGGATGAAGTGGTCGCCGCCTATACTGCACTCGGCGCCATTTCGGTGGCGGACATTATTAAGAATCTCAACCCCGGGCAGGAACCCCGATCGGGCGTCGACCTCGCCTTGACCAATGCCCTGACCAAGGCCGATGTCCAGCGTCTGCGCTTGGTCTGGGTCCGGGAGCATGCCAAGGCCTTCGCCGAACATTGAATTTTCTCAGGGGACATTGATATTTCTTTCGGGAGCAGGTCGCCGACAGGCCATGGTTGTCACAGAAGCTCCCAGTTTCAGCGATCACTGCTGGCGGGGGAAGTCCCTGGGCAGGGTGAGGTTGGCGGCATGCTCATGGGTGCCTGCGAAGAGATGGCCCGCGGAAGTGTCCAGGTGGACCGGCATGAGGTCACCCGGAGCGGCCTTTACCTGGGGCGGTGCCTTCATGATCACGGCCTCCTTGCTGCCTTCGAGTCTGAGGTAAATGTATTGATGATCGCCCATGTGCTCGATCACATCCACTCTCATCTGGCATACCGTGCAGCCGGGCGGTGCGACCTGGGGGGCGTGGAGATGCTCGGGGCGCACCCCCAGCACCACCTCGCGGCCCAGATGTTCGGGAAGGCGGTCGCGTTCGCGCATGCCCAGCGCGAGGCGCCGACCCTGCGACAATTCGCATAGCCAGGTCTCACCGTCCCGGGCCAACCGGCCGGTCAGAAAATTCATTGGTGGTGTGCCGATGAAACCGGCGACGAAGCGGTTAAAAGGGAAGGCGTAGACCACGGTTGGTGGCGCCACCTGCTGGATCTCACCTACCGACATGACGGTGATGCGGTCTCCTAGGGTCATGGCCTCGATCTGATCGTGGGTGACATAGACCGCGGTGGTCGCTAGCCGAGCTTGCAACGATTTAAGCTCATAGCGCATCTCGCCGCGTAGCTTAGCGTCGAGGTTCGATAAAGGCTCATCAAAAAGGAATGCCTTGGGTTGACGGACGATCGCTCGGCCCAGGGCGACGCGCTGGCGCTGGCCACCTGAAAGTTGCTTGGGCAGTTTCTCCAATTGGGTGGTTAAGCCGAGGAGACGCGCGGCGTCCTGTACCTTGGTGTGGATATCGATTTTTGCCATCCGCCGCAACTTGAGAGCAAAGGCCATATTCTCGTACACCGTCATGTGCGGATAGAGCGCGTAACTCTGGAACACCATGGCGATGTCCCGGTCCTTAGGCGCTACGTCGTTGAGGCAGCGCTCGCCGATGTGGATCTCGCCGGCACTGATGTGCTCCAACCCGGCGATCATGCGCAGGGTAGTGGTCTTGCCGCAACCCGAGGGGCCGACCAGGACCATGAACTCCTGATTGCGGATTTCCAGATTGGCGTCCTTGACCGCGTGGTAGCCGTTGTCGTAGGTTTTCTGGAGATTTCGGATGGAAATGCCGGCCATGGTTCAGCCTTTGACTGCGCCGGCGGTCAGCCCGCGGACGAAGAGACGGATGGAAAAGATAAAAAGAATGACGAGTGGAATGGAGGCGATGGTATAAGCGGCCATCAGCTCGCCCCACATCTTGACGTATTCGCCATCAAGGCGCATCAGACCTGCAGGGATGGTAAGTAACTTATCGTCGCGCAGCAGGATCAGGGGCATGATCAGATCGTTCCAGGCCCCAAGGAAATTCATGATTGCCAGGGTGCCGATCACCGGCCCCGACAACGGGAGCATGATCGACCACATCTGACGCAGGTGGCCGGCGCCATCGATCGAGGCCGATTCGAACAGCTCTTTGGGGATCTCTTCGATGAACTGCCGGAGGATGAACACACAGCCTACTTGGCCGCCGATGCCCGAGAGCAGAACCAGCGCCGCAAGGTTGTTTACCAACCCCATGGAACTGATGAGCTTGAAGGTAGTCACCAGCGCCGCCGCACCGCCGGGCAGGAACATGGTGACCATGAGCGCGTAGTAGACCAGTTCGCGGCCGGGAAACCGGTAGCGGGCCAGGACGTAGCTGGTGGGGATGCTGACCGCCAAGCACAAGAGCACCGAGCCGACCGCCACCACGATGGAGTTGGCGATGTAGTGGCCGACCGTGTGCCAACCTTTGATCCAATTGATCCACGCCCACTGCGATGGTGGATCGAACCACCAGGGATTCGCGATGAACTGGTCATTGGTCTTGAAGCTGATCATCAGCATCAGCGCGAAGGGGACGAAAGTGAATGCGAGCACACCAATGAGTATGAGGTGCTTGCTGTATTCCTTGAAGCGTAGGCGGGTCTGGTGCTTCATGTCACTTCTCCACCTTGAGGTGCTTCTGGTAGATCAGGGTAAGGAACAGCAAGAGCGCGAACAACACCATGCCGAGCGCACAGGCATAGCCCATTTCGTTGTCGATGAATGCCTTCTGGTACATGTACAGACCAGGCGTCAGACCGGCGTTGTCGGGTCCTCCATCGGGACCAAGTAATATGAGAAAGAAACCGTATTCGCTCAGGGTACTAATGGTGAGGAAGATGAGGTTGATCCGCACCTGGGTGAGGATGAGCGGGATTTCGATGCGGAAGATCTTGCCCCAGAAGCCGATGCCATCGAGTTCTGCAGCCTCGTAAACTTCTTGGCTGATATTGGACAGCCCAGCGAGGTAAATCAGCACGCCGACGGTGCCAATCCACGGGAATCCCCATAAAATCACGGCTGGAACGACCAGTTTGCTGTGCCCGAGCCAGGAGGGGCAGCCGTTGGCGAAGGCCCCGGTGGCTGTCGGCCAGGTTTTGGTCAAGAGGACCAACGCGATGCCAATCCCTAGCGTCCAGAGCGCCAGGTTGGCCAAGCGGTCGCGGCCTTCCAGCGGATCGCGGCGACGTAGCCATTCCACCAAGGCTGCGCTTGCGCCCAACAGCACCGACGCCCGGATCATCAACACCAACGGATTGGGACCCCAGGCGAAGGCCGCAAAGCCGAGGACCGGGATCCAGAGCATCCAACGTTGGGGTACTGAGGCGATACCGTCGCGCAGCAGCAGCAGCACCAGGGCGGACGCTACCAATCCCCAGGCGCCACCGAACAGAGGCGTGATGATCTGGGTGGGCAGCAGCAGCAGGGACCACAGCGGGCTGTCGCCATTCCAATGCAGTAGATTGGCCTCGATGAACGCCGCCACCTGCGGCAGGCCACGATCGAGGCCATCGAGTGCCGGCATCAGCCCGGTTCCGTTGAGCAGCTTATTGAACAGTCCGACGTTGGGGTCATAGAATCCCTTCCACAGCAGCAGCCCGACGAGCCCCGGGATCACCATGGGGATCACGAACAGCACGCGGTAGAAGAACTGCCAACGTTCGCTCTTGAGGCGATGCAAGACGATCGCGACGAAAATCGAAGGCCACATCTTCAAGAGGTTGGCGGCCAATAGCACACCGATGAGGGAGAAGGAAGCCCAGAAGCGAGGATCACCGCCGCCGAAGATCTGAGCGAAGTTGTGCAGGCCCCGAAACTCCTCGACCGCACCGCCATCCCACTTGTAGAGAGCGTATTTGACCGCCTCAAGGTTGGGATAGTAGGTGAACACCGCCAGCCCTGCGAGAGAGGGCAGCATCATCAGCCACAGCAGGGCCAGGAAGCGGGCCCGCGACCACCAGCCACTCCGGACAGCGATGGCCGGGGTTCTGACAATAATACTCATCGCATCGGCTCCGGAAAAGATTTGCCGGTGGTGGTCCCGATGGTCTGGTGCCAATTCAGGCGAAGATTTTCCGCATTGGTGGTCATCACCTGGTTAGAGAGCAGCGTACGGTAGCGACGTTCAGCTTCCTGACGATCGGCACCGGACAGACGTGCCACCAGGGCCTGGACGCTCAGGGTGCGTTCGATGGTGCGCATATAGGTCTTCTGGTCCTCATAGGCCTTGGCCCAGATCCGCGGTTCACCGATGGCGTCGTCGTGGTAGGCGGCCATGACTTTATCGATCACCTGATCGATGGTGGCCTCGCCTCCGAGCAGGGCCTGCATCTGGCCGCGATAGATTGATCCCACTTGCTGGGCGATGGGACCGATGGGCGCCCAGAAGGACAGTTGCTGAAGCCCGTCCAGGCGGGGGGCGAAGGCCTGCATGCGCTCTTCGAGGCTGGTGCCGATGACATTCGGTCCCCAGTCACAGGCGCGATTGCAGCGCTGATTCTGTACCCAACTGGTCAGGTAGCGCAGAAAATCAACCGCTTCGGCGGTGTGCCCGTACTTGTACACTCCGAAGATGTTGCCGCCCACCCAGCCGGCCTCGCTGGCGGCGATCTTCGGCGGGTCGCCCCAGCGCTCACCTGGGCCGGGGAGGGGGAAGGGCACAATGCCCATGCGGAACTTACCCTCCGTGAGGTGGTATAGGGTTCCGGCATCCCAAGAACCGCTGAGATGGAAGGCGGCTTCTCCCTGGGTGTAGAGATAGACCCCGGTATCACGTTCAAGCGCGAGAAAACCGGAAGGGAATTGTGCGGCCAGGGCCTGCGAAGCCTCAGCGAGTTCGCGGAAGGGCTTATCATGGAAGTCGAAGGCCCCGCTACCGAGGGCTGCCCAGCCTTCCATCGGACTGACCATGCCGTCCCGATTCAGGTCCATCGACCGGCGGTACGATGCGAGGAAGGGCAGGAGATAATACTCAACGTAGACCAGGTTGGCACGGGTGCCGGCGATGGGCACCATGCGTCGACCTTGCCGCTCACCGTAGGCCTTCACTTTGGCGCAGATGTCGAGCAGCTGGCCGAAGGTTTGGGGTGGTTCTTCACTGCCGGTGGCCGCCTTGAGCAGGTCCTTATTGTATGACAGCCTGCCGGGGATGTAGAAGTTGGTGGGGACGGCGTAGAATCCCTGCAGGTCGTCATCGAAGGCGCCGCGCATGCCATCGATGAAGGTGTCCCGCCAGGGCAGGGTGGGCAACGCCGCGGCGATGGCGGGATCGATGGCGGCGCCGGCCAGGTAGCTCGGGGCATTGTAGGGGTTGGGCTGGCGCACCAGCTCATCAAGACAGAGGAAATGCTGTGCTTTCTGCGCTCCGCAGGATTTGAGTGCGAAATCACCCATCGATATGAGGTCGGGCGCTTCGCGCGCCAGCAGGTTGGTGTTGACCACCTGGCCATAGATCTTTTCACTCACCGCGACTTGCATGACCTCTATCGGTTTGGGGATCTCTCCACGTTGATAGCGATCGGCCATCAGGTGGTTGTAGTCGTCGATCACCAGTTGCAGGGCTTCGCGGTAGCCAGCTTCAAGCTGCCAGTGGAGCATGCGCACCACTACTCGCTGGTCGCTATAGTCGGATCTGCGCACCTGCGCCACCTGCCACAGGCTGATGGTGACTGCCACCGTCACCACCAGGATGCCAAGGCCGTTCCAGCTCAGCAGCCTTCGCCAGCGCGCTGGTGGGAGATAGTCACCACTCATGGGATCGCTCCGAGTCCCGATTTGGTACTGCCTTTTGCCGCGGATGCAGGATCGAAGAGGCGGATGGGCGGTGGCTCCACTCCCAGCCGCTTCATCTCTTGTTGGGCTTCCCAGGCGGCACCGCATTTGGCATAGTCGGTGACGATCCGGCGGTAGTAGCGCACCGCCAAGTCGCGGTCATGCAGCTCCTCCTCGCCCAGGCGGGCGAGACGCCAGCAGAACATCCATTCGCGGTTTTCACCGTCGAAGCCCCGTGCATCCGCCTTGAGCAGCGAGTCTACCGCTTTGCGTGCGTCACCGAGAAAGGTCCAGTGCAGTTCGCTGAGGTATTGCAGCATGATAGATGCCTTGGGCTCATCGGGATGGGCATTCAGCCAGTTTTCCAGCGTCGCGACGCCCCGGAGCACGTCCTCGCGCTTCAGGCTTTGCGCCCAGGCTGAGGCCAAACGAAGACAGGCCTCCCCGGCCTCTGGCCGATTTGGCCAGCGCTCCATAACCCGTTGATAACAGTCGCGCGCTGCCGGGAGATCCTCGTGATCGCCGAAATAATCCTGGAGCTCGGCCAGGCGACCGAGCTGGAGCTGGGCCTGGATTGCCTCGTCGCCAACCCCGGCCTCACTCAGTTCGCGGTAAAAAACCACAGCCTCAGCGATGCGATCGGCGTCTGCCGGCTGCCAATGGTGGCAGACCACCGCGAGCGCAAGGGTAGCTTCGCGCCGCAGCGGATCGTCCGCCGGGGCGCTGGTACGTACCTGGGAAAATCGGAGGTACGCAGGAGCGAATTCGTAGCGCGCTAATTCGTCCAGCCCTTGCCTCATGAGCTGTTCCTTGTCAACCAACGTCGATCCACCGCCACATCCGGAAATAAAGAAGAGCACAGCTCCCAAGGCCTGAACCGACGCCCATGGGCGTATCGTGATTGATGCCGTCATACTGTTTTTAATGGCCTTTTTTGAAGTGTCACTTGGGCTTGAGGTTCAAACAATTTTACCGCGAGTAGAGAGATATTCGCCGGATCCTTGCCCAACCTGCTCAAAAGTGAACATTCCGAAATGGATGAACATCCCGAATTGAAGCGCTTCGAAGCGCTTCAAAGCCGCAAGGCGGAGACGTTGAGAGCCAGTCTCTATGGAGAGTTTCATTAACGAACTTTCCAGGTTCCCTGAACTCTTCCATGATTCAAAAGCACCATTCTATGTGGATTACTGCTGATCAGGCGCCACTCCAGAACTCCGCTCAGTCCTGGTGAATCCTTTCGAAATTGGCGTGGGATTATACCAAACCGGCTCTCACTAGGAGCCTGTCGGGAATAGATTCGGTCGGCTGACTCGGTCTCGTCCGGCAGCTCCGGCGTTGGCAAAACGGTCAGATAGCTCCCGCTATCCGCCCGCTTTGCCGCCTTGGATCTGCCCAGCGATACACTTCGCCATCCTCGTCGGCCTATCTCCGACAGGCTCCTAGGGGATTCTGGGGACTCACAGCGGAAAAATGGCAACGCAGCGGTCGGCAACGAGACAATGTGATACGTTGCACGTCAGGAGCCAGTAAGCTAAGGCAATGAGAGTTAGGGCCAACTTGGTAGGCCAATGCTCGTGAAATCCGAAGGAGACATTGCTCTCGGGTGCAAGAATTGACTGTCCGTCGCCAGCAAGATTTGGGAGCGGGCGTTCAGTGGCACCTGGTGGTGTCGGTCCGGCCGACGGAAGGTTCCAGCCGCCATTTGTCGGCATCTGCTGGCATCGGAGGCCCGCTCTGGGCAAGCCGATGACCACACGCTGTTGGTCCTTGCGGTTTTGGATCTACCCTTCCGGGATGGTCGCTGGCATTGTTTGGTTATGCCAAGTCGCACCTCACCTTCGTCATCGGCCGGGCGGATACATCAGATGACCAACTCCATGGACACCGCCACTAGCGACCGCGCCCTGCTGGATGCCTGGAGGCAGTCTCGCGACCAGGAGGCCTTCTGCATCCTGTGCCAGCGCCATGCGGGCCTGGTGCTCGCCGCGTGTCGGCGATTGTGTTCCCCCGATACTGAAGAGGCCGGTCAGGCGGTGTTCATCATGCTGGCTCGCAAGCCCCAGTCGGTGGCCGATCCCGAGCGGTTGGCCGGCTGGCTGTTGGGCGTGGCGAGACGGGTTGTGGGTCACCAGCAACGGGCAGCTCGACGACGGCAACGACACGAACAGGAAGCCGCCATGGAGTTCGAACGCAACCAGGCCTCTCATCCGACTGATTGGAGCGATGCTCGTCCCCTGCTTGATGAGGCCCTCTCGCGGCTGAGTCCAGCCCGGCGTGAGGCGGTAGCCCGCTTTTATCTGGAGGGTAAGCCCCAGGCGGTGGTGGCGGCGGAACTCGGTTGCTCGGTCGATGCGGTGAAGACCCGCGTTCACGAGGGTCTAGAGCACTTACGCGCGGCCTTTGCCAAGCGCGGGGTGGTGCTGGGCTCCGCGGTCCTTGCCAGCGGCCTCGCCAGCGAGGCAACCGCCATTGATGCGACTTTTAGTCTCTCCTGCAGCCAGGCGGCCCTGTCTCCCGCCGGTCCATCCGCAACCCTCGCCAACGGAATTCAAACCGCCATGTTCATCAAATCTGCTACTCTGGCCGCCTGCGCCTGCGTCCTTGTCGGCACGCTGGTCACCACGACCTTCATCCTCGGAGGCGAAGCCTCGCCCCCGCCAAAGGCCGTCGTACCGGCATCGCTTAGCCCAGCGCCCGTGCACGATCACGCCGCCAACGCGGCCCTGGACTGGTGGCGGGCCTTCGAGTTCATGCCCGCGGACGAAGATCCGATCTGGGAGAAGGTGCGGGCGGCGAAAGAAGGCAAGGTGGTGACTTGCACCACGGAGGATCTGTCACGGTTGCGTAAATCCCTCGACCTCCTCGCCCTGGGAGCCCGAAGCTCCTATTGCAGCTGGGGTTTCGATGGAGGGCAAGAGGGGCCAGGGGGGCTATTGCCATATCTCAACCATTTTTCAAAGCTTATAGACCTCGGCCTGCTGCGCAGTCAATCCCAGGCGTCATTGGATCCATCCGCGGTCGTGGATGACCTCCTGCTCTGCCTGCGTGCCAGTCGCCTGGCTGGTGGTGAAGCCTCCAGCTTGATCGAACATATCACCTTCGCCGCGGTAGAGAGCAGGTGCATCATCCGGACGGGACAGCTTGCCCCGGTTTTGACCGCCAGTGAACGACTGCGCCTAGCGGCAGCCCTGCAACACCTGCCGCCGTCTGGTGAAGTGGCTACCGCCCTGGAACATGATGGCGCGTGGTCTATGGGTCTGCTCACCAAGCTGAGGGCCATGCCGGTGGGCAAACGCCTAGCGTATATCCAAGAGATGGCCTTCGAAATAAGTAAATTTGAGAAGTTCAACCAGGAATGGTTGAGCGACACCTCGATCGACGTGACTTTGCGCCAATATCCACTGGAAATTGCCCGTCTGGCCGAGCACTTTCGCCGTCCCCTGGCTGACCGCATCGTACCACTCAAGCCGACCTTCAGCAGCGGGGATCAAGCTCCGACCCCGTGGTTTGGCGTGTTTTGGCCAGAGTTGAGTAAATTCGCCGCTGTAAGCGTGAAACATGCGCTGCAGCGTCAGCAACTCGCCGCCGCCCTTGCCTTCCTCGATCAGGGTGAAGTAGGCTTAACCGCCCAACCCAACCCGCTGACGGGCAAGCCCTTCATGCTAGTGCAAAAGGGCGGATTGCGGGGTCTGGTTGCCGATATCCCCGGCAACACCATCCGGTTGGAGTTGTGGATTGGCCAGCGCCCATCAATCAAGGAAGATGGAGGGGAAGGCGCAAAGGGCATAGATCCTAACCCGAAGTTCTGATTTGCGCGATTCGTTGGCGCGAAGATCCGGCACTCTTGCAGGCGCCGGTGCAGGGCTGCGGGCACCGGCCAAGGATCAGGACGACCTATGCGGTAATGCTTTTTCTTTGTTCGGCTCTGTCTTCAACCGCCCGAGTCCGGGATCCGCTTAGCCTAAACAAGCGTGAGTTTTTTCGCGGTGAAGACGTGGAAAAATTTGTAGGTCGGGGGATTCTGAATTGTTAAAATGAGCTTAGGTGGGTGGTGGCTTGAGTGCCCTGACACCACAACCGCGTCAGGGCAGAAATAGATACAAAGGGGCAGTCGTCCGACATGTCCAGCTCGGCCAGGACTGTAGAAATTCTATGCACAAGCCAGCCAACCAGCCTGCATCAAGACCTCTTTGATAGGGAAGTCATAAAATCCATTCCTTGATCAATTTGATGTTGATCATGCTGATTAAATGGCATTTCGACCATGAAATGAACGGAGATTCCATGCCCAAGGTCGCGCTCATCGCCAACCCGTCTTGGCTGCCCGAGGAGCCCATCGCACATGTCTACGGTGAACAACGTCTTGCACGGCTCAGGCAAATAGCCGACGTGCATCCGGTGGTCATCACCTCAGCGAATCTGTCCCAGGAGTTGCCCAAGCTGGCAGAGGTAGAAGCCCTTTTCTCGACCTGGGGAATGATAGCGCTGACCGCTGACCAGATAGCGCAGATGCCCAAGCTCAAGGCGGTCTTCTATGCCGCCGGGGCGGCTGGAGGATTTGCGGATCCATTCATAGATCGGGGAATCACCGTGTGTTCTGCGGTCGAGGCTAACGCCATCCCGGTGGCAGAGTTCTGCCTGGGCCAGATCCTGCTTTCCTGCAAGGGCTACTTCGCCAACACCCAGCGCTGCCGTGAGGGTTCCTATCCGGCGCGCGACACCATCGGCCGGGGAGTCTATGGAGAAACCGTGGCCCTGGTGGGGGTCGGTGCCGTCAGCCGCCACCTCCTTCGGTTGCTAGCGCCGATGCGACTGCGGGTGGTGGCGGTCGCCGACTACTTGGTTGGCCGGCCCGACGAGGAGGTGCGCGCCTTAGGCATCGAGCGTCTGGTGACCCTCGAGGAGGCCTTCGCCCAGGGCTACGTGGTGAGCAATCAGCTGCCGGACAAGCTCGACAACAAGGGCATCATCGGCGCCCGCCACTTCGCCTCCATGCGCCCAGGCGCCACGTTCATCAACACCGGGCGCGGCGCCCAGGTGGATGAGGCGGGAATGATTGAGGTTCTGACCCGTCGGACCGACCTCACCGCTCTCCTTGACGTCACCCATCCGGAACCGCCGGTGCCGGGCAGCCCCCTGAACTCCATGCCCAATATCTACCGCAGTAGCCATATTGCCGGCAGCGCCAATGACGAGGTGCATCGTCTGGCCGATTGGATGATCGATGACTTCGAACGCATGCTGGCTGGCAAGCCACTGCAGTTCCAGATCAATCCCACCGAACTCGCCATGCGCGCGTAAGCGGAAGCACCATGATTCTCCCCTCTCTGCTCTCTATTACTTTCCGCAAGCTACCGGCCGAGGAGGTGGTGCGCTTGGCCGCAGCCAATGGCATCCGCGCCATTGAATGGGGCGGCGATGTCCACGCACCGCCAGGCGATGAGGCGGCCCTGATTCGCGTACGTGACCTAACCCGCGACGCCGGGCTGTCGGTGTGCGCCTACGGCAGCTACTTTCGCCTCGGTGAAACCGATCCCGCCAAGCCCGGCTTCTCCGCGGTGCTGGCCGCAGCAAAAGTATTGGGAGCGCCACTCATCCGCGTCTGGGTGGGGCTGCGCGGCAGCGCCGAGATCGGTGCCGAGGAGCGCGTCTCGCTGGTGGCCGAGGCACGCCGCATTGCTGATCAGGCCCAGGCCGAAGGCATCATCGTCGCCTGCGAATGGCACGGTGGCACCATCACCGATGTCGAGGAATCAGCCCTCGCATTCCTCCAGGCCGTCGACCATCCCAACTTCCGGTCACTCTGGCAGCCCCATCCAGGCCAGTCCGAGGAAGCCTCCACCGCCGGACTTCTTTCAGTGCTGCCGTGGCTGGTGCACATCCACGTGTTCTCGTGGTGGCCGCTCTACGAACGCCATCCCTTGGTCTACCGTGAGCAGGCCTGGCGAACATGGTTCGCCATCGCCCGTACCTGTCCCGCGGTGCGTTCGGCCGGGCTCGAATTTGTTCTCGACGACGACCCCGTGGTATTCGCTCACGATGCCGCCCTGCTGGTGGACATGCTGCGCTGAAGTGCGGTAAGGGACCGATCGGTGCTATTCTTTACTTCTCTGTCGTGAACTCATCCGATTCGGGATGAGCTTGACCTGCACACACCATCATTTGTTGAGTCCATTATGACTGATTATCACCTGGGTTTCGTCCGTCGCCACGTGACTATTCAAGGCCGGCCAGGCTATTTGGTCGAACCAGCGGTTCCCCTGCCCGGACGCCCCTGGGCTTGGAAAGCTGAATTCTTTGACTGTTATACCGATCTCGATGCGGCATTGTTGGCTGCGGGATACCACATTGCCTATCTCCGGGTCGGGAACACCTTTGGTGCGCCGGCTGCGCTCTCCCTGTGGGATCAGTTCTATGACGAACTCGTCGGTATGGGCCTGTCACTTCGGCCGGCGCTCATCGCCCACAGCCGCGGCGGCCTGTACGCTTACCGCTGGGCCGCAGCACATGCCCGCCAGGTATCATGCATCTATGCTGACAATCCCGTATGCGACTTCCGCAGTTGGCCGGGCGGAATGCACGCTGGTCCTGGCAGCGCCGATGACTGGAGCCTATTGCTCCATTGCTACGGATTTCTCGACGTGGCTGCTGCCATGGCATTCGCAGGCCAGCCGCTTGATCTTCTGCAGCCCTTGGCAGATGCTCAGGTGCCATTGCTCCACCGCATCGGCGACGCAGATGAGATCGTCCCCGTGGCTGAGAACACCTTAGTTCTCGCCGAGCGCTATCGTGCCTGCGGTGGATCGATTGAAGTCATCACCAGTCCCGGGGGCAAACATCATCCCCATGGGCTGCCTGATCCTTCGCCCATCGTCGCCTTCATCCGCCAGCACTCCGAGCGCCGGGATACGCCAAGGAATTAGCTTTCCCTAAGCACCCCTATTTTGTAATATTGCATATTTTAAAGGAAGCTTAGATTAAAAAATAATGTTTTTTTTCAATGAACGCTCAGCATTTACTTTGATCGAACTGCTGGTGGTGATCACCATCATTGCAATCTTGGCCGGTGTATTGCTGCCCGCGATCAGCCTTGTAAAGGCGAATGCGATCTCCACCAAATGCATGTCAAACCTCAGGCAGCAGAATCTTGCATTTACCGCCTATGAGACTGATAATGGGGGACTTTTTCCAGCGCCATGGGCGTCGGCCACCAACGCCTCACAAACGGCATATTGGAATACAAATTTGTCGGTGAACTATGGAGCTGGAAAGACGTCTGTGGACGCAACTGATAATGATCAGACATCGGGTGATGGCGTATTCGTAGAGCCGCTCTACCGACGGCGAGTATCTACGCCGATCGCTACCAATAGACATCTCACAGGTTATGGGATGAATTTGTATTTGCCGCCAAGCATCCTAGGCCCCACCAAGACTGAATTTGGGACTGCCTGTAATGCCAATCCGATTTCACAGCAGATTGCCGAACGGGCCTTTACGATATTGATCGCGGAAACCACAGGCGGCCTATATCCCGTCTCTTTGGGATGGGGTGCCCATTGGAGCGTCAATTCTATGAATTCCATATGGCACTTCGAGAATAATCCCGGTTATGTACATCGAACCAAGGCCAACATGCTGTTCGTTGATGGACATGTTGAATTGCGGTCGGCACTTCAGGCTTACGCCGACTTCACCACAACCAAAGCATACGTAAATAATGTGACTTGGTAAAGTGTTGATCAACCAGCAGTGTACTGGTCGACAATATCCAATTGTATAATGATGTGGATGCGCGAGCCCCCGGCTTGAGCCGAAGGTGTAGCGACGGCTAGCAATCCTCCCCTACCAGCCAAGCGGAGCGTCGTATGGAAGCACACCTCTCATCGCGCACGATATTCCCCCATCACGATGTGCCTCTCCACGTACGCCACTACGACAGGGTCGGCGAGGTCGACATGCACGGGCATGACTTCCATGAACTGGTGGTGGTGGTAGGGGGGACCAGTGATCATGTCGTCGCTGATGGACGCCATGAACGCATCACGCGGGTCGGAGCAGGTGATGTCTTTGTCCTCGGCCTCGATGAGCGGCATGGCTACCGCCGGTCGCGATCCTTCTCCGTGTGGAATATCATGTTCTCGCCGGAGATGCTGCGGCCTGATGCTGCGACCCTGCGCGCCGTGCCCGGGGTCAGCGATCTGATCTTCGTCGAGCCACTCTTTCGCCGCGAAAGCCGGCTCCCCATTCGACTTCGCCTGCTGCCCGGTGAGCGCTCCGCGGTGCTGGCCACCACCACCGCCCTTGCCGATGAATTGGATGCCGCGCGGGACGGTTTCGCGGTGGCTGCCCGCGGCCTGTTCCTGCACCTCCTCGTCCAACTCGGCCGGGCCTGGCTGCGCGCCTCGGCTGGCGGACGCGGCCAAGCCCTGAGCGCAAGCCAGGACAGCGCGCTGGTCGAAGCGCTCGCATTTATGGAGGATCGCCAGGGCGACGAGGACCTGACTCTCGCCTCGGTCGCCGCCGCCGCTGGACTCAGCCCGCACTGGTTCAGCGAATTGTTCGCCAAGCGTACCGGCATGCCGCCCTGGCAGTGGCTGACCACGCTGCGCATCGAACGGGCCAAGCGCCTGCTCGATGTGCATGATTGGCCGGTGACCCGTATCGCCCTGGAAGTTGGTTTTGCCGATTCCAGCTATTTCGCGCGCATCTTCCGCGCTCAGGTCGGCCTGACCCCGCGCGCTTGGCGACAGCGGCTTCTGCCCGGTGAATAATCCGGTTCCGAACCGCTAAATCTGCGCGCAATTCCTGTCTTCGAGCCATGATCGTCGGCAGATAGGGAACCAGCCATCACCCTTGCCAAACTGGCCCTGATCAACGATCCCCCAAGCGCTTCCGCCAAGATGGACTTACGGTAATCCGCCGGCCATGCGACGCCGAGGAGATGACACGCTGCCACGCAGTCTCCATCGCCATATCGTTCATCCAACGGCCGCGGTCCTCACGCGATGCCGGCTATAATGCGAACCTACACCCGGGCGGCTAAACCATGACAACCATCAACGCAGGAAAGAATTCAGTGATAAAAAATAGCGACCAGATTACTCCCATTCTAGGAGCGGATATTCCGATGGATGATCTCACATCAATCGCACCTGAAGACCAATCGAGAATTGATATTATGGCGATAGACCAGGTCGCATTCGACAACCCACCGAATTCTGTTAGGGCATCGGGGTATTGGTGGTGGCTGAATGGACGCATGGAAAAAGCTGGAATAACCCGTGATCTTGAAGAATTCAAATCCAAGGGCCTGGGCGGTGTCATGATGGTATGGACCTCCTCTGGTACGTATGGAGGAGACCCCGTTCCAGAAGGATCTATTATATTTCTTTCGCCAGAGTGGCGTGAACTTTACCGATTCGCATTGGATGAAGCGCACCGACTCGGCCTAGAGGTTGGTGTCAATTTATGTGGGGGCTGGTGCATGGGCGGACCATGGATTACCCCTGAGCACTCAGGGCGGTGGTTTCTGCAGTCGGAGTTGACGATTACAGGACCAAGGCGATTTTCTGGAGCCCTACCGCTACCTGGGCCTAAGGATGGCTATGATTCTCTCCCGCAATTGCAGATGAAAAAAACCCTCGACCTACCACTGCATGAAGCGGATTATCGGGATACAGCCGTTGTTGCATTCCGAGATACTTCGACTGGCGGACGTTTAGATGCTCAACGGAAAAATGAATTAGCACCAAAAAGCAACCGCCTCGATGCCGACTGCTTTATTCCGGCTCGACAGGTCATGGACCAAACTTTAACGGCATGGACCTCGTTGCCTGGCGACGATCCGATTGATCCAACCGAAGTAATTGATCTAAGCTCGAACCTCCAGCCCGATGGTCATTTTGATTGGGATGTTCCCGAAGGCACATGGACGATACTTCGCACTGGACACCGAATAACCGGAGCACGGGTGATGTTGTCCATGCCCGCCAGCGATGGATTGGAAGTCGATTGGCTGAGCACCAAGGCGGTCGATCTCCATTGGAAACACCTTGGTCAAATATTCCTCAAGGAAGCTGGCCCACATGTTGGCAAAACGCTTCGATATTTTGCAACCGACAGCTTTGAAGACGGATACCCCAATTGGACTTCTGGCATACTGGAAGAGTTCAAGCGCTATCGCGGCTACGACCCGACGCCATTTTTGCCCGTGCTGCGAGGACGACTGGTCGGCAGCGCGGAGGTCGCGGATCGCTTTCTGCACGATTACCGGAAGACCGTAGCCGACTGCATGGGGGACAATAATTATGGACACTTGGCGAAGCTCTCGCGCGAGCAGGGTATGGATATTGCGTGCGAAGGTGGAGGTCCAAGTTGGTCCGGAACCGTCTGCATGGACGCGTTGAAGAATCTCGGACGTTGCGCCATGCCTCAAGGAGAGTTTTGGCGAGATTCGCACTTTGTCGTTGATCAGCAAAATAGGGTTGGCAAACAAACCGCCACGGCATCCCACATCTACGGACGGCGAACGGCCTCAGCAGAAGCCTTCACCTCCATCGGACCACAATGGGAGGAGTCGCCCGCATCCCTCAAGCCGATTGCTGATCGTGCCTTTTGCGAGGGCATCAACCGTTTCGTGTTTCATACGTTGACGGGGACGCGTCCACAAGACGGTCTTCCAGGTTACGAATACGGCGCAGGTACGCATTTTAACCCGAATGTGACTTGGTGGCAGGTGGGAGCGAAACCGTGGCTGGATTATGTCAATCGCTGCCAGTCTATTTTACAGAGTGGGCGCTTTGTTGCTGATGTACTCTACTATAACGGGGACTGGGCGCCAAACCTCGTTGAACCGAAGCACATCGATCCATCCTTAGGTCAAGGCTTTGACTATGATGTGTGTAACGCAGAAGTTTTGCTCACGCGCTTGTCCGTAAAAGATGGCTCCGTTGTGCTTCCGGATGGCTTAAGCTATCGTCTTTTAGTTTTACCTGATTCTCAGCGCATGCCAGTTGAGGTTGCACGGAAAATCCGCGACTTGGTTCATGCTGGCGCCACGGTGGTAGGCAAGAAGCCGCAATCCGACCCAGGCCTTAAAGGCTACCCGCATTGCGATGTTGAACTGAGGTCGATCGCCGACGAAGCCTGGGGGGATTGCAATGGTGAAACGATCAAACACCACGACTATGGCATTGGCCGTGTCATATGGGGACGGTCATTACGCGATGTTTTACTGGAAAAATTGGTTTTTCCAGACTTTGAAATCATCGATGGAAATGCCTGTATTGATTTCATACACCGCCGCGACGATCACAATATCGATGTTTATTTTTTGGCGAATCGTAATGACGAAAGCACATCCGTTCAATGCGCATTTCGATCTTCTGGAAAACAGCCAGAGCTTTGGGATTCCGTCAGTGGATGTCGCCATGCATTAACTACATTCACGACTCAGAATGGACGCACCGTAGTACCGCTCATGTTTGAGCCACATGGGTCCATGTTTATCGTATTTCGTAATCCATGCGACATTCAGAAATCAAGCTTACATTCAAACTTTCCAGTCCTCGCATGTGTGCATGAAGCTGCTGGTCCTTGGCATGTTCATTTTGATTTGAATTGGTTTTATCCAACGCATGGACTGGAAGGAAATGCGGCAAATGGTCATATTATTTTTGACGACCTAGCGGACTGGACTCAGCGACCAGAACCGGCAATTCGATTTTTTAGTGGAACCGCCATTTACAGAAATGAATTCAACTTTGCTAAAATCAACGACAATTTGCGGTATTATTTAGACTTAGGAATGGTTAAGGAAGTCGCCCGGGTAAAAATAAATGGCGAGGATTGTGGAACGGTATGGTGCGCTCCGTATCGGGTTGACATAAGCAGAGCCATAAAAATGGGTACCAACGTCATGGAAATCGAAGTTGTCAACCTATGGCCAAATCGGCTCATCGGCGATGCCGGATTGCCATTACACGAGCGGCGAACGGTGACGAACATACGGACATTCAAAAATGGCCACCCACCATTACCATCAGGCTTGATTGGCCCGGTGCAGGTGCTGGCGACCTCATCTGGATCCTGATAGTCGCAGATGGGCCGCAGTTGCGGTTTTCAGGTTGAGACGACCACGAACTATGGACCTTGCCGTAGCGTTGCTACGGCAAGGTCCTCTAGATCCCGCCGCGCAGGGCCCGCGGTCCGACCCCGCAGGCTTGCCGCACCAGCTTGTTGAAGCGCTGGAGGTCGGTGATGCCCAGTTGGGCGGCGATCACGCGCACCGGCAGATCGCTGTTGCGCAGCAGATGACGGGCGCGCTCCAGGCGGCGGGCTTGGATCCAGGGCTTCACCCCCAGGCCGGTTTCGGTGCGGAACATGCGGCGCAGATGCGCCACCGAGCAGCCCACCGACACCGCCAGCTCCGCCACCGAGGGCGGATCATCGAGACGCTCCTCCACGAGGGCACGGGCGCGGGCCACCGGCCCCGGACGCGGTGCGGCTGCCGCCGTGCAGCGCCACAGAGCGGCCCAGGCCAGGGCCGCCGCGCGTACCGGATCGCCGGCGCCGGCGGCTTCCTCCACCAACGCTCCGACGATGGCATCGCCCGTTACCAAGGCCGGCACCGGCCTGACGGCGCCGGCGGGCAGAGTGAGGTGCAGGCACGAGAACCGAGGCCGGCCGACCAGACGGTAGGAGGTGGACGCCTCAGGTGGCAGCACACTCACCGCACCGGGAGCGAGTTTGAGAACACCCTCGCCATCGGCATGCGCGATCTCCAGGCTCCCACCGTGGTGGTAGACATGGAGCTGCCACAGACCGCGTAGATGAAAGCGCAATTCCGACGCCGGCCACGACACCCGGCACCAGGCCTGGACCACGATAGGGGGCTTCGACAGGGAAACCGACCACATGAGCATGAGCGATCTGTACCACTAACGGCCAGTTCTGGCAATGGCGACGAGCATCGCGACCCGCCATGATCCAGAATGGAGACGATCATGGACGGCACCAAGGACCTTACCCCCGAACGCGGCAGCCAACGACTTGGCCGTGAACGCCTGCAAGCCTGGCGCGACCTGGATTACGGAATGTTCATCCATTTCGGCATGTCGACCTTTGACGGCGAGGAGTTTAGTAGCGGCGAGGTTCCTTCGACTACCTACGCGCCCGACCGCCTCGATGTCGACCAATGGGTGTCGGTGGCCCGCGACGCCGGCATGCGCTACGCGATCCTGACCACCAAGCACGTATCCGGACACTGCCTATGGCCCAGCGCACTCACCGACTACCACGTCGGGACCTCAGGCTGCACCGTCGACGTCGTCGAACGCTTCATGGCCGCCTGCGCCCGCACCGGGGTGCTGCCCGGCTTCTATTACTGCTCGTGGGACAACCACCACCGTTTTGGCTCCTGCACCCCCGGTGGCATCGCCCCGGAAGGCGGCCTAGAGGGCTGGAACTGGATGTACGCCACCCGCGCATACGAGGACTTCCAGCAGGCCCAGCTTGAAGAGCTGCATCACCGTTATGGCGCGGTGGCCGAATGGTGGATCGACATTCCCACCATCCTCTCGCGCGGATTCCAGCGCCACCTGTACGAGCGCCTAGCCGCCCTCACCCCCCAGGCGGTGATCATGTTCAATTCAGGGATGGGCAACGGCACCACCCACCCCATCGCAGATACTTGGCCCAGCGACCTCATCTCCATCGAGACGTGCCTGCCGCCGTCGAGCGCCAGCATTCCCCCCAGTAACGGCCACGACCCCTGGCGCACCATTTTGGGCAAGCGTTACTACCTTCCCGGAGAGGTTTGCGACACGGTGCAGAGGCGCTGGTTCTGGACCGAGGGCGACGCTCCGCGCAGCGATGGCGAACTCCTCGGGCTGCGCACCTTAGCCCATGCCCGCGGCGCGAATCTACTACTCGATGTCGGCCCCGACCGCCACGGGGTCATCCCCGCCGACCAAGTAGCGGCGTTGCAAAGGCTCCGTCGCAACGCCGCCACCGTCGGATTGGGCTGAGAGATGGTTGATCTAGAACTCGACCCATCTGGCGCTCCATTTCATGTAATAACGCACACTCAAGAGTTCGAATTTTAATATAATGCCAATCGTGAAAGCACGGGCTTGATGCAATCTTCTGAAATACCAAGCGCCTGTAGGGCGATG
>JBIILZ010000032.1:0-34948 GCA_044338255.1 Planctomycetota bacterium | reverse complement strand
ACCTGGTCAACAAAAACGGATGGATCTGCATCGCCCTACAGGCGCTTGGTATTTCAGAGGATTGCATCAAGCCCGTGCTTTCACGATTGGAATTATATTAAAATTCGAACTCTTGAGTGTGCGTTAAGATCACTGACAAAAGTCTGGAAATGATCCGATTTGTAGAATTGGATTACACGATAGAAGCACTTGTCAATTCAATAAATAGTTCGGAATGAATATGCTCTCCTTCGTTTTCTGGTCGCGTCGTGTGCCGTTGCTGATGGTGCTCTGTCTTTCAAGCTTCGCGCACGCGGCCGATCCCAGTCTGATTCTGGCCCTGGCTCCCGATACCGGTACCTCGACCTCTGACTTCATCACCAGCTCGGTCACTCCCGCGTTCAGGGGCACTGCCGATCCTGGCAGCTCGGTGCAGTTGTTTTCGGGCACGCCCGCGTCGGTTCTGGTTGCGGTCGGACCTGCCGGTGTGGCGACGGCCAGCGGTGCCTGGTCGATCGCCCTGGTGACGCCGTTGGCGAGCGGTAGCTATGTGTTCGAGGCGCGGGCGACGCCGGTGGGCGGGGGCGCAGCAATCGTGTCCGCCCAGCGGGCGGTGGTGATCGATAACTCGGGAGCTTCACCGACGATCGCGGCGATCACGCCCGCGCTCGGGCAGGCGGGTTACACCAACAGCCTGACGCCGACGATCAGCGGTGTCGCCGATCGCGGAGCGACGGTCATCATCATCCTCGATGGCGTGGCCGTGGGCACGACCATCGCCAATCCCACCACCGGTATCTATCAGTACACCACCGGTTCCCTGGTGAACACCGATTACATCGTCGGCGTACAGCAGCGCGATCTCGCCGGCAACGCCGCCGGCACTGCCACCACCACCAGCCTGGTGGTGGATACGCGGATCAGCCAGCCGTTCATCTATCGTTCGACGGTCGGGGTCGCGGGGACGATCACCAATGATGCGACACCGGGTTTCACCGGTAAGGCCGAGCCATTGTCGACGGTGTCGCTGCGTACCGGATCAGCGCTGGGCCCGGAGGTGGGCACGACCACCGCCGATGCCCTCGGCAATTGGAGCCTGGCGGGACTGGCCACTGCGGTTGCCGATGGTCCCGTGTCGTTCGTGGCGGTGGCCAGCGATGCCGCCGGCAATCAGTTGGCGACAACCTCGTTCGCCTTGGTGATCGACACCATTCCGCCGGTAAATCTCGCTGAATCCGGTTTCACGGTGACGGCGACGGGCGTGCCGACGACGAATCCGTCGAGCGAACGTGCTTTGACCTGGTCGGGGACGGTGACCAATGCCGAGAGCGTGGCCATCACCCTGGATGGCGTCGTCGTTGGTATCGTGCCGGTGGTTGGCGGGGCTTGGCATTATGACTTCATTTCGCAGCTGCCTGATCACACCTATACCCTCAGCGGATCGGCACGGGACGCGGCCGGAAATAACGCTGGGCCGGTGAGTGCGGCGATCACCGTACAGAACCTGCTCGATACGCCTGCCGCGCGCTTGACGCCGGTGATCCTTGATGCCATCAGCCAGCCGGTGCGGACCTCATCGTCGTCGTCGGTCGCCTTCACCGCCGTCGGGAAGCCGAGTGCGACGGTGTCTGTGGTCTACACCGTGGTCACGCCGGGAGTCGCGGTGGGACCCTTCGCCGCCGCCTTCGATAGCCAGGGGAAGCTGGCCTACACGTCTCCGACCTTGGCCGATGGGACCTATGATATTCGGGTCGAATTCACCGCGTTAGGGACGACCTACAGCAGCGCCCCGTTGCAGGTGGTGATCGACACCGTGGCCCCGAGTGGACCGACGACGGTGGCGCTATCAATCGATAGCGGCGTGAGTGCGGGCGACTTCATTACTAACGATGCGCTCCCGGACATCACCGTCAGCGGGGCTGTCGATGCCGCACCGTCCTCGGGTTGGCTTACGATCACTACCCAACTCGATGGCACGGACGTGGTCAGTCATCCCGTGGTCGGGGGCGGCATCAGTTTTGCAGCACCCTTCGCCTTGCCGGATGGGACCTATGGTTTGAACTTCACCTTCAAGGATGCTGCCGGTAACAGTAGCGCGACGGTGGTCTCCGGGACGACGATCGTCATTGATACCATCACTGATATTCCCCTGCTTACTGGGATCACTCCCGATACCGGGCGTTATGCCGACGACACCGTGACCAATCAGGGTTCCGGCCTGCATCTGTTGGGACGGGCAGAAGCTGGTGTGACCGTGGTCGTGAGCATCGCCGGGCCGAGCTTCGGATCGCCGCAAACGGTCACCGTCACGGCTTCCGGAACCGGCGTCTGGAACGCGTCATTGCCAACCTTGAGCGTTGATGGCGTGCATACCTTCACGGCGACGGTGACCGATGTCGCGGGCAACACCGCTGGGCCTTCGGAGGTATTCCAGATGACCTTCGATGCGACCGTGCCGCCAGTGACGATCACCTCGTTTTCTCCGAATACCGGGAATCCGAGCGACAACCGGACGAATTCGACCTCAATCACCATCAGCGGCACCACCGATGCGGATGCTGATGTCAGCGTCGCGCTCAACGGCGGCACTCCCCAGATCGTCCGTGCTGATGGCGCGGGAGCCTGGTCGGCGCTGTTCACCGGTTTGGCTGATGGCACTTATTCAGTGAGCGCCGTCGCCACCGATGTCGCCGGCAATATCGGAACCACAGCGGTGTCCGCCAATCTGTTCGTCATCGATACGGTGGTGGCGACGCCTTCGCTGACGACCTTGACGGTGGATTCGAGTGCCAGCGGGCTGGCTGGTTGGGCGAGCGATTTCCGGACTTCCGATCAGACCCTGCTCTATGCCGGCGGCTTGAGTGGAACCCCGGTCGCGGGCACAGACACCCTTGAGCTGCTCATCAATGGTAGCGTGGTCTCGACGCAGACCCTGGCTGCCAGCGCCACTACCTGGGCGGTTGATCGAACTGCTACAACGCAGGCCGAGGGTAGTTATACGCTGATGGTACGGGTCACCGACGATGTCGGAAATACCGCCTCGGCGTCGCGGACCCTGGTCGTCGATCTGACGGCGCCGACGGCTACGGTCACCTCGATGTCCGTCGATAGCGGGGTTTCCGCGACCGATTTCAACACCAGCGCCACGACCTTGACCGCGATCAGCGGCGGCACCGCCGATGCGCGCCGGACGGGCACGGCCCTGGTCGAGATCGTCGATCCGGGATCGACGGTTATTTACAGCGCGACGGTGATCGTCGATGGCGCTTCGACCTGGACGGTTTCCGGGGCGACGGGTGCTCCGGCGTTGAATTCCCTGATCCTCACGGGCACGCCGGCCACCACCTATACCATTCGCGTGACGCCGACGGATGCCGTCGGCAACGTCGGCGCGCCGAGTGTGCAGAGCCTGGTCATCGATGATCAGTCGCCGGGAGTGGCGATCGCGAGCATCGATTCCTTCAGCATCAACAGCGGAGCCGCCACCGGCAGCACCAGCGGCAGCGTCACCAGCGATGCGACACCAACCCTGAGCGGCAGCACCAGTGGCGCGCCGACAGACGGGTATGTGACCATCTATGCCGACGCCGGGGCGACGACCGTGCTCGGGACGGCGCTACTGAGCGCGGGCAGTTGGACCTTCACCAGTCCGTCGCGCGTCGACGGCACGGCGCAATTTTTCGCCAAGGTCTTCGATCGTGCGGGAAATGCCGCGGTTTCGCTGTCGAGCGGCTTCGGCATCGTCATCGATACCCTGGCGCCGGCGACCGCGATCGTGGCCATCACCGACGATACCTTCGGCGTCGGCTCGAGCGGCACGACCGTTGATTTTCTGACCGCCGATGCCCAGCCGGTCTTCTCGGGAACGGTCAGCGATTTGCATTTGGCGACGGCTGCGAGCAGCGTCAAGGTCTCCTTGGGAGCGATCTTCACGGCCGTGGATGCGACTTTCGGCGGAGGCCTGTGGACGCTCGATCGCAGTCTGCAAAGCGCCATTCTCGACGGTACCTACACCTTGACGGTGGTGGCCACCGATGACGTCGCCAACGTCACTACGCTGACCCGCACGGTGATCATCGATACGACGGTGGCGGCGCCGACTCAGACCCTCAGTGCCGGCAGCGACACCGGCAGTTCGAGCAGCGATCAGGTCACCAAGGACTCGACCCCGACCATGTCGGGGACGGCCGAGATCGGTGCCGGATTGACGGTGGTCTTCACGCCCGCGACCGGCACGCCGGTGACTGTCACCACCCAGGCGGACGGCAGTGGCGTCTGGTCGGCGACGCCGGCGGTACTCGCTGATGGTCAATGGACGGTGACTGCGACGCAGATCGATCGCGCCGGCAACGGTCCCTCGCCGGCGGCGAGCACCACGCTCACCATCGATACGGTTGTGCCCGTGGCTCCCGCCATCGCGCTCACCGCCGCCAGCGATACCGGCATTTCCAATAGCGATCATAACACCAGCGATACCACGCCGACCTTCAGCTCGACAGCGGAGCCCTTCGCGCGGGTGACGGTGACCTGCACCAAGGGTAGCACCGTGGTCACCTTGCAGACCGATGCCGATGCCAGCGGTTTGTGGACGGTGACCACCGGTGTCTTGGCCACGGGTACCTGGACGGTCGTCGCCAAGCAGGCCGATCTGGCCGGCAATGGGCCGTCACCGGCGGCGACCTTGGCCCCGGCCCTGGTCATCGATACCGCCAGTGCGGCCCCCGCAGTGGGGGCGATCTCCACGGATTCTGTCCGTAGCGGCAGCGACGCCGCCTCGCTGGCGAGTGCGACGGATTTCCGCACCAACGACACCACCCTGACGATCTCTGGCACGGGTGAAGTCGGTGCGACGGTGACCCTGTCGCGTAGCGCTAGCATCGTCGGCACCGCCATCGTCAACGGCTCGGGAGCCTGGAACGTCGTCGACCCCACGATTTTCGTGCATGGCAATACGCCATCCTACAGCGCGCGGCAGGTCGATCTCGCCGGCAATCTCAGCGCGGTGTCGACAACGAAGGTGGCGACCATCGATACCCTCGCTCCGGAGGCGCCGGTGATTGCGACCATCGCCGATATCACCGCCGCCGATGCCTCGACCGGTATCACCCGCGATCAGACCTTGGTCCTCAGCGGCACCGCCGAGGCGCTGTCGCTGGTGACGGTGCTCGTCGATGGCAGTGCGGTGGGCACCGTGTTGGCGAATGGCAGCGGAGCATGGACCTATGGACCGACCGCGAACTTGGCAGAAGGCACGCATCTGCTGCGTGCCACGGCGACGGATGTCGCTGGCAATGTCAGCGCGCTGTCCAGCGGAACCGTGATCACCATCGATCTCACCCCGCCGCCGGCGCCGGTGGTGACGCGTATCGCGACCGCCGATGATACCGGCATCAGTTCTTCCGATCTGCTCACCAAGCTCGCCCGGCCGACGCTGAGCGGAAGCGGCACGCCGGGAACGACGCTGATCCTCTACGAGGGCGCGACCGCCATCGGCACCACCGTGGTGGCCGGCGATGGCTCGTGGTCGGTGACCCCTAATGCCGATTTCACCGCCGGCAGCCATGCCGTGACCGCGACCGCGACCGATCTCGCCGGCAATGTCAGTGCCGTGAGCGCGGCTTTGACAATCACCGTCGATCTGACGGTGGCGGCGCCGGTGATCGGCACCATTTCAACCGATAGCGGTAGCCGCGCCACGGATGCGATCACCAACGATACGTCGCTGACGATCGCCGGCACTGGCGAGATCGGGGCGACGATCGCGTTGTATGAGGGCGGAAATCTGCTCGGGACGACGCTGGTCGGTGCCGGCGGTACGTGGACCTTCGCCACGCTCTTCAGCGAGGCGACGCATGTCGTGACCGCGGTGGCCACGGATCGCGCCGGCAATCAGAGCCTCGCCTCGACAGGTAAGACGATCATCGTCGATCTCACCGCGCCGAGTGCGGTGGTGACCGCGATCAGCGTCGACACCGGCGCCAGCGCCGTCGATGGCCTGACCAATGATGCGGGGCTGGTGTTCACAGGCACTACGGAAGCCCTCGCCATCGTCACCCTGCGCCTCGACGGCGTGCTCATCGGCACCACGACGGCGGGGCTCGATGGCACGTGGTCCTACGATCACAGCGCCGTCAGCCTGGCCTCGGGAACCTATCAGGTGACCGCCACCGCTACCGACGTTGCCGGCAATACCGGCATCCCGTCGGCGGCCTTGACGGTGATCGTCGATCGCCTGAATACCGCGCCGGTGGTCGGCGGCTTGACCCCCGGCACCGATACCGGCGTCTCCGATCATGACGGTATTACCGCCAACGCTTCACCGACGGTGCTCGGAACCGCCGATCCTGGTGTCGAGGTGACGGTGATCATCGATGGCGTGGATCATGGCCCGGTCATTGCCGGCGCCTCGGGCACGTGGTCGCTGAGCCTAGTGGGATTCACGCTCGCGGATGGCACGCATCAGGTCGGAGCGCGGGCCCTGGATCTCGCCGGGAACAGTACCACCTCGGTGACGACTTATCCGCTGCGCATCGGCACGAGCATCAGCGATCCGGCGATCAGCGCTTTGGCACCCGACACCGGCGCCTCGGCCAGCGATCGCATCACCTATCAAACGGCGCCGACGATTACTGGCAGCGGCGTGGCCGGAGCCGTGGTCGCGGTGACCCGCGACGGCCTCGCCGTGGGCAGCACGACGGTCTCGGCGCAGGGGGTGTGGACCTTGACCTTGCCGGCGGTGAGCGACGGCACGTATGCCCTGATCGCCACCCAGACCGATGTCTTCGGCAATATCGGAACCTCGCTGAGCGTGAGCTATCAGGTCGACACGCTGGCCCCAACGGCCCCGACGCTCGCCGGTCTGGCCCCGGATACGGGTGCCAATGCCAGCGATCTGGTGACCTCGGCGGTGGCTCCGATCCTTGGCGGAAATGGTGAAGTCGGAGCGACGATCACGCTCTTCGAGGGTTCGGTGATCCTCGGGACGACGACGGTCTTGAGCGATGGTCGTTGGACCTATCGCCCAACCCTCTCCGAAGGCGTGCATGCGCTCACCCTGACTGCGACCGATGTTGCCGGGAATATCTCGCCGGCCTCGTCGGCGTCATCGATCCGCATCGATACCATGGCTCCACTCGCCGGACAGATCCAGGGGATCTCTCCCGATACCGGCCGCGGACCGGCGGATCGCGTCACCGCCAGCGTCAGCCCGCTGGTGAGCGGGATCGGCGAAGTCGGAACGGTGGTCGAGCTGTACGATGGTACGGTGCTCGTGGGCAGCGCGGTGGTCGTCAATGACGGCACCTGGTCGATCACCCCGACCTTGGCCGACGCGATCCATCAATTGTCCGTGGTGCTGATCGATGCCGCGGGAAACCGCAGTCCCTCGTCGCCTTCGGTGGCGGTGACCATCGACACCCAGGCGCCGATCCCGCCGGTGATACAGGCGATCAGCAATGACACGGGCAGCTCTGCCAGCGATGGCGTGACCAGTGATCGAACCGTGATCGTGAGCGGCTCAGCCGAGCCGGGGTCGTGGGTCTCGGTGCACCGCGGCGATGCGGTGCTGGGTATCGTGGTCGCCGATGCCGGTGGCAACTGGTCGCTGGATCTCAGCGCCCTCAATCTCGTCGATGGCGCGTATCCACTTTATGCCACCGCCGAGGATCTGGCGGGGAATACCAGTGCGGACTCGGCGATCTTCACGGTCGTGGTCGATACAACCATGGAAGTGCCGGTGATCCTCGATGTCACCGATGATACCGGCGTGCTCGGCGACCACCTGACCGCGAACCCGCTACCGGTAGTTGCGGGCACTGCCGAACCGGGTTCGACGGTGACCCTCACGCGCGATGGCGTACTGGTGGCGACGGTGGTCGCGGCTGCCGATGGCACCTGGAGCGCCGCCGTCAGTCCTTCGCCGTTGGCCGATGGTGCCTATGTGCTGAGTGCGACGGCAGTAGATGTGGCTGGGAATAGCGCCACGGGAAGCAGCTGGTCGCTGACCATCGATGCCACTGCGCCGACGGCGCCGGTGGTCACCGCCATCGGCGACGACAGCGGAACGCCCGGCGATTTCCTGACCAACGACCAGACCCTGTTCTTCTACGGCACGGCCGAGCCCGGGTCGACCGTGGTGGTGTCCTTGGGCGGATTTCCGATCGGCACCGCTATCGCGGATGCGCTGGGTAATTGGCAGTTGGACTTTACCGGCGTGACCTTGCCCGGTGATCCCCAGCTCGGAGGTAAGCTCTACACGGTCACGGCGGTGGCGATCGATGCCGCTGGCAATACCAGTAATCCTTCGACCGAGCAGGTGATCGGGATCGATTCGGGAGTGTCTTCCGACATCGCCCTGATCACCGTCATCACCGACAGCGGGATCATCGGCGATCAGCTCACCAACGATACCTCGGTCACCATCGTCGGCGTCGCCGAGCCCGGCTCGATCGTCGAGGTCTTCGATGGCTCGACGTCCCTGGGGACGACCATCGCGGGAGTCCTCGGTCTCTGGTCGCTGGATGCGCTGTTCCCTGCCGGCGATGCCATCCACCCACTGACCGCGACGGCGACCGATCTGGCCAATAATGTCAGCGGACCATCAGTAGTGATGAACCTGCATATCGACACCGTCGCCCCAGCGGCTCCGGTGGTCACGGCCATGGTCGTGGATAGCGGCCTGGTCGGGGACTTCGTGAGCAACGATCCGACGCAGGTTTTCCAAGGCACGGCCGAGCCGTTCTCGACGGTGACCGTGCGCTTGGGTGGGGTGGCGATCGGCAGCGTGACGACTTCCGCCGCCGGGTTCTGGGAGTTCGATTTCACCGCTGTTACCTTGCCGGATGCGACCTATCAGCTGACGGCATCGGCCACCGATATCGCCGGTAATGCCGGGGTCAGCTCGGCAGCGCAGGCGATCGTTATCGATACGCGGATTACGGACCCGTTGTTGCTCGGCAGCGGCATCGATAGCGGCATCGTCGGTGATCTGGTGACCAACCACGCGCAGCAGACGATTACCGGCCAAGGCGAACCCGGATCGCTGGTGACAGTGTCCATTGATGGCGTCGCACAGGCGCCGGTGATACTGGTCGCCGCCGATGGGACGTGGAGCTTCGGCCCGACTTCCGTGCTCACCGATGGCGCCCACGTCTTCACCGCCGTGGCCACCGATACCGCCGGCAACATTTCGAACGTATCGCCGCCCTTGACCGTGGTCATCGATACCCTGGTCACGGTGCCGACGGTTACCTCGCTGTCGCCGGGCACCATCACCGGGCCGGTGACCGCGATCACTGGATCTTCATCGCCGTTCGTCACCGGCCATGCTGATCCTTATGCGGTGGTTGAGATCCGCATCGATGGCGTCTCAGTAGCGACGGTGGTCGCCGACCAGAACGGCAATTGGAGCTACACCGCGACGGGCCTCGCCGCCGGCGATCATCAGGTGGTCCTCACCAGCTGGGATCTCGCCGGCAATTCGGCAGCGACGACGGTACTGACCTTGACCGTCGATCAGACGCCGCCGAACTCGACGTTGATCACCGCGGTCTTCGCCGAGGGCGTTGCGATACCTGAAAATTCCATCTGTCAGGATTTCACGCCGCTGATCCAGGGCTCAGGCGAGCCCGGTGCCGACATCGAGATCTTCGCCGATGGGCTCAGCCTCGGCACGACCGTCGTCGCCGGCGATGGCAGGTGGTCTTTCACCCCGGGGACGGATATCGTCGCCGATGGGCTGGTGGTGCTGACGGCGGTGGCGACCGATGCCCAGGGCAATATCGGCAGCGCTAGTCCCCCGTGGCGGGTGACCATCCTGCTGACGCGCTCGGTTGAGATTCAAGGCGATCGCTGCGGAGTGGGTTCGAACTTCGCTTTGATCGGGATCCTACTCGCGGCCTTCTTGCGCCTGTCATGGACCGGGCGTACACGATCAGCGCTGTCCAGCCGCTGGTGCGGTCTGCTGCTGGTGCTGGTCCTCAGCAGTGGCGTCGCGGCGCAGGCTGAAGATCTCTCGGCTCCGGAGCCCTTCCGTTATGGAGCGAAATTCGAGGTCTTGCGCCAACCCACCGAGCCAGCTCCGCCGGCGGAAGCCACGCCGGTGGTCCTCGGGCGGGAATGGCAGGAATGGCGGGAAGTGCGCCTGACGGTGACGGTGATGCCCGATCCAGATCAAGCCGCGGCCTATGTTCGCGGTAGCCATGAGGCCGGCGCCTCGACGTGGGATACGACCATCCGTGCCGATGTCAGCGGCTATCGTCAGGGTCAGGATTTCGCCTGGGGCGGCCTGATGCTCGGCGCCAGCCTGGGATATTTCCAGGTCCGCGGTGAAGAATCAGCCAGCGATGCGACTTCGGCGGCGTATCAATACCGCCTCAATACCCTGCCCTTGGATATCCAAGCCGGGGTGCGGCTCGACCTGACGCGCAATTGGTGGTGCGAGGGGCGGGGGATCCTCGGCCTGGGGCTCACCCGGATCACCATTGATGCCCCAGCATCGGGAGCGGGCAATCTCCAAGCAGCGTCGGGTTCGTCCTTCGGGCTTTATACCGAGTACGGCTTGGCCGTGGCGCTCGGGCGGCAGCTGGGGCAGTGGAACGTCGGTCTCGAAACCCGCTACCTCTGGGCCCGCCACAGCGGCGCCTTTGAGAACAACGAGTACCTCGGCGGGACCCTGGTCAGCCATGAGGAGCACGAGCTCCGTCTGCAGCAGACCGGGCTCGCCTACGGTCTCTCCGTGGGCCGGCGGTTCTGAGGTTGCGCGTGCCCAGGCCTATCCGCCGAGGTAGGCCTTCTTCACGCGTTCATCGGTGGCGAGATGCGCGGCCAAGCCCTTCACGGTCACCCGTCCGGTCTCCAGGACGTAGCCGCGATTGGCGAGGCTCAGGGCCATGCGCGCGTTCTGCTCGACGAGCAGGATCGCCAAGCCCTCGCGGTTGAGAGCGGTGATGGCTTCGAAGATGCGCGCCGTGATCAGCGGTGCCACGCCCATCGAGGGCTCGTCCATCAGCAGCAGGCGCGGACGGCTCATCAGCGCGCGGGCGATGGCCAGCATCTGCTGTTCGCCACCGGAAAGCGTGCCCCCAGGCTGATGTCGGCGTTCGGCGAGGATCGGGAAGAGGCTGAACGAGCGCTCGATGTCGAGGGCTACGGCAGCCGCGTCGCGACGCAAGAAAGCCCCCAGGGTGAGGTTCTCGAACACGGTCAGGCGCGGGAAGATGCGGCGGCCCTCGGGCACATGTGCGAGGCCCATCTCGACGATGCCGTGCGCCGGGGCGGTGGTGATTTCGCAGCCGTCGAAATGCACTGTCCCGACGCGCGCCGGCAGCAGTCCGCTGACGCATTTCAGAACCGTACTCTTGCCGGCGCCATTGGCACCGATCAGGCACACGATTTCGCCGCTGCCGACCGCCAGCGAGACCTGATGCAGCACGCCCACCGCGCCATAGCTGGCATCGATGTCGCGGACTTCGAGAAGTACTTCACTCATGGGAGACTCACGGGCGACTCATGGGCGTTGCCCATCTTTATTCAAGGTGCCGTCGGCTTTGGACTCGCGGCTGGTGGTCTCGCGGGCGATGCGTTCGGTGCGCGGCACGATCGGGAAGCGACCGCTTTCCTCGCGACCGAGGTAGGCCTCGATGACCCCGGGGTGGGCGCGGATCTCGGCCGGCGTGCCTTCGGCGATCTTGGTCCCGTAGTGCAGCACGACGATGCGATCGCTGACGCCCATCACCACCGCCATGTCGTGCTCGATGAGCAGGCAGGTTACGCCGCGTTCACGGATGCGGCGGATGAGGGCCATCAGCGCCTGGCTCTCGGTGGGATTCATGCCCGCCGCCGGTTCATCGAGTAGCAGCAGGCCGGGCGCCAGGGCCAGGGCGCGGGCGATCTCCAGGCGCCGCTGATGGCCATAGGGCAGGGTGCCGGCGGCACGCTCGGCGCAGTCACCGAGGCCAACGAAGTCGAGCAGCGCCCGCGCCGTCGCGGTGCCCTGACGTTGATCGCGGTAATGACGCGGCAGACGCAGGGCAGCATCGAACCAGCGGCTGAGCAGGTGCGGATGGCGGCCGACGAGGACATTGTCGATGCACGACAGTTCGCGGAACAGGCGGATGTTCTGGAAGGTCCTACCGACTCCGGCGCGGGCGACGCGCTCGGGGCTGCGGCGGCCGGTGGTCCACAGCCGCCAGGCGCCCAGGCTGCCGAGCCCGGCGCCGGCGAGGAAGGGCAGAATGGTCCACGCCTGCGGCTGCAGCACCGACCACGCCCCGGCCAGCGCCGCGCCCACCGCGAAGGGCTGGTGAGGGACGAAGACGTCGATGATCGCTGCCGACCACAGGGCTTGCAGATTGATGGCCAGGACCGCGAGGGCGCCGGTGGCGGCTCCGATCCACGCCCAGTGCCAGATCAGGCCCGGGCGGAAGGTGTCGACGATCTCGCGCCCGCCGATCAGCACCCGGCCATCGGTCGGCGGATAGACGCCGGTGATGGCATTGAACAGGCTGGTCTTGCCGGCACCGTTGGGCCCGATCACGGCCAGGATCTCGCCGGCGCTGACGCGGAACGAAACTTGGTTGACGGCGGTCAGTCCGCCGAAGCGCAAGGTCACGCCCTCGACCACCAGGGTCGTGCCCGATACCGTTGGGGCGTTCATCGCGGCTCTCGCGGCTCTCGCGGCTCTCGCGGCTCTTTCGCTTCTTTCGCTTCTTTCGCCGGGAGCAGCCCTTGCGGCCGGAAGCGCATCATCAGCACCAGGAGGAGGCCGAAGAGCAGGCATTTCCAGTTCTTGGGATCGGCCATGACGTTGGTGCTGGCATGATGGCCGAGGGCATCGGCGACCTTGGCGAGCACGATCAGGTTGAAGCCGAAGATCAGCAGCGCTCCCAGCAGGGCGCCGGAGATCGATCCCAGGCCGCCGATGATGACGCTGGCGACGACCATCACCGAGTTCTGGAAATCGTAGTAGCCGGGTTCGATTGAGGTCCCGCGCAGGGCGGCGAACAAGGCTCCGGCGGTGGCGCAGAGGGCCGCCGCCACCGCGAATGCCGCCAGCTTCTGCTTCGCTACGCCGATGCCCATGGCGCGGGCGGCGAGCTCGTCTTCACGCACTGCCAACCACGCCCGGCCGATGCGCGCGCGCTTGAGATTGCGGACCATGGCGACGGCGAGCAGGAGCAGGGCGAGGTACAGGTAATAGGTCGGGCGATAGGTATGGGTCCCGCCGAGGAGATCACCGAGACCGGGCAGCATCGGCGGCGGCAGGGGATTGATGCCCATGGTGCCCTTGGTCACGACCTCGAGATTTTTCAGACAGTCCTGGACGATCTCGCCGAAACCGAGGGTGACGATGGCGAGGTAATCGCCACGCAGGCGCATGGTCGGTAGGCCGAGCAAGAAGCCGGCGCAAGCACCGGCGACAGTGGCTAGGCCCAGGCCCGGCCAGAAGCCGATCTGGAAGGGATAGATTGGACAGGTGGAGATGGCATAGGCATAGACGCCGATGGCCATGAAGGCGATCACCCCGAGGTGCAGCAGGCCGGTGAAACCGGTGATGACCGTGAGCCCTAGGCTGAGTAGGGCGTAGACGAAGATCTGCGGAAGCTGTCCGGCGAAGGCGAACTTGGGGCCGAGCAGTCCGTCGCTCAGCGGCAGGAGCGCGACTACGATCACGAGGCCGGTGGCGACCAGCCAGGTGGTCAGCGCCGAGGGCGGCGGCAAGGCGGCGGGCGGTTTGTGGAAGACCGCGGTCGCAGGCGTGCTGCCGAGGGTCATACTTTGTCGCGCATGCGCGCGCCGAGCAGCCCGGTCGGGCGGAAGACGAGGACGGCAATGAGCATGGCGAAGACCACGACATTGGTCCAGGCGGTGGCGATCCATTGATCGCTGCCAGCGCGGACCAGGCCGATGACGATGCCGCCGAGAACCGCACCGGGGAGATTGCCGATACCGCCAAGGACCGCCGCCGTGAAGGCATCGATGCCGACGCGATAGCCCATCTGGTACGAGAACGAGTTGTTGTACAGGCACCAGACCACCGAGGCCACGCCTGCCAGCGCCCCGCCGAGGGCGAAGGTCGCACCGATGACGCGATTGGTGTCGATGCCCATGAGCGAGGCTGCGACCGGGTCCTGGGCGCAGGCGCGCATCGCCGTGCCCAGGCGGGTGCGCTTCACGAACCACGTCAGCGCGCCCATCAGCGGTAGGGTGATGGCAAAGACCAGGAGATCCTTGGCGGTGAGCTGGACCTCGGATTCGCCGAGCAGGTTGCGGTAGCCGAGCAGATCCGGGAAATCCTTGGGGGCGCTAGCATTGGCCGCCGCGCCAGTGCCGAAGCCGGGCACCGGCAAGCCGCCCCAGAACAGGCCGAGATTGACGAGCACGAACGACACGCCGATGGCCGCGACCAGGGCGTTGAGCTTGGGCGCCTGGCGCAGCGGCCGATAGGCGAAGCGGTCGATGCTCCAGTTGACGCCGGCCGAGAATACCGGCACCACGAGCAGCAGTACCGCCACCGCCAGCCACGGCACCGATCCCGGCAGGCCGGGGTGGAAACCAGTGATGCCGAGGGTCGTCAGGGCGGCGAAGCTGCCGAGCATCACCAGATCGCCGTGGGCGAAATTGATCAGCTCGATGATGCCGTAGATCATGGTGTAGCCGAGGGCCACCAGGGCGATGATCAGGCCGTTGGAAAGGCCGGTGATCGCCTGTTGGATGACGAGCTCAGTCAGCGTCATGGGATCCTGGGGGCGTGTACGGCCGGGCCGGGCACAGGGGCCATGTTCACTGGCCGATGACTTTCAAAGGCTTGAATTTCCCGGCTTCGACGGTGCTGACGCTGAGCACCGCCAGCGAGGTGTCGCCATTGGCATCGAAGCTCCAGGTGCCGAGGGTGCCGGAAAAATCTTTGGTGGCGGCGACGGCGGTGATGAGCGCTTGGCGATCCTTCTTGCCGGCGCGCTTCAGGGCATCGAGGAGGACGCGGCCGACCTCGTACCCGTACACCGCGTAGGCCTGGGGATCGGCCTGGAAGGCGGCCCGATAGGCATTGAGGAAGGTCGCGCCCTTGCCGGAGAGCTGTTCCGGGGGCACACCGCCGAAGGTGACGAAGGTGCGCCCTTCGAGCACGCCCGGTCCGGCGGCCTCGATGAAGGCGTCTTCGCGGCAGCCGTCGGGAACCATGAACTTGGCCTTGAGACCGCCGGCCATCATGTCCTTGGCGATCTGCGAGGCATTGGTCTGCGTCGTGCCGCCGAAATAGACCAGGTCGGGGGACAGGGCGCGGATCTTGGTGATCAGCGATTTGTAGTTGGCGGCCTTGCCGTCGATGCCTTCGTAGCCGACCACGTCGATACCGAGCTTGGCGGCGGTGACCTTGAACTGATCGGCGATGCCCTGGCCATACAATTCGCGATCATGGAGCACGAAGACGCGTTTGACCCCGAGTTCCTTGGCGAATTCGGCACCGACGCGACCTTGCAGATCGTCGGCGGGGACAACGCGGAAATAGGTGACTTTGCCGGTCGGGCGGTAACAGCCGGGCTCGGTGGCGCTGCTGCCGGGCTTGGTCAGGCCGACGGCGGTGTTGCCCGGGCTGATCATCAGCAGGCCGGCTTGGTTGAGCTTGGCCATGACGATCTTGGCGGCGCCGGAATTATAGGTGCCGATATAGGCCATGACGTCGGGATCGGCGATGGCCTTGTCGGCATTGGCGTTTTCCACCGCCGGGTCCCACTGGCCACGTTCCGGGCTGGCATCATCCCAGTCCTCGTACTCGATACGGAAGCCGTTGACGACCCCGCCGGATTCTTTCAGCGCCAGGCGGATGCCATTGACGATGGTGGTGGTTTGTGCGTTCGCCGAGCCCGTACGTGGCAAACTGGAGACCAGTTTGATCACCGGCTCTGCCGCCGTCATGCCGAGGAACGGGATCGTCAGCAGCGTTGCCGGTAACAGCGTTGCCGGTAACAGCGTTGCCGAGAGCAGCGTTGCCGAGAGCAGGGAGGGGATGCGCATTGCGAGACGGTAAAAACGAGGGCCCGGGGGCAAGAGCGTTTTCCGCGTTGTACACGTCGCATGGCGCAGCAGCATGGCAACCCTCTTAAGGAACCCTTATGATCCGTACGTCCATCCTCGCCCTGTGCGCTGGTGTTGCTGCTTTCGCCGCTGACGCCGTGCCTGCGGTCACTCCCGCCCCTGTTCCAGCGACTCCCGTCGCCGTCACGTCTACCGAAAGCAAGTCCGTGGAACTTACCACTAAGCAGAAAGCCAGCTACCTGATCGGCGCCAACATGGCCGGTGCCGTCAAGGAGTACGAGCTCGATGTCGCGCTCGTAGTCCAGGCCTTGCAGGACACCGTCGCCGGCAAGCCCAGCCTGATCCCCAAGGAGCAGGCCCAGGAAGTGTTCGCCAAGTTCCAGGCCGAAGTCGACGCCGCCAAGGCCAAGGTCGGTGCCTCGCGCAAGGATACCAACGTCAAGTGGCTGGCCGACAACGCTAAGAAGCCCAACATCAAGATCACCGCCAGCGGCTTGCAGTACGAAGTCGTTGAGGCTTCGACCAAGAAGGATGCCAAGCAGCCGGTCGCCGCTGACACCGTCAAGGTCAACTATGTTGGCGCCCTCACCGATGGCACGGTCTTCGATGCTTCGGCCAACCACGGCGGGCCAGCGAGCTTCGGCGTCGGCCAGGTCATCAAAGGCTGGACGGAAGCCCTCCAGCTGATGAAGGAAGGCGACAAGTTTAAGCTCTACATCCCCGCTGAATTGGCCTACGGCGAGAATGCGCCTCCGGCCATCGGTCCCAACCAGATCCTCGTCTTCGAGGTCGAGTTGGTCGAAGTCGTCGGTGCCGCCAAGACGCCCGAGACCTTCAAGCCGTAAGCGCTGTTTCACAGCCAGCGTCTCCGCGCTGATCGACGCCCTCCGCCGTTAGATGCTAACGGCGGAGGGCGTTTCATTTGGGCCCTGCCTCACCCGAACTCGTGGAGCCACAGCCAAGTCTGCTTCTGCATTTAACCCGGGCTGGGGCCGCGGCACTCCCAGGAGGACGATCCCGAGCGCGGGGCTTGCCGGCGCTGCGCTCCGCGTGCGAGCATTAGCCCGGCAGCTGGTAATCTTCGAGGTCGACGCCGCAGGCCGCACCGCCCGCCAATTCGGCGACGGCCTCGGCGGTGATCGGCGTCAGCAGGATGCCGTTGCGGAAGTGTCCGGTGGCGATGATGAGGTCGTCGCGCAGGCGCTGCAGCACCGGCACGCCGGCACCCACGCGCGGACGTAGGCCGGTCCAGGTTTCGACGATCGCGGCATCGGCCAGTTGGGGCAGAAGGCGCCGGGCGTTGGCGGCCAAGTGGGCGACGGCGGCGGCGTCTTCGGACTTGTCGAAGCCTGACCAGACCATGGTCGAACCAACGACCAGGCCGGCGCCGGCACGCGGCACCAGATAGGCATGGTGACAGTGCACAAAATGCCGCAGCAACCCATCTGCGACGGCGAAGCGCAGTAGCTGGCCTTTGACCGGTTCGCCGCCGACGGAGATGCCCGCCAGCTGCGCCAGGGCCGGGGTCCAGGCGCCATTGGCCAAGACCGTCAGATCGCAGGCTTCGATGCCGGTGCTCGTGCCAGTGCCAGTGCCAGTGCGCACACCGCCCAGACACAGTTCGGTCACCGCCGTGCCATAGCGCAGGTCGACCCCGCGCTGGGCGCAGCCCTGACGCAAGGCGGCAGTCAGGCGTCGTGGATCGACGTGACCGCCGGGCACCAGCAAGGCACCGTGTGCGTTCAGCTGCGGTTCGTGGGCGGCCAGTTCCGTGCGTGACAGCCACTGCGTGGCGATGCCCTGCGAGTCGGTGAATGCGCGCTTTTGCGCGAGCATCTCGACCTCGTCATCGTCATCGGTCATCAGCGGGAGCAGGCCACCATCGAGATGCAGGTCGATGTCGGTGCCCAGCCGGTCCGCGAAATCGCGCCAGCGCGCCAGGCTGGCGCAGCCCAGGCGCCAGACCGCGTCGGCCGCTGTCGCCTCATGATGCGGGGCGAGCATGCCGGCGGCGGCCCACGAGGCTTCGCGGGCTTCCGGGGCGCCGTCGAAGAGCTGCACCGCATGGCCATCCTCGGCCAGGCGCCACGCGCAGGCCAGGCCGATGACGCCACCGCCAACGACGGCAATTCGCTTCCGGCTCATGGGTGGTACAGCAGCGAGTAGAGCTTATTGCACAGCAAGGTCAGGACGAAATTCATCACCAGGACCATCATGCTGCCCTGGACCACGGCCTTGGTGCAGGATTCGCCGACTCCGGAAGCCCCACCGCGGGTCAGCAGTCCTTGGCGGCAGGCGATGAGCCCCATGAGGAACCCCAGAATCGGGCATTTGATGATGCCGGTGAGCACATCCCAGCTGGCCACGAAGCGTTCGGTCTGGAACCAATAGGCCCCGCCATCGACGCCCCACAGGGTCACCAGCAGGAAGCCCCCGGCGAGGGTCCCGACGCAGCCCGCAAGGATGCCGAGCACCGGCATGAGGAGGGTCAGCGCCAGCACCCGGGGCATGACCAAGTAGCTGATCGGATTGGTGCCCATGACCCGCAAGGCGTCGATCTGCTCGGTGACTTTCATCGTCCCGAGTTCGGCGGCGATGTTCGACCCCGCCCGCCCGGCGACCAGCAGCGCCGTCATCGATGGACCGACCTGGGTGGTGAGCGAATACATCACCATCGGTCCGGACATCACCTCGGCGTTGAATTTGACCAGGGTCGCGTGCGCCTGTACGGCCATGACCAGGCCCATCGAGACGCCGGTGACGAGCACGATGGGCAGCGATAAATAGCCGATCGAGTACAACTGCGTGACCAGGATTTCCCAGCGCTGGCGATCGGAGATCAGGGAGATGAACACCTGGCGTGCGAGCAGGGCGCAGTCACCGACGCCGATGAGCAGGTCACGGGTATTCCGGCCGATGAGGATCAGCAGGCTTTTGGCTGTATGCAGAGGACGTATCGCAGGCACCACGGGGAGCTAGGTGTAGCCACAAGCACGGATTGGCATGCGGAAAGTCGCGACATCATCCGTGGCCATGCCGGTGCTGTGGTTGATCGATGATACGCCGTCCTTGCACCTCGTTGCCGAAGCCACCGTGGCCCTCGTCGAAGGCTGGACTTTCGACGGCTACCTGAGTGGCAGTGAGGCCCTGATCGACCTCGGCACGAAGCCGGCGACGGCGCGACCGCAGGTCATCCTCATGGATTTCTTCATCGGTTCCGAGCGCGGAGACGTTATTACCAGCCGTATCCGCGCCCTCGCCTTCCCCCATCATCGCCCGGTCATCGTCGGTTATTCATCGGTGCGTTCGGCGAGTGCTGAGATCGTCGCCGCCGGCGGCGATCTGATCCTGCCCAAACGGGCCAATGCTGCCGGTATCAACCCCGACCTCTTGCAGTACCTGCGACGCTGGCGGTAGTTTTCCCATTCAATAAGTCGGGACCTCTGCGCAACTATAAACGATTATAATAGTACTATTAATATGATAAAAATGACGAAGGTGCTCGTCATGATCCATAACGCCCTTCCCTATGTTTGTTTACTGCCGGGAATCCCGGTCGCGGTGGTGGTTCTGCAGAACCAGCTCCCGGCGGTGGTTGAAAAAGCAGCGCTGGCGCACTTGTCGGCGAGCCTGCCGGCGCTCGTCGAGATGAAATTCCGCGAGCGAGTCGTCCTCGTCGCTTCCGCTTATGGCCAGCAGGCCCAGCGTCAGCAGGCCAAGCGTCCGTGGTGCGTGCCGTCGGTACTACTGGCCCAGACGACCATTGTCCGCAGTTTATGCGGAGCGAAGACAAATGTCCTAGGAGCGGGGCCAAAAGCTTCAGCCGCGCCGAACCTGAGCCGGTGAGCGGCCGACGCTGGTGCGCACCTGCCGTGCCAGCGTGTGCGCCGACGGGAATCCGCTTTGACGGGCGACTTCGGCAATCGGCAAGGCGGTCTCCCGCAGCAGCTGCAAGGCTCGATGCAGGCGGATCTCGCTGAGCCAGGCCGCCGGCGAGCGCCCCAGCCGGGTATGCGCCGCCCGGGTCAGGTGCTCGCGCGACACGCCATGGCGACGGGCGAGGTCCTTGAGGGTTCCGACGCTCACCGGTTGCGCCATCAGTTCCTCCATCGCCCGGTCGAGCGGAGTGCGCGTGCCGGCGGTGCGGCGTTCGTCGAGGACCGCCAGCAGTTGATTGACGAAGGTGTGCACGGCGGCGGCTCGCGCCAGGGGTGTGGCCCGACTGCTTTCATCGCTGAGCGCCATCAGGCGTTCTAGCGCCTGGGCGATGCGCTGATCATCGCCGAGGTCATGAACACTGCCGCAGCGCTCCTGCAGCCATTGCCAATGCTGGTAGAGGCCTGCTCCGAGCAGCGCGACCCAGGCGCAGCGATAGGGGGCGCGTTCGCCGGCCGGCCGTCCATACGAGGTCGCCTCACCGTGCTTGAAGAGCAACAGCGAGCCGGGACCGCACCACTGTTCGTGGCCGTCGGCATCGCGATGGAGGATGCGCCCTTCGATGGTCAGCTGGGCATAGACCTGGGCATCGGGGATGCGTTGGCGGTTGTCCCACCAATAGGGGCGGTTGGGCCCCACCAGCTGCCGGCCCCAACCATTCACCTGCCAGAGGATGGTGTCGTTGTCCATGCCCCAGTCTTGCTGCTGGCATTTATCACACAATGTCCACTAGGCCATGATTCGGCTTATGGTTGTGAATCGCTTTCCGGCATGCTGCGGCGGGAGATCCGCGTGGCCAGCATCAATCAAGGTGATCTTCGTCAGCGCTGCCTGCGCGCCAATCACGAGCTGGTTGCGCATGGCTTGGTGCTTTTTACGTGGGGCAACGCCTCGCTGGTGGATCGCGCCGAAAACGTGATGCTGATCAAGCCGAGCGGTGTCGATTACGCCGAGCTGACCGCCGATAAATTGGTCGCAGTGCGTCTTGTCGATGGCTCTTTGGTGCAGCCGAAGGGCTTGAAGCCGAGTTCGGACACCGCCACGCATCTGGCCCTGTATCGCGCCTGGCCCGGGGTCGGCGGCATCGTCCATACCCACAGCGAATACGCGACCGCTGCCGCCCAGGCCTGCGTCGACATTCCCGCTCAGGGCACCACCCACGCTGATTATTTCTGCGGTCCGATCCCCTGTACACGGGCGCTGACCGATCTTGAGATCAATGGCGCCTACGAAGCGAACACCGGGGCGGTGATCGTCGAGACCTACGCTCAACGCAAACTCGATCCGCTGGCCATCCCTGGTTGCGTGGTGAGCCAGCATGCGCCATTCGCCTGGGGGGCGACGGTAGAGAAGGCGGTCTATCACGCGGCGGTGCTCGAACGCCTAGCGCGCATGGCGGTGCACACCGCAACCCTCAATGCCCGTCCACCGGCTCTAACCCAACACCTGCTTGACAAGCATTATCTGCGCAAACACGGACGCGATGCCTATTACGGGCAGAACTGGTCCGGGCAGAACTGATACAGCCTGAGCCTATTGCGCCGCGTGCGGGGCTTCGGGACTTGGGGCTGGCAGTGGTGAAGCCTCCTTCGGGCATGGCGGAGCGATCGCTACGATGCCGACAAGCGCATGCGGGCACACGGTGAAGCGATACGTAGATGGGACATGGCGAGCACCTCTGCGTGTGCTAACGGATGAGATGGCCGAAAGGCGAAAACTTTCTTGCAAAAGATATCGTTCCATCACGATGTCACGATATAAGGAACCTCCCATGGCCAAAGCCGCACCTGCCAAGAAGTCCGAATTCACCGATTACGTCGTCACTGACCTGTCGCTCGCCGCCTGGGGCAACAAGGAGATCGCTATCGCCGAGCATGAGATGCCGGGCTTGATGGCCATCCGCAAGAAGCACGCCAAAGCCCAGCCCTTGAAGGGCGCGCGCATCACCGGTTCGCTGCACATGACGATCCAGACCGCGGTCCTCATCCAGACTCTGGAAGCGCTCGGCGCGCAGGTGCGCTGGGCCTCGTGCAACATCTACTCGACCCAGGACCACGCCGCGTCTGCGATCGCCGCCAACGGCACGCCGGTGTTCGCCAAGAAGGGCGAGAATCTCGTCGAGTATTGGGACTACACCCACCGCATCCTGGATTGGAACGGCAAGGGCCCGAACCTCATCCTCGATGATGGCGGCGACGCCACGATGCTCGTGCATCTCGGTCAGGATGCGGAAAAGAACCCCAAGATCCTCAACCGCAAGGCCGGCAGCGAAGAAGAGGTCATCCTCCTCGCCGCGATCAAGGCCAAGCTCAAGGTCGATCCCACGTTCTACTCGCGCGTCGGCAAAGAGATCCGCGGCGTCTCGGAAGAGACCACCACCGGCGTCCACCGGCTCTACGAGATGGTCAAGGCCGGCACCCTGCAGTTCCCTGCGATTAACGTCAACGACTGCGTCACCAAGGCCAAGTTCGATAATCTCTACGGCTGCCGCGAGTCGCTGATCGACGGCATCAAGCGTGCCACTGATGTGATGATCTCTGGCAAGAAGGCCGTGGTCTGCGGCTACGGCGATGTCGGCAAGGGCTGTGCCCAGGCTTTCCGTGGCCAGGGTGCGACGGTGTTCATCACCGAGATCGATCCGATCTGCGCGCTGCAGGCGTGCATGGAAGGCTTCCAGGTCGTGACCATGGAAGATGCTGCGGCCTTCGGCGACATCTTCGTGACTACCACCGGCAATATGGATATCATCACCCGCAAGCACATGGATGGCATGAAGCACAACGCCATCGTTTGCAACATCGGCCACTTCGATTCCGAGATTCAGGTCGCCAGTCTCAACAATCTCAAGTGGGAGGAGATCAAGCCTCAGGTCGATCACGTGATCTGGCCGAATGGCAAGCGCATCATCCTGCTCGCCAAGGGCCGTCTTGTGAACCTCGGCTGCGCCACCGGGCATCCGTCCTTCGTGATGTCGAACAGCTTCGCCAACCAGACCCTGGCCCAGATCGAGTTGTTCACCAACTATAAGAATCTCGAGAAGAAGGTCTACCTGCTGCCCAAGGCGCTCGACGAGGAAGTCGCACGTCTGCACCTCGGCCAGCTCGGCGCCAAGCTCACCAAGTTGACCCCGAAGCAGTCGGCGTACATCGGCGTGAAGGCCGAGGGTCCGTTCAAGGGTGATAGCTACCGCTATTGAGATTATTGATCTCTGATGGCGTCGACCTCCGCGAGCTTGGCTCGCGGAGGTTTTTTTTCGTTTGGAGTATATGGAGTCTGGTTCCTGGTTCCTGGTTCCTGGTTCCTGGTCACTGGTCACTGGTCACTGGTCCCTGGTCTCTGGTCTCTGGTCTCTGGTCCCTGGTCCCTGGTTTCGTCAGCGACGCGAGGTCCCGGAGATTCTGCTTTCGAAAATGAAGCATGCAGTACCGCATGACCAGCGACCAGCGACCAGAAAAACCAGAAGACCAGAAAAACAGCAAGCCCACCTCGCAACCCTACGACGGTGGCATTGCCCTCCAGTCGCCCTAACGTCCGCGCATGTCCCCGACCGAGCTGCTCGCCGATTACCAAGCCAAGCCGCGCAACATCGGCAAGCTGATGAATGCCAATGCCACCGGTGACGTGGGCTCGATCGTCGTCGGTGACGCGCTGCGCTTCTACATTCAGGTCAAGGACGAACGCATCACCGCCGCGAAATTCCAGGTCTTCAATTGTCAGGAACAGGTCGGGCCGGCCTCGGTGCTGACCGAGCTCGCTGTCGGTCGGAGTTTGGACGAGGCGACGCTGCTCGGACCTCTTGAGGTCTGCACCCATCTCGGTGGGCTCGATCCGACCTATCTGCCACCTCGTCTGTGGGCGCGCGAGGGACTGCGGGCGGCGGTGGCGGCTTATCGTGGCGCCGAACTCGATTGCGATATCGAACTTGATCCGTTGCTCTGCCGCTGTCATGGCATTCCCACCGAGACGGTGCGGCAATCGATCACGGTCATGGGCCTGACCACCCCCGAAGACATCATCAACGCCACTGGTGCCGGCTCGGGCTGCGGTTCCTGCCGGGTTGATCTGCAACCCTTGCTGGACGAGGTCCACAGCGCCAAGTCTGCGCCGACCAAGGTCGATGCCCCGAAAAAAGCCGGCGGCCGTATCGCCATCATCCACCGCATCACGGCGGTGGTCGAGTCCGAACTGGTACCGACCCTGCGTGAGGCCGGCATCGATATCGAGCTGTGCGACCTCGACGGCGCCGTGGTCGTGGTCCGTATGCAGGGGGCCACCACCGACGATGCGCGGCGCAATGCCCTGGGAGTCATGGAAAAATTGCTCAAGGAACAGGTCGATACGGGCCTATCCGTGCGCGAGGCCTGAGGGCACACACTTCTAGGAGCCTGTCCGAGATAGGCCAGCAAGGCTGACTCGGTCTCGCCGGGCATCTCCGGCGTTGTCGGAATGTCCAAATAGCGTTGCTATTTGGCGCACTCCTCCGCCTTGGATCTGCCCAGCGATACACTTCGTCAGCCTCGTCGGCCTATCTCCGACAGACTCCTGGCATCGTCGGCAATTTCACGATGCTGCGACGCCCATGTCAGCCGACGAATCGTGGATGCATTGGTTGAAGCGGATTCTCGTAGGCAATCCCCTCGACCTCTTCGACAAATCGATCTTCCATACCTTGGCCCTGGTGCCGGTGCTGGCCTGGGTCGGTCTCGGTTCCGATGGCTTGTCGTCGATCTCCTACGGACCTGAAGAAGCCTTCAAGGCCGTCGGCTCGACGCATATGTGGTTGGGCGCGGCCCTGGCCGTGGCGGTGGCGGGCACGGTCTGGCTGCTGGCCTTGGCTTACGGGCATCTCATCGAGGCCTTCCCCACCGGCGGCGGCTATGGCGTGGCCACGCGCATGCTCGGTCGGCGTTCGGGATTGGTCTCGGGTTGCGCGTTGCTCATCGACTACGTCATGACCATCACCATCTCGGTGGCGGCCGCCGGAAAGGCGCTGTTCAGTCTCATGCCACCCGAATGGGGGCACCTGACGCTCACTTGCGAATTGGCGGCGTTGGCCTTCCTGACCTTTATTAATATGCGTGGCGCCAAGGAATCGATCCTCGTCCTGCTGCCGATCTTTATCATCTTCTTGGTCACCCATCTGTTGATGATCGTCACCGGCATCGTGCGCCAGGTGCCGCATGTTCCCGAGGTTGCGCGCGAAATTGCGCACGGCTGGTCTTCGGGCATCGCCGAGCTGGGGCTGGTGGCGATCTTCGCCAAACTGGCCTCGGCGTACGCGATGTCGGGCTCGACCTATACCGGATTGGAAGCGGTCTCGAACGGCCTGCCCCTGCTGCGCGAGCCGCGGGTTAAGAACGCCAAGCGTACCATGCTTTACCTGGCGATCAGCTTGTCGTTCGCCGCCACTGGCATCATCACCTGCTATTTGCTCTGGGATATCCGCCCCATCGAAGGCAAGACCATGAACGCGGTGCTTGCTGAAAAAGTCAGTGAAGGTCTGCCGGGTTCGACGATCTTCGTGTGGACGACGATGCTCAGCGCCGGAGCCCTGCTTCTGGCCGCCGCCCAGGCCGGTTTTTTGTCGGGTCCGCGGGTGATGTCGAACCTCGCTGTCGATGGCTGGCTGCCGCGTTCCTTTCAGACCCTGTCAGAGCGTCTGGTTACCGGCAATGCGCTGCTCTTCCTGGGCGTCGCCGCTGCCGGAGCCCTGCTCTATACCGGCGGTGATGTCTCGCAGCTGGCGGTGCTCTACACCATCAACGTCTTCCTGACCTTCACCCTGACCATGGTCTCGATGCTGCGTTATTGGTGGCTGCAGCCGCGTAAGACCCCGGCCCGCTGGCGACGGATATCCCTGTACCTGCTGGCCTCGGTGGTCTGCGGCGGGATCCTGGTAGTGACCATCGTCAGCGAATTCAGAGGCCTGGGGCAGATCGCCTTGGCGGTGACCGGCCTGCTGGTAGCGCTCTGCCTGTTGATCCATGCCCACTATCAATCGGTGAGCGCCCGTCTGCGCAAATTGTACATGGAGCTCGAGAATCTGCCCTGCACGCCACGTACCGATGTCGGCCCGATCGATCCCACCAAGCCGGTGGCGGTAGTTCTGGTGAGCCGCTACGGCGGCATTGGCATCCACACCGTGCTCAATGTCTTCCGCTCCTTCCCCGGGCATTTCAAGGGCGTGATCTTCCTCGCCGTGGGGCTCGTCGACTCCGGGCGCTTCAAGGGCGAGGATTCGATGGAGGAGTTGCGCAACGAGACCCTCAACAGCTTGGCCAGCTATGAAGAACTGGCGCGCAGCCTGGGCGTGCCCTGCAGCAGCCGGCACGCCGTCGGTCTAGATGTGGTCGTCGAGGCCGAGCGCCTCTGTCTGGAGGTCGCCAAGGAATACCCGCGCTGCACGTTCTTCGCCGGCAAGGTGATTTTCGGACGTCCGAAATGGTACCATTCGTTATTGCACAATGATGCAGCGATGGCCATTCAACGGCGCTTGCAGCTTGCCGGACGCACCGTGGTGGTGATTCCCGCGCGGATGACCTGAGAGGCTGTGAAAAAACCTGCCCGGCGGTCTGAACGGGTCTCAGCAGGCGTCAGCGGCTTCTGAGCGGAAGTCAGGTTCTTAACTTGACGGTCTCCCTCAGCGACGGGACAGTGCGGCCATCATGTCACGCATCCTCCGTCTCGCCGATGTCGATCTCACCAAGACCCTGAGCCGCGATCAGTACCGCAAGCTGCGCCGCGCCAATAGCGAGCGGTTCCTCGAGCTGCGTCGTGATCTGGTGCAGCTGCGCATTCCCTTGGTGCTGGTGTTCGAGGGCTGGGACGCCGCCGGCAAGGGCGGCACCATCCGCCGTCTGATGGAGCCCATCGATCCCCGGCACTTCGCCGTGCATGCCGTGGTTAAGCCCACCCAGGAAGAGCTCGATCGCAATTACCTGTGGCGTTTCTGGAACAAACTGCCGCGGCGCGGCGATGCCGCGATCTTCGATCGCAGCTGGTATGGCCGGGTGCTCGTAGAACGTATCGAGGGCTTCGCTACCCGGCAGGAGTGGTCGCGGGCTTACGACGAGATCAATCGTTTTGAGCAGACCTTGGCCGACGATGGTCACGTGATCATCAAATTCTTCCTGCACATCTCTAAGGACGAGCAGAAGAAGCGCTTCGATGCCCGCGCCAAGAATCCTCTGAAATCGTGGAAACTGAACGAGGAGGATTTCCGTAACCGTAAGAAATGGGATGACTACGAGGTTGCGATCGATGAGATGTTCAAACGCACCGATACGTCGACGTGTCCTTGGCACATCATCGCCGCCAACGACAAGCACTTTGCCCGTCACGCGGTTTCGGAAATTACCCTCAAGACCATCGCCAAAGTCATCGAGCGCAGAAAAACGAGATAGCTAATAGATCAGGTAGTCAGGCCGGTATTTATCGGTTCCCCTGGGCGCGATTTCGCCATCCTTCTGCGCTCATCCATAAAGGAGCAAACATGAGCAAACGAGGACCGGTCACTTTTGCCAAGCGTCAACGTGAAATGGAAAAGAAGAAAGATGCCGAAACGAAGCGCGTCCGCCGTGCTGAGCGCGCGAAATTGGGACCTAGCGAACCTGAGATTCAAATCTGTAAGCCAATTCTCGATGAAGAGCAGCCTTGAGTCAGGGGCTCATTCGGCTTTCGGCTTTCGGCTTCGTTGCCGATCGCTGAGCGGTGTCCTTGTACGTGAGCGATGATACAAACGGGGGATCGGCTGCTGCCGATTCCCTGTTTTGTTGCTGTGGTTGATGAGCCGGGTGCGCAAAAGCAGATTCCCGGCATGGACGTGCGCTTGCGAATGCATAAATTCCTGACATGAATGAAGCCGTTGCCACTATGCCCATCAATGTTGTGATTGTTGATGATCATCCGGTGGTGCGCAAAGGCATCGCCCAATTGATAGCGAGCGAGCCCGGTATCAGCGTGGTCGGTGAGGCCGAGGCCGCCAATGAGGGCATCGAACTCATCCGTCGCTTGAAGCCCGATGTCTGCGTCGTCGATCTCACGCTCAAGGGCATGAGCGGGATGGAGCTCATCAAGGCCGTGCGGCACGAAAGCCTGCGCACTCTGATCCTGGTGGTCTCGATGCATGATGAACGGGTCTATGCCGAGCGCTGCCTGCGCCTGGGAGCCAAAGGGTACGTGATGAAGGAGGAAGCCGCCGACGCCATCGTCGTGGCCATCCACAAGGTCATGGCCGGAGGTACCTACCTGTCCGAGCGCCTGATGGCGGCGACCGTCAATCGTCTGGTCGGCGGCAAGCCAGAAGTCACCAGCAAGGGCGCCATGGTCGCTTCGCTGAGCGATCGTGAATTGGAAGTATTCCACCTCATCGGCCGAGGCTTCACCACCAGGGCAATCGCTGAAGAGCTTGATCTCTCGGTGAAAACCGTGGAAGCGCACAAGGCCAACATCAAGACCAAGCTCGGTCTGAAGTCGGCGCCCGAGCTCCAACGCCTAGCGGTCACCTGGGCCCAAAGCCAAGCCGGGTAAAAAACGGCGGGAGCCGGGCATCTGCGGCGTTGCCGGAATCCTCGCATAGCGTTGCTATGCGTCGTCATCCGGCGCCTTGCAGCTGCCCGACTCGCGCCGTTTTTTTCGGGTTAGGTGGGGGCGCGCATGGCGGGGCCATGCATTGCTTGGTTTTGGCGTGTATTTTTGGATTTTTAGGCGGGGAATCCTGGCCTTGCAGCTGCCCGACTCGCGCCGTTTTTTTTCGGGTTAGGTGGGGGCGCGCATGGCGGGGCCATGCATTGCTTGGTTTTGGACGTGCATCCTTTGGAGACTGGGGAGCGACCGCGCCTGGCGCTGCCAGGCATTCATTTGGAATTTGGCATTTGTGGTTTTGTGGCGGTTGTGTTTTTATGGGATTGGTGCGGCTGTTGTTTTTTTTGTCGCTGAATAGGATTGCGACATGTTACAGCTTCCTCAAATCGTGCTTGCCGGGACTTCGGCGGAGATGGGCCTTGCCTATGGTCGGGCTTTGCGCGAGCCGATCCGGGCGTTTGTCGAGCAGCGCGTGCGGGCTGCGAAAGTCTACCTGTTCGAGCGCGGGATCCGCGATGATCAGGCGCTGCGCCGCCTGGGTGCGCAATGCCTGGATTTGCTGCAGACCTGGGATCATCAAGGGTGGCTCGAACATGGCGCCACCGCCGAGGCCGCCGGCGTCGATGCCGTGGATCTCTATACCACCGGCAACATGACCGATGTCCGCGATATCCTCGTGCTCGGTAGCGGTCGCATCAGCGCCGAGAGCGAGGGCTGCACCACCGCCCATGCGAGCCGTGCGCTGACCCGCTCCGGGAACATCCTCGCCGCGCAGACCTGGGATCTCAATCCCACCGATCTCGATTTCGTGGTCGCCGTCCATCGTCAGCCGACAGCGGGCCCGCGCACGTGGTCGGTGACCTGCGCCGGCTGCCCGAGCCTGATGGGTATGAACGAATACGGCGTCGCCGTTGGCACCACCAATCTCAAGACCCGTGGCTCACGTGTCGGCATTCCCTATCTGTCGTTGCTGCATCGCATGCTGCGCAGTCGTACGCGCGGCGAGGCCGAGGCCATTCTCACCGCCGCTCCCCGTGCCGCCGCCCATTCCTATTGGATGGCGGATGCCAGCGGAGTGACCGACGTCGAATGCACGGCGAGCACGGCGGTGCGTCGCGAGATCAGTGGGCAGGGCGCGTTGGCGCGCACCAACCATTGTCTGGATGAGGCTCATCGCGCCGACGAGGGCGAGCCCGCCACGGCCTCGTCGCAGGCGCGGCTCGCCACCGCGCGCCAGACCCTTGAAGCCGGCCAGATCACCGTCGCTAGCCTGCAGGCGCTGTTCGCCGAGCGCGAACATGGCATCGATTCGATCAGTCGTTTCGCCGAGGATGGCCAGGGCACCAGCACCAATGCCTGCATCATCGCCGAACCCGCGACGCGGACCTTGCACGCCTGTCGCGGTCCCAGCGATCGTGGCCAATGGGTCACGTTGTCTTTCTCCTAATTTTATTTATTTCGTACTTTCAACCCGCGAGTCCTGCCATGTCCGAAGCCTTCACCGCCCTCGTCCAATCCGTTGAAAGCCAGCCGGGATATCAGCGCCCGGCGGCGTTCGCCGTGGGTCTCGCCCATCTGGGCATTCCGCAGGATGGCGCCCAGGGACAGAAGATCCTCGATACCTGGTACCCGGTGGTGAATCACGGTGAAAACTTCGGTTCGGCTGCCGTGCTGGCGCAGGTCACCGGCTACAAGGCGGGCGCCAAGACCCACTACCTGTCGATCGATCAGGTTGAACGCGCCCTGGGTCATTTCGCGCCGTTCCTCGGCGATGGCAAGTACCACGCCAACATCGTCGCCCTGCAATCCTTGCGCCAGGCCTTGCTGGCCGCCAAGAGCATCAATGGTGTCGAAGTCCCCCGGCAGGTGGTCGTCACCTTCATCTCCGACCTCACGCACAAACCGGTCGATGCCCACGATGTCTACCTTCGCCTGCACCTGCTGTCGCATCGCAAGGTGAAGCCGCACGGACAGAACCTCGAAGGCGTGTTCGGTCTGCTCAACAATGTCGTGTGGACTAATCACGGTCCATTCGACCCCGAGTCGTTCGATCGCGTGCGCATGCAGCTGCATGGCGCTGGCGCCGAGGTCCGTGTGCACAGCGTTGATAAGTTTCCGCGCATGGTCGATTATGTCGTGCCCACCGGGGTACGCATCGCCGATGCTGATCGCGTCCGTCTGGGCGCGCACTTGTCCGACGGCACGACGGTGATGCACGAAGGGTTCTGCAACTTCAACGCCGGGACCCTGGGCAAGAGCATGGTCGAGGGCCGCATCAGCGCCGGAGTCGTCATCGGCAACGGCACCGATATCGGCGGCGGGGCGTCGATCATGGGCACCCTTTCAGGCGGCGGTAAGGAAGTCATCAGCCTCGGTCAGGACTGCCTGCTCGGTGCCAATGCCGGCCTGGGCATCAGTCTCGGCAATGGCTGCACGGTTGAATCCGGTCTTTACATCACCGCCAGCTCCAAGGTCAAACTGCCGGATGGGCGGATCATCAAGGCCGCTGAACTGTCCGGCCATGATGATCTGCTCTTCCGTCGCAACAGTCAGAGCGGGGCGATCGAAGTCATCGCCAAGAAGAATCAGGTGGTCCTCAACGCCGCCCTCCACGCTAACTGAGGCGCGCGGCTATTTCCGCATAGGTCAGACCCTCACGGGCGCGCTCGATATAGGTCGCGAGCGACGTCCCGGGAGTGGCCTGCGGTGCTGGCCACGGCGGTGGGGGATGTTGCCAGCCACCGCTGGCGGTGCGCATGTGGCTGCGATCTGAGAGTAATTGCTCGTGGTAGAGCGCGGCGGGTATGAGCAGGCACCGCGGTTGATAGGCTTGCCTGATGCGCTCGGGTTGGGGAAAGGATGTCTTCAACCAGGTGACCGCTGGCAACGGACAGCCGGGCAGGGTGTCGAAATCCCATACCTGCCAGGTGCGATCCTGGACCATGAGCACGACATGGTAATCCCATAGTACAGGGGCCTCGGCGGGGCTTGCCGCGCGTTGACCCCAACAGGCGAAATGGCCTGAAATTCCCGTCAATATCGCTACCCAACGGGCACCCGGACCGACCTCGGGATCGGTGGTCAGGTGCCAGATGTTCTCTTCGCACCAGAAGGGCTGATAGAGCATGTTCCGAAAGTAGTGTGCATTTGGTCTCAAACACGGTCTAAAGGCCTGCGTAGTGAGGAAGCGTTTCAACGCCAGCATGCCGCTGCCGCCGAACGCCTCACCGCCCTTCCACTACGGGGGAATCCATGTCCAAGAAGCTCAACCACCTCATCCTCGCCGCTGCCGTCACCGGCCTCTTCGCCGGTTCGAGCATGGCCACCTTGCGCGCTGCCGATGTCGACACCGCCAAGGACAAGACCGTCACCGAGAAAGCCGACATCGGCAAGCACGCCTGCAAGGCCCTCAATGCCTGTAAAGGCCAGGGCGGCTGCAAGACCGAGAAGAACGCCTGCAAAGGTCAGAATGCTTGCAAGGGCGCCGGTGGTTGCGCGAGTGTGAAGCATGAGTGCAAGGGACACAATGCTTGTAAGGGTCAGGGCGGCTGCAAGGGCGACAAGAATGAATGCAAAGGCAAGAATGCCTGCAAGGGACTTGGTAACTGCAAGGTTGGCTGATAAACGACGCGAGCTGCGCATCTCCGTCGACGCGGAGATGCGCGGCTTTCGCGTTTTTTTTCCTGGTTTTCTTCGCGGTTTTCAGGCAACAGTAATCTGGGGTTTATGCAGATGACATCTTCCGCTTTATCCTCGCGCAGGCGTTTGGGGTTGCCGGACCTGGGCATCGGGGTCGGGTTGCGTGCGCAGCATTATCGGGAGATCTGCGATGGTCAGCCGCAGGTGGGATTCTTCGAAATCATTTCCGATAATTACTGCGAGACCGCCGGACGACCCCTGGAATTTCTCGAACGCATCGCTGCCCGCTTCCCGGTGGTGATGCATGGCGTGTCGCTGTCGATCGGTTCGACGGCGCCACTGGATCGTACCTACCTGGATAATGTCGTGCGCTTGCGTGATCGCATCGGTGCGCGCTGGGTCAGCGATCATCTGTGCTGGACCGGCCTCGCCGGACGCAATACCCATGACCTGCTGCCGATGCCGTATACCGCGCAATCGCTGGCGCATGTCGCCGATCGCGTGCGCATGGTGCAGGATGCCCTGGGCGCGCCGCTGATTTTGGAAAACCCTTCGACCTATGTCGGCTTCGCAGCCTCGACGATTCCGGAGTGGGAATTCCTCGCCGAGCTCTGCCGCCTGACCGGCTGTGGTCTGCTCGTCGACCTCAACAACATCTATGTCTCTGCGCGCAATCATGGCTTTGCCGCAAAGGATTATCTGTCGGGAGTCCCCTGGGACCACGTGGTGCAATTCCATGTCGCCGGCCACAGCAATATGGGTACCCATATCATCGACACCCATGATGGCCCGGTGATCGATCCGGTGTGGGCTTTGTTGGCCGAAGCTTGGCCGCGGTGTGGAGGGGCTTCGGTGCTGCTGGAATGGGATGATGCCATTCCCGACTATGCCACGGTTGAGGCCGAGGCTCTGCGCGCCAAGCAATGGCTACCGAAAACGATCAAGCGTCAGCGGGCGCAGAAGATCGGTGCCGCATGAGCACCGCCGCGCTGATCCGCCAGCAGACCTGGCTCTTTGATGCGATCACCCTTGAGCAGGCGCCGGTGCGGATAGGCAACGTTCTCGGTGGAGCAGCGGTGCCGGCGGACATCGGTCTGGAGGTCTATCGTCATGCCTATCGCGCGCGTCTGCGCGATTGCTTGGCTGATGATTTCTCCGCCGTGCAGCAGGTGGTGGGCGAAACTGTCTTTGCCGATATCGCCAATGCCTTCATCAACGAGGTGCCGCCCAGTGCCAGCACCTTGAACCGCTATGGCGCATCTTTCCCTTCGTGGTTGCAGGGGGCTGCGCAACGTTTGTCGCTGCCCATCCTCCGTCGTGTCCATGTTCGTCAGCTGGCGCATCTGGAATGGGCCTTGGTCGAGGCCATCCATGCGCCGTTATCAGCCCAGATCAGCCGGCGTGCCTTGGCAGGACTTGCCCCTGAAGCCTGGGCGACGGCACGCTTGGTCCCGGTGCCGTCGCTGCGCGTGGTGCACTGTACCTGGTCGATCAATGCCACCTACGCCGCTTATCTGCGTGGTCGCGGTGTACGCGAGCTGGTGCCGCAGCGGCAGACCGGAGCGGTGGTGGTCGTGCGCCGTGCGGCCGGTTTACGTCGTCATGAGCTTGGCGCCGTCGAGGCGCGCTGGCTCAGCGCTATCTGCGCCGGCACGCCCTTGGGTCGGGCCTTGGCTGGTATCTCTCCTGAACAGGCACTACTGGTCCAGGCGGCCTTCACGAACTGGCTCGCCAACGGTTTTTTCAGTCACGTCTCCTGAGTACTTTTCTAGGAGCCTGTCTCCTAGGGAGCATTTCGGTTTCAGCGGACTTATTTGGCCGGGGCAGTGGTCGATAACGACGCATTCAGTTGAGCGAGCTGATTGATGACCGCATCGATCTTCTCCTGGACCTTGCTGCCATCAGCGGCGATCTTGGCGACTACCGGCTTGATCGAATCGACGGCAGCTGGGGTGAGATCGTTGGCGAGATCCGCGTGGACTTCGCTGAGATTGGTGATGAAGGGTCGGTAGCTCTCTTCGAGTTCGCTATACGCCTTGTCGACATCGAGGAATTGCTGTTTGACCGCGGCTTGGCGATCGATGCTGCTATGGCGCAGATCATCATTGGTGAACTGCGCGGCGTTCTCCCGCCATTTGGCGAGATAGGCGGTGCGCTCCGTCTCGGTCTGCGCGCGCTCTTCACGCACCCGCTCTTCACGCTTCTTCACGACTTCGATATCCGTGGAGAAATCAGCATAGGATTTCTTCAGGTCGACATGGTTGCTGAGCGATCCGAGATCAAGCAGCGCCTTGTTGATCTCAGCCTTAGCCTGGACCAGTTCATCGCGGGAATGCTCGACGCTGGCGACGGTAGAATGGGCTCGGACGTTGCCGTCGCGGTTCCCCGCACAGCCCGTGGTGCAGGCCATTCCGATGATGGACGTGAGCATGAATGCAACGAGAGGGATTTTAGTCATGAGATTCCTGGAGGAGCCGACGCGAGCCGAAAAAGCATACGCCGCCGAGGGGAGTGGTTTCGGTCTGCCCGATCACTGAGTCTCAGATATGCCAAACAACGGCTTCGCAGATTTCAAATAATAGTGGGGAAATACCAGCGATCGGTGGCTGTCCCGCTTTTCTTCATCCTGCATTATGCAATTTTCCTGGTAGCGCACACTCAAGAGTTCGAATTTTAATATAATGCCAATCGTGAAAGCACGGGCTTGATGCAATCTTCTGAAATACCAAGCGCCTGTAGGGCGATGCAGATCCATCCGTTTTTGTTGACCAGGTGT
>JBIILZ010000119.1:0-10898 GCA_044338255.1 Planctomycetota bacterium | reverse complement strand
GACCGAGCCGAGGGAAAGGTCAGTAGGATCACCCGCGTCGCGTTTAGGCATGCACCAAGTGTTACACGCTGGGCGGCGGGCGCTACCCGCTCCCCCCACCCTGGGAGCGTCGGGCACCAGCCCGGCGCGAAAGAGACCCGAGCCGAGCGGGTGCCCGGCGCTGACGCTCCCAGGCGTGGCGCGGGCCGCAATGGCGCCATACTGCTGACGTGGACTACCTCGTCATCGCCCGCAAATACCGCCCGCAGACCTTTGCCGACGTCGCCGGTCAGGAGGTCGTGTCGCGCACCCTGACCAATGCCATCGCCTCCAACCGCGTGGCGCATGCGTATCTGTTCACTGGCCCACGCGGGGTCGGCAAGACCTCGATGGCGCGCATCCTCGCCAAGGCCCTGACCTGCGAACAGGGCCCAACCATCACCCCCTGCGGCGTGTGCACGCATTGCCAGATGATCGCCGATTCGCGGCATCCCGACATCGTCGAGATCGATGCAGCGCGCTTCAGCGGCGTCGACGCCATCCGCGATCTGTCCGACACCGCTAGCTTCTCGCCGTCGTTGGCGCGCCTGCGCCTCTACATCCTCGACGAAGTCCACATGCTCTCGACGGCGGCGTGGAACGCCCTGCTCAAACTGCTCGAAGAGCCGCCGGCGCATGTGCGTTTCATCTTCGCCACCACCGAAGTCGACAAGGTCCTGCCGACAGTGCTCTCGCGCTGCCAGCGCTTCGATTTCCGCTCGATCGCCCTCGAAGACATCGTTAGCAGCCTGCGCGTGATCGCCGCCAATGAGAAGGCCGCGCTCTCCGATGCGCTGCTCTACCGCGTCGCCCGCGCTGCCGGCGGCGGCATGCGCGATGCGCAGACCCTGCTCGATCAATTGATCGCTGTCTCGTCCGGCGCCAGCAACGAGAAGGGCGCCGGCAACGAGACGGGCGCCGGGAATGAGACGGGCGCCGGGAATGAGAAAGGCGGTCTGAATGAGAGCGACCTCAACCTGCTGTTGGGGGCCGCCCGCGGCGAGGACCTGACCACCATGGTCACGCAGCTGCTCGCCGGCGAAGCCGGCCCGGCGCTCGAAGGCCTCGAGCGCACCGCTGCCGCCGGCGTCGCGCCGGCGACGCTCCTCGATCAGATGGTCGATCACGTGCGCGCCATGCTCCTGCTGCAAGCCTGCGGCAAAGACTCCCCCGCCCTTCGTCGCCTCGGTGCGGATGTCGCCACCGTCACCGCCCACGCAGCCGCGTGCACCCCGGAAAAAACCCTGCGCATCTGCCAGTTGTTGATGGGCTCCCAACAGGCCTTACGTCAAGGCGTCGATCCCCGCCTGCAACTGGAGCTGGTGTTCGTGCGCATCGCCGGCCTCGGACAACTCGTCGATGTCGAGAACCTGCTGCGCAAGATCGAGCGCCTCGAACCTGCCGCCACCGGGTCGCCAGCGCGCCCTTAGCCGGGTCGGCCGTGACGGGAACCCCGTCGGCCCGGAATCAACTCCCCACCTCCACGGCCTTGGCGCCGGTGACATCAGCGACCTTCGCCTCAGCGACCGCGGCTGCCGCCGAGCTGTCGCTGGCCACGCTGCAGCCGCGTTGGAGCGAACTCGTCCGCCAGCTGCTGCAAGGCGGTCTGCCCCTGGTTGCCGCCGCCATCGGCGACAGCACTCCGGTCGCGGTGCAGGCCGAGGCCCTCACCATTAGCGCCCCGCTCACGCGCCACGGAGTCCTCACCGATCCCGAACAGCAGCGCATGGTGGCGAATGCCTGTCTGGCGGTGTTCGGGCGTCGTCTGCGCTTGGTAGTACGTGCCGGGGGCGCTATGGTCGGCGATCAGCCGGCGATCACCGATGAACGTCAGCGTCGCTATCATGCCGCCCAGGAGCACCCGCTGGTGAAGGAGATCGTGCAACGTTTCGGCGCCGATCTGGTCGGACGCGAGCTGGTCGACGTCGAGACCTGGCTGGCACGGCTGGCCACCGAACGCGACCAGGTCCCCCGCCGCCGCTTCCAGGGCGACCTCCGCCACGGCGAAGTCGGCGGCGCCACGGAAACCGTCGGCGATGGCTGAGCGCCGCCCGCTCTTCGATGCCCTGGTGAGTCCGGGCTCACGCATCGGACCTTACGAGGTGACGCGGCGCATCGGCAGCGGCGGCATGGGCACGGTGTATCTGTGCAAGTCCGTAGAATCCTGTCCGGTATCGATCGGTCGGGTCGTCGCCATCAAGGTCCTGCGCAACAGCGATGGCGATGAGCGCAAACGCTTCGAACGCGAAAGCCGCTACCTGCAGACCCTGCAGCATCCAGGCATCGTGCGCGTGCTCGACACCGGTGAGGATCGCGAACGGCTCTACTTGGTGATGCCGCTGATCGACGGCAAGCGTCTGGATGATCTGGTCGGCCCCAAGAAGGCGCCGCTGGCGATCGAGAAGGCCGTCGACTGGATGGTGCAGGGCCTGGAGGCACTGCATGTCGCGCACCTCGCCGGGATCCTCCACCGCGACATCAAACCCGGCAATCTGATGCTCGACAAGGAGGGGCGCATCAAGCTCCTCGATTTCGGGCTGGCCAGCGCCCCCGATTACGAATCACGGCTGACGCGTGATGGAGATGTCGTGGGCACGCCGGCGTACATGGCTCCGGAACAGGCCGCCGGACGCCGCGACGACATCAGTCGACGCAGCGATATCTACGGCATGGGCGCCTGTCTCTATGAGCTGCTCACCGGCCGTCAGCCATACGAGGCCGACAATGCCATGGCGACCTTGCGCGCCATCATCGATGAGCCCCTGGTCAAGCCGTCGAAATGGCGCCCGGACCTGCCGCGGGATGTCGAAACCGTGGTCCTGGTGGCGATGGCCAAGGATCCCCGGGATCGCTATCGCACCGCCGAGGAGATGGCCGGCGATCTGCGCCGCATCCGCAATGGTACGCGCATCCGCGCCAAGCGCGTATCGACCGTCGTCCGGCTGTGGCGCAGCTCGGTCCGTCACCGCTCGACGGTGGCCGCCGTAGCCCTGGTGGTCTTCGCCATCGGCGCGGCGGCGACCTTTGCCGCGCTCCGGGCGATGAAGCACATGCATGAGCGCACCCAGGCGCTCGAACTCGCCACCGTCAATGCCTGGACCATGGCATGGCGCTATTCGGCGACGCCCGTTGCCCCTCCCCTGGGCAACCTTGCTGAGGGCACGAATCCGCTCCTGGTGTGGACGGATCACGTGCCGTTCGGGCCGCAGGCGCAAGTCGCAACCTTGCCGGCCATCGATGGCGCGGTGCGCCTGACCGCGAGCATCACTCTCAACCCGGCGGCGGTCGTCAGCGATGACGCCGGCGCCAACGGCAGCGCCAGCGGCAGCGGCAGCGGCAGCGGCAGCGCCAGCGGCAGAGGCAACGGAAGAGGCAACGGAAGAGGCAACGGCAAAGACACCACCGCTTTCGAGCTGATGATCAATGATCGCGATATCGGCGGCGGTTATTCTCTGCGCCTGAACCTCGGCGCGACCGGCGACAGCATCTCGTTGTGGCGTGAAGACCATGCCGTGGCCTCACGCGATATCGGCGAGACCCCGCGCGGTGTACGCCTGAATCTGCAGGTCGAACATCTCGAAGGCGCCCTCACCGGCAGCATCGCCTATGCTTCGACCACAAACGGCCAACGTCCGCAGGTGAGCTTCAGCTTCCTCGATCTGGCTCCGTTGCAGGGTCCCGATGCCAACGGCGTCTACCTCATGCGCACACGTACGCTCAGCGAGGTCGACAACGTCTTGCTCGAACGGCAACGCTCCGGCGAACTAGTCTCGGCCCTGGCCACCGCCGATGCCTTCCGCCAGGACAAACGCTTCGCCCGCGCCCAGCAGCTCTACCAGGCCTTCATCCGCGACCATCCCGACTCGGCGCAGAGCAAGGATGCCAAGCTCCGTCTCGGCCTGTGCCAGGAAGGCCTGGAGGACACCGCCGGCGCCCTCGCCACCTTCATCACCGTCGTCGAGGAGAACCGCAACGACCCCCGCTATGTGCTGGTGGCGACCTTCCACGCCTGGGCCTGCGCCCTGAAGCTCGGGCGCTATACCGAGGCCGAGCGGTATTTCGAAGCCATCCGCCGCAGTTACGACCTGCCAACGCTGGCGGCATCGATCCCCGAATCGACGCTCAAGGATCTGCGCCAGGACTATGCCAACCGGGCCTTGAGCTTGGCCGGCCAGGATCCCGATCGGGCCGTGTTCCTGGCCCTGACGGCCTCTGAAATCGCCGGCTATCTCGGCGAGACCACCAAGGTCGCCGACGGCATGCTGCTCGCCGGCGACCTGCTGCTGACCCTCGGGCGTCTGGAAGTGGCCCGCGAGACCTATTTGCGAGCGGTGAGCGATCCGCGCCTCGATCAAGCCAAACGCCTGCAAGGGCTGATCCGCATGGGCCACGCCGAGCGCCTGCTGGGAACCTTCGAGCGGGCTGCGGAAACCTACAAAAAGGCCCTCGAACAGGCCCCGGCGAGCGAACGCGGACGGATCCAGCTGTGGCTCGGTGATCTCGCCGCCGAGGCCGATGACCTGATCCTGGCGGAAGCCACCTGGCGCGATCATACCCCGGGCATCGACGCCACCACGCGCGGCTTATTGCGGCGCCTGACCGACAATCAGGAACTCATCCGCGATGCCGAACCCCTCGCCAAGGATCCCGACGCGGCCTATGTGAATGCCCGCATCTTGCTGCAGATGGGCGATGAAACGGGCGCCACGGAATGGCTGGCGCGGGCCGCCGCACAGACCCCCAATTGGCGCTGGCCGGTGCCCCTGGCCAAGACCATGCTGCAGAATCTCGAATCCGGAGAGGCCAAAACATCGCAACCGGAACACTGAGTGCCCCGGTTGCGATGATTCCTAATTTGACAAGTTGCTCAGTCGTCTTCGTCGGCCTGACCGCCGCCTTCGTCTTCGAGGTCATCATCCATGTCCTCGTTTTCTTCGTTCACGGTGTCAAGAAACTCGTCGAGTCCGTCGCGGATCGCTTCGTTCATCTTGAAGCCCTCACTCTTGAGCAGCTTGATAATGTCTTCTTCCAGGCCCATGTGGACTCCTCACTCGTTATAAGAGTGCGTAAGGGTGGCGCCCCAACTGTCAACGCTTGGCGCGCCTTCCGGAGACAGATCCTCTCACACCATGCATGATACTACCCCCTCCCCCGGCCCTGCCCGCATCGGCATCATAGTCACCTCCGACCGGGCGAGCGCGGGGACCTATACCGATCTCGGAGGTCCAGCCATCCGCGCCACCCTCAGCGCGTACCTGACTTCGCCATGGAGCGACGTCTACCGCCTGATCCCCGATGATTTCGCGACCATCGTCAGCACCTTGCACGAACTTGCCGATGAGCATCACTGCGACCTAATCGTGACCACCGGCGGCACCGGCCCGGCCCCCCGCGATGTCACCCCCGAAGCCACCGCCGCCGCCTGCGACAAGCTCCTGCCCGGCTTCGGCGAACAGATGCGAGCAAGCTCCCTGCGCTTCGTGCCTACCGCCATCCTCTCCCGGCAGACCGCCGGCATCCGCGGTCGCAGCCTGATCATAAACCTCCCCGGCAAGCCCAAAAGCATCCGCGAATGCCTGGATGCGGTGTTTCCAGCGGTGCCCTATTGCCTGGATCTCATTGGGGCCGCGCGCCTCGAAACCAACCCCACCGTGATGCCGATCTTCCGTCCCAAGGGGTGAGCGGTCGGGGACTCGATGGATTCCCCGACCAAGGGAGCGAATTCTGAGGTATGATCTAGAGGAGAGCCATCATGGGCGTGACGCCGAACCCTGACAACACCCTCGATCAGAACGAACTTGATCAGCTCCTGCTCATCAATGGCTTCCTCGGCGAGGCCAATGCCATCGAGGGCGGAAAAAAATCACTGATCGATGAAATCCGCAATGCCATCCTCGATAGCGGAAAACTGTCCCATCGTGAATGGAAGGCGTTGCGCGAGCGTCTGCGCGAGATCGAACAACTGATCCCGACCATCGATCTCATCATCGAACTCAAGGCCCGTCGCCGCGAGCCTGATGAAAACTCGCAAGCCGCCGAACATGCACGCCGCCGGACGGCGCATTAGCAACGCGATCAGGCGCTGGTCTCTTGGCTGAGCGGCACCAAGCCCTGGAGCGCAGTGACCAGACGCCGGCAATCGGCGACCGTATGAGCCCGGGTCAGGGTCAGGCGCAGACGGCAGCCACCCTCAGGCACGGTCGGCGGACGGATCGCCGGGGCATGATGGCCGAGGGCGCCCAGGGCCGCCGCCAGGGCCAGGGCCGCGGCTTCGCTGCCGACGATCAAGGGGATGATCGGCGTCCGCCCCGGGGGCACCTCCCATCCCGCTCCGCGCAAGGCGGCGCGCAGGGCCACCGCCGCCGCGCAAAGCTCCGCCGGCCATTGCGGATGCGCCTGCAACTGCTCAAGAGAGCCGAGGGCGGCGCCGACGGCGGCTGGAACCGGCGCCGTGGAATAGATGAAGCTCCGCCCGCGATTGACGGCCAGCTCGATCAAGTCGCTATCGCCAACCAAAAAGCCACCCTGGGCACCGAAAGATTTCGAGCACGTTCCGATCAGTAGATCGGGAACGATGCCGACTTCGGCGCATAATCCGCGCCCGCCCGGGCCGCAGACGCCGAGCGCATGGGCCTCGTCGACAACCAGCAAGGCACCGTGCTCGCGGCAGAGCTGATGGATCGCCAGAAGCGGCGCCTCATCGCCATCCATCGAGTAGACGCTCTCAACGCAGACGATACGCCGCCGGGCACCGCTGGTGCGCTGCAGCTGCCGGGCGAGGTCTTCGACATCGTTGTGACGGAACCGCAGCATGGTTCCCGCCGACAGACGCGCGCCGTCATAGGTCGAGGCATGGCAGGCACGATCGAGGATGATCACGTCTTCGGGCTCGCCGGCGAGAGTCACCATCGCCGCCAGATTGGCCTGGAATCCCGAGGTCGTCAGCAGCGCGTCGGCGGCTCCCAGCCAGTGCGCCAGACGCTGTTCGAAACGACGATGCACGGCCAAGCCACCGGCGAGCAGGCGGGCCGCACCGGAGCCGGCACCATACCGCCGCAATTCACGACTGGCGGCGTTCTTGACCGGGCGGAAATTGGCCAAACCAAGATAGTCGTTGGAGGCCCAGTTGACGAGTTTGCGCCGACCACCGGCAACCCGCAATTGGATCACCCTGCCATCCGGCGAATCGATCACCGGCCGCACCCGCAAACGCCCCTGCTGCGTCAAATGAGCCAGTTCCTCGCGCAGACTGGCGCGCATATCGGCGTGAGTAGGAGGTGGCTCGTGGGACATAGGCGGAATCGTCCAAAAATGATCCGAAACGGCAGCGCTTGGCAACACTGCACTCAAGCGGGAACCCCGGCGAGCCCGCTCGCGCTGGGCATGCGCCCCAGGAGCCTGTCGGAGATAGGCGACCAGAGACCAGCGACCAGAGACCAGAGACCAGAGACCAGAGACCAGAGACCAGAGACCAGAGACCAGAGACCAGAGACCAGAGACCAGAGACCAGAGACCAGAGACCAGTGACCAGTGACCAGAGACCAGAGACCAGAGACCAGCGACCAGAGACCAGGGACCAGAGACCAGAGACCAGTGACCAGAGACCAGAGACCAGCGACCAGCGACCAGCGACCAGCGACCAGCGACCAGCGACCAGCGACCAGCGACCAGCGACCAGCGACCAGCGACCACCTCCAACGTGGCCACTCATGGATATTTCAGCGCACGCGTTATCTCTAGTCTCATGATTCATCTCGGCGTCAACATCGACCACGTGGCGACCATCCGCCAAGCCCGACGCACCGTCGAGCCCGATCCGGTGGCGGCGGCGGTACTCGCCGAGCTCGGTGGCGCCGATGGCATCACGGTTCATCTGCGTGGCGATCGACGCCATATCCAGGACCGCGATGTGAAGGTCCTGCGCCAGACCGTGCGCGGCGTCCTGAACCTCGAAATGGCGCCTCACGAAGACGGCGGGATCCTCGCCCTGGCGCTGCAATTGGTGCCCGATCAGGTCTGCCTGGTACCAGAGAATCGTGCCGAGGTGACCACCGAGGGCGGCCTCCTCATCCGCGATAGCGACGCCATCCTGCGCCGCTGCATTGATCAGCTGCGCGCCAAGGGCGTGATCGTCAGCCTCTTCATCGAGCCCGATGCCGACACCGTGCGCCTCGCCAAGAGCCTCGGCGCCGACGCCGTCGAGCTGCACACCGGCTCCTGGGCGAATGCCTGGGCGCTGTGCAAAGGCCGCCGCGAAGATCCCAGCCTGCGCCATGAGCTGAGCCGCCTGACCAATGCCGCCGAAGCCGCCGCCGCCGCAGGCATACGCCTCCACGCCGGTCACGGCATCACCTACGCCAATGTCCGTGATCTCCGCCAGCTGCCGGAGCTCCGCGAACTCAATATCGGCCACTGCATCGTCAGCCGCGCCGTACTCGTGGGCATGGAAAGAGCCGTGCGGGAGATGAAGAAGTTGATCGCGTAGGCGCTTTCAGCAATGGGGCCGAGAGATTGAACACTCGGGAATGCACCAAACGCATGCGACAGATCGCCTGGCAGGTGGCCTCAATGGGGCCGAGAGATTGAACCCTCGGAAATCCGCGAACTGTCTTCGCTTTGGCCGATGAGTACAGGCTTCAATGGGGCCGAGAGATTGAACCCTCGGAAATGTCGGCATCACCGGGGAGCGATCCGGCCTGTATCGGGCTTCAATGGGGCCGAGAGATTGAACCCTCGGAAATGACGTCATTTAGGATGTTCCCGGCGTCAACGGCAGTGCTTCAATGGGGCCGAGAGATTGAACCCTCGGAAATTTAATCCCGATGATGGGGGGGGCTCATCATTGCTTCAATGGGGCCGAGAGATTGAACCCTCGGAAATGGCATCGGAAAGAGCCTCGCGTTTGATTCTGTAATTGCTTCAATGGGGCCGAGAGATTGAACCCTCGGAAATATCGACGCCAAAGGCGCCGCCGACAACGGAGCCAGGCTTCAATGGGGCCGAGAGATTGAACCCTCGGAAATCAGGCGCGCGTGCCGCTCTGCGCTAATGTCGACCCCGCTTCAATGGGGCCGAGAGATTGAACCCTCGGAAATACTGGAGCTACGAGGATGGCGATGTGCTTTGGTGGGAGCTTCAATGGGGCCGAGAGATTGAACCCTCGGAAATATGGCCAAGGGCTGGCAGGTCGGCGAAGAGGTCTGTGCTTCAATGGGGCCGAGAGATTGAACCCTCGGAAATTCCGTCACCATCAGCCCGGGCAATCCAGCCTACCTGCTTCAATGGGGCCGAGAGATTGAACCCTCGGAAATGTGCCATCCCTCGATATGGGCGAGTGATTTCAAGCGACGCTTCAATGGGGCCGAGAGATTGAACCCTCGGAAATAACTTGTGACCCTGGATGGGCGCCAGCACCCAAGTGCTTCAATGGGGCCGAGAGATTGAACCCTCGGAAATGCCCAGGGGCCACCATCAACAGGTTCGTTGCAGTCAGCGCTTCAATGGGGCCGAGAGATTGAACCCTCGGAAATAACGAACGCTGAACAACAACCCCAGCGAGGAGATAGGCTTCAATGGGGCCGAGAGATTGAACCCTCGGAAATCCCTTTGGCGGCGGGGCAAAGCATCATTTTTTGCGAGCTTCAATGGGGCCGAGAGATTGAACCCTCGGAAATCGGTTCCCCTGCAGGCCACGCTTTTAGTTACGCGAGCTTCAATGGGGCCGAGAGATTGAACCCTCGGAAATCAGACGGACAGGTTGTCATTGCGGCGACCTTCATCGAGCTTCAATGGGGCCGAGAGATTGAACCCTCGGAAATCCAGTCTCCTGCTGATGCCGAGCGATGCCGGAATCTGCTTCAATGGGGCCGAGAGATTGAACCCTCGGAAATTTTAATGTCATTACTGACTCAACGCCAAAGTACATGCTTCAATGGGGCCGAGAGATTGAACCCTCGGAAATGGTTGCTCCTGAGACAAACGCTTCCATCTGTTCGGTAAGCTTCAATGGGGCCGAGAGATTGAACCCTCGGAAATGGCGTTTGGTCTGATCAGCGCCTAGAGGTGCGTCGTGCTTCAATGGGGCCGAGAGATTGAACCCTCGGAAATGCGATTGGACCGTGCGCGAAGGAGATAACGTCGCCCTAGCTTCAATGGGGCCGAGAGATTGAACCCTCGGAAATCCGACTCTCGCGGGGTGACAGAGAATGCCGTTGTGGTGCTTCAATGGGGCCGAGAGATTGAACCCTCGGAAATTCCTGTCACAGTAACCCGGGTAGAAGTCGCCTTTACCGCTTCAATGGGGCCGAGAGATTGAACCCTCGGAAATCTTTATTGCCTGGACGCCTACGCCGAGCATTTTGCCGCTTCAATGGGGCCGAGAGATTGAACCCTCGGAAATGAACGAAAACGGGCTGGGATTCCTACTCGCGCCTATTGCTTCAATGGGGCCGAGAGATTGAACCCTCGGAAATCGCAGAAGGTCCGAGGTTCCCGCTTCGTTGACGCGGAAGCTTCAATGGGGCCGAGAGATTGAACCCTCGGAAATTGGCAGAGCCGGCGTAGCCAGCGCGCACTTCCCAGCCCAGCTTCAATGGGGCCGAGAGATTGAACCCTCGGAAATTCAGATCGACCAGGACGCCATTTTCGTACAGGTCTTGCTTCAATGGGGCCGAGAGATTGAACCCTCGGAAATGTCATCAGGGGCCGCCCCCGGCGCTGGCTATGTTAGAAAGCTTCAATGGGGCCGAGAGATCAATGGCATTCACTTACCCCCTGCGAAGTGTCCAAATGGTGCCAGTCGTTCGCGCGGTCGCGAGCGTCCAGGCCTGCGTTTTTGCGCTGATCTGACGAGTTGTCGGCAGTCTCGTTCGTAAGCTGAC
>JBIILZ010000031.1:0-35031 GCA_044338255.1 Planctomycetota bacterium | reverse complement strand
TGAACCGTGACCACGGGCATGACGGCATCCTAACCACTCGGGAGCCAGAACCCAGCTAAAAAGTCGACTCGGCCACTGACCTGCCTGAGCAGTTACTCGATATTTTCATAACCACCGATAAAAATCTGACTTACCAGCAAAACTTGAGCCGCCTGCGCATGGCCGTTGTACTTATCTCAGTGCCAAACAATAAGCTTGATACCATTCTGCAACGCGCTCCGGATCTATTGGCAGTGATAGTTAAACTTCACGGTCCGGGATTCCATTTCGTTTAGCCTTGCTCACCTCATGCCGCCGGCGTCGCGAACGCGCGCATTGCCGCCGGCACGAAGGCCGCATCGCTGGCCTCATCGACGGCGATACGGATCTGGAAGGAGAGGATCGCGCGCGGCACCGGGTGCTGATAGCCGACCAGACTGTCACGCAGGGCTTCTAAAGGAGTCAGGCTGGCGATGCGGTGGCGGCGATAGGCCTTGACCACCAGGGCCTCGGCGGCGCCGGGAGTGAGCAGGTCCGGGATCAGCGCTTCCAATGTCGCAAAATCGGTTTCGGCCAGGGGCAGTTCCTTGCGCTTGCCCAAGGCCCGCAGCAAGTCGAAGCCTTCACGGGCGGAGGTCGTGGGGAAGATCGGGATCTTCACATCCACGCGGCCGGGACGCTTGAGATCGACTTCGACGAGGTCGGGGCGCGAGGTCGCGAGGATCCAGATGATCTTGCCGCGATTGGCCGGCGAGGACATCTCCTCAGCCATCATCGCGTAGATGCGCCCGCCGATGCCGCCATCGCTGCCACCGCCGTCGCGCTTGCCGAGCGCCTGATCAGCCTCGTCGATGAACACGTAGCAGCGCCCGAGGGCGTGCACGAGACGGAAGATCTTCTCCAGGTTGCCTTCCGTTGAGCCGACCCATTTGTCGCGGAAATTCTTGAGTTTCACCACCGGTACGCCGGCTTCCCCGGCAAGGCATTCGACGAGGAAGGTCTTGCCCGTACCCACCGGCCCGCACAGCAGGTACCCCTTGGGCAGGGCTCCGAGATCGCCGCGCCGCCAGAGTTCGAGATCCTGGCGCAGGGCTTCCTTCAGGGCCGGCTGGGCCTGGTAATCATCGAGGGTGCGGGTGGCGGTGATGAACTCGATCAGCCCTTGACAGTCCTGTTCGACGAGGGCTTTCTTCAGCGCCGAGAGATCCTCGCGACGCAGGGGCTGCTTGGCGTGTTCACGCTTCTTCAGCAAGGCCTCGACGGCGGCCAGGGTCGCCCCCGACAGTTGCGCTGCCGGTTCGCTGACGTCGGCGAAGTCACGCAAGGCGATGGGGTGCTGCGGGCGCAGGGCGGTGAGCGCGTCGGCGACCTCGGCCGCGCTCGGCAATGGCACGCTCAGGGCCAGAGCGCGCGGATTGGCGGCGATCAGTGGGTGGACATCGTTCTTGTTCTCGGCGATCAGGAAGGTTGCCAGGCGGTGCGCGGTGACCAGACCTTCGTTGGCCCAGTCGCGCAGCTGGCTGGCGATGGCGTTGCTTTCCTGTCCGCTGTTGGCGGGCGCCACGAGGTCGACGCTGCGGATGAAGCACGCCACCTGCGGCGCGTGCTGACCGAGGCGGGTGAGATTCAGGCAGTAGCGCAGGTACTGCGACAGGCAGTCGATGGCCTCGCGCGGGGCGCGCGGCAGGCGGGCGCCGACCTCCTTGTACCACGGCCATTGCGCAACGTGCTCGCTGCCCTGTTCGACGCGCAGGCCGTTGCCAAGATCGTAGCTGAAGACCACTTCGAAACGCGGCAGCAGAACCTTCAGCAGGAAATCCTGCAACGACCCGAGCTCGGGACCTTTCGCCAAAGGCAGCAGCAGGCGATCGCTGACATTGCCAGAGATGATGAATTGGCTGTGGGCGCCGCTTTCATAAGCCGCGATCAAAGCCTGGGACCAGCTCGGCAGTTCAGACATGGCCGCAGCATGTAAGCCCCTGAGTTCGATTGGAGTGCAAAATCCCGCATGCCCGGCGGTCGGCGCTTTCCTTTATGTTGTCGATAACAATATCCTCGAAATGGCTACCACCAGGCCCTTCATCCACTTTTCCGCACGCGGAATCATGACCCGGATGAACGTGGTAGCGGTGTGCACCACCGATGATCCGGTCGACAGCCTGGAGCACCACCTGGCGCTGGCCAAGGAGCAGGCCAACGGCTCGTCCTTCACCTGCCAGATGCGCCCCACGTGGCGGCCGGACAAGGTCCTGACCATCGATGAGCCGGTGGGCTTCAATGCCTGGGTCGAGCGCTTGGCGGCGGCAGCCGATATCGATATCAGCGATCTCGCCGGCCTGCGCCTGGCGCTGGCCAAACGCCACGCTTTCTTCCACGCCGCCGGCTGCCGGTTGAGCGACCACGGCCTGGAAACGATCTACGCCGAGCCCTATACCGAGGCCCAGGTACGCAGCGCGTTCGCCACCGCCCGCAGCGGCGGCACCCCCGATCCACTAGCGATCGCCCGCTTCCGCAGCTGCTTGCTCTACGAAGGAGCGCTCATGGACCACGCCGCCGGCTGGGTCCAGCAGTTCCACCTCGGTGCCCTGCGCAACAACAACCAGCGCCTGTTCCGCACCCTGGGGCCCGACAAGGGCTTCGATTCGATCGGCGACTTCAACTATGGACCGCCGCTGTCGCGGTTCCTCGATCGCCTCGACGGCAGCAACCAGCTGGCTAAGACCGTCCTCTACAACCTGCATCCCAAGGATAATGAGATGCTGGCGACGATGATCGGCAATTTTCAGGATGGCAGCGTTCCTGGCAAATTGCAGTTCGGCTCGGGCTGGTGGTTTCTCGATCAGCTCGACGGCATGAACCGCCAGCTCGATGCGCTGTCGAGCCTGTCGCTGCTATCGCGCTTCATCGGCATGCTCACCGACAGTCGCAGCTTCCTGTCCTATACCCGACATGAGTACTTCCGCCGCCTGCTGTGCAACAAGCTCGGCGATGAGATCGAACGCGGACTGCTGCCCAATGACCTCGACCTGATCGGCAACTTGGTGCTCGACGTCAGCTATCGCAATGCCGCCGGATATTTCGATTTCGGCCTGCCGCAGCAGCCAGTCATGAAAATGAAACGAAAACTACCTGCCGCGTCAAAGAGTGCTTCAACTACCAGCAAAAAAAACGCACGGCGCTGACACACGAGGCTTGAAACTTTGCTGCCCACCGGGGGTCGAACTTGCCCCTCGGCGCAAGACCACGTACCCTCCCGGGCATGATTCTGGAGCTTTTGCATCGGCGCCCAGATGGCGACGTAGACACCTATCACCTTAAGCCCGGCCGGCGTTATCACCTCGGCCGCGGCTCGAGCTGCGAGGTGCGTATCCTGGATCTGAAGCTCAGTCGCAAGCACGCCGCCATCGAGTACCTCGACGAGGCCTGGACCCTGATCGACCTGTGTTCGACCAATGGCTGCCTGCTCAACGGCGGCAGTATGGTCGGCACCGCCCCGCTGGTGACCGGTGCCACGATCGAAATTGGCCAGACCACCCTGGTGATTGGCACCCTCCTCGCCCGCGATGGCGCGAAGGTGACTCCCCCCGCAGCGCTTGCGGCCAGCCCGGCCGTGACCGCGGCACCGCCAAAGCTCGCGGAAGTCACCTACGCCAGCGATGAATTCCGTCCCGGCGATCAACAATCGCTGGCGGCCTTGCAGCCCAGCACACCCCTGCTTCCGCCACGGGCTCCAAATAACCGTCCGCAACCCACACCCATCAAGCCGTCGATCGTGCGTACTGAGGCATTCGATCTAGCCACTCCCGTTCCCGCAGCCCCCGAGGCTCGGCCTGTCGAACCAGTGGCGGCGGAACCAGTGGCGGCGGAACCAGTGGCGCCAGAACCACTGGCGGCGGAACCAGTGGCGGCGGAACCACTGGTAGTCGATCTCGAAGCCACCGTCGCCACCCTGCCCCTGCCCCTGCCAATGCCGGCCAAACCGGCGCCGCCAGCGTTCGTGCAGCCCAAGGTTCCGACACCCCTCAGCAACGCCCCGGACATCCTTCCGGCGGCAATTCCCGCTGAAGCCGGCGAAGCGAACGCAGCCAACAGTAATGATCGTAGTTATTTCATTACCGTCCTCGGCCGTCGGATCGGACCGCTCTCGCGGCTCGTCGCCCGCGACCTGAAGGCCCGCGAGCTCAAGGGCACCTTGCTGCTCACCGACCTCGCCCCGTATCCGTCGGCCTGAACACTGCCGCCGGAAGCCTCGGTCCTCGCGCTTCCAGCAACAGACAGCCGCAGACAGCCGCAGACAGCCGCAGGCACCCTCCAGGCCGACACTGGCATCGGCCAGTTCAGCGCCACCATTCGCGGCTCATGGCCCGCCCCCTGCGTTCGTTGACGTGTGCCATGCTGGTGACCCTTGCTGCCGGATTCGGCTCGTTGCTGCCGGCGCTCGAATTTCCCCCCAATGTCCAGTTCGAGCTCGTCGGACTCGACCAGCTCGATCCCGATGGCGTGGCCGTGGCGACCCGGGGCCTGGTGGCGCGCGTCGGCGATCGGCAACTGATCGCCGACGCCGGACGTTATGATCTGGCGAACAACGATCTCTTCGCCACCGGCCACATCGTCTATCGCCAGCCGGGCGTACGCGTCGCTGCCTCGCGCATCGGCCTGCATCTGCCTCCTGGCCACCGCGATGCTACCGACCTCAGCGGCGTGCGCGGCGATCTCTGGGATGTCGAGGCACAGATCACCACGCCCGAACGCACCCTGCGCATCCACGCCGCGCGCATGTCGTTGGCCGACGACGCGATGACCTTCCACGATGTCGATCTCGATTTCGGTCATGGCGGGATCATCGCCTTCAGCGCCTCGAAGGCGGTCGTCACCATGCGTCGCCCCAAGCCCGGCGAAGACCCCAAGGAAGCCCGCAGCCACGTCGACGGCGTGACCCTGGTCTCGCCCACCGGCTCGGTGGTGAGCCTGCCGGTGCTGTGGTTCCCGTATCTCTACCGCGACTTCAGCCATCGCTATCCGTGGACCAAGGTGCGTGCTGGCCATACCCGTCGCCAAGGAACCTACGGCAAGTTCTGGATCGGCTCGGGACTGCCGGCCATGGGCGGCTGGCACACCGGCCTGGATGGCCTGGTCTCCGACAACAGTATCGCCGGCCAGGGCTATGGCCTGCGCCCGTATTGGCGCCATGACCAGTTCGGTCGCGGCGATGCCGAGTGGTATGTGATGCCCAGCGAAGCTGTGCGCGGCGGCCCGGATGATAAGACCGAACTGCAGGTGCGCCGCAGCCAGGCCTTCGATGCCGGGCACTACACCAACCTCGGCGCCGGCGCCTTCGCCGCCCGCTACACGCGCATTCCCGATGGCGATGTGCCGGGAACCTCGCCGAGCTACCGCTATCTGCAGGACTACTTGCCCGAGCGCCTGGAACACGATCCGTTCCCGCGTCAGGGCGCGGCCCTGGTCTATGGTTTTCCGGGCATCACCACCACCGTCGATACCGAACGACGCATCAATCCGACCCAGGTCACCACCGAGCGCTTCTTCGGTTTGCAGGCGATCGTGCACCCGGTGGCGATCGTCGGGCCCTTGCACGCGGCTGGTGATACGTGGGTCGAGAATCTCCATCAGGTCAGCGCCGAGACCGCTGCCACGCGCCTCAATTCGCGAGTCTATGCGACCGCCGGCTATTGGTTCCCCGGCGGCATCGGCGCCGATGCCGATGTCGGCGTCAAGGAACTGCGCTACGCCGACGGTGAGATCGCCGGCCTCGAACAAGACGATGCCGCGCGTCGCGCGCTGGTCTCCGATGCCGGATTGAAGCTGCGCCTGGAGGGGAACTTCGACAGTTTGAAGCATCTCTTCGTCCCCCGCGTCGGCATTCAGATCACCGGCCAAGGTAAAGGCGACACGCTCCCCACCTACGGCTTCGACGACGGTCGCGACACCTTCGAGGAAGACGCGCGCTATTACGTCGCCGGCTTCGACACCAGCCTGGTCAATTCGCGGACCCTGTTCCATGCCAACGTCACCAGCCGCTGGGCAATGCGTACGCAGGATCGCGCCTATATCGACGATTCCGGCATCACCCAATTGAGTCCGCAGCGGCTGAAAGACGTCGTCGGTTACGCCGATGGCCGACCCTGGGAGCCATTGTATCTCACCGCCTCGTTCACCTATGATGCCGGCCCGCGGCAGTGGACGGCGTTCAACACCAGCGCCGCCTGGCGGGTGGCGCCATTCCTGACCCTCAACGAGGTCTCGACGCTGATCCCGACCACCAACGAGTGGGCCAACACCCCCGGCCTAGCGGTGACTGCCAATCGCTATCGTTACGAAGCCTCGACCACCTTCCGCCCGGGCGGCGCCGCCGTCGACTCGTGGCTGATCGAAGTCACCCGGCGCATGGTCGATGGCGACCTGTTCCTGGGCTATCAGTTCGTGCGCGATGAGAGCGGCGCGGTCAGCGATCGCCGGGTCTCAATCGGCTTTACCCTCGGCGGTGGCGCCACGCCCTTGTCCGACGCCCCACCTTCCGCCATGACCTCGCTCTCGCGCTAAGGGACCTGCGCACCATGCCCCGTCCGCTTCCGCTCGTACCGCCACTGCCCAGCGAAGTCGGCAATCGCGTGTTCTGCCAGCGCCTGCTGCCCCTGGTCAGCCGGACCTTCGCGGCCTGCATCCGCCTGCTGCCGACGCCAGTCGATCATCAGGTCCTGGTCGCCTACCTGCTGTGCCGTATCGCCGACACCATCGAAGATACCGCCGATCTGCCGGTACCCGACAAGGAGGCGCTGCTGGCCTTGTTCGAACGCGCGCTGTCTGATCCAAACACTGATCTGACGCCGCTGACGCAGGCCTTCGCCAACCCCCGCATCCCCGACGAACTGCTCACCCGCGAGGCCCACGCGACCCTCGCCGAGTATTACGCCCTGGGCCCGGCAGCCTGCGCTGCCATCCGTCCGTGGGTCCAGGAGATGTGCCAGGGCATGGCGCGTTTCGCGCGCATCCACAGCTCGGCCCATCCTGGCCGCCTGGTGTCGCTGACCTCGATCGACGAGCTCGATACCTATTGCTACTACGTCGCCGGCACCGTCGGCCACCTGCTCACGGAGTTGTTCCGCCTGCATTCGCCGCGCGTCACTCCGCGTCATTACCAACGCCTCAAAGCCCTCTCGACGAGTTTCGGCCTTGGCCTGCAACTGACCAACATCATCAAGGATGTCGCCGATGATCGCCAGCGCGGCTGGTCGTTCGTGCCCACGCAGCTGTGCTCGCTGGTAGGAGTCACGCCCGAGGCGCTGCTCGAACCCGAACATGAGCGCCAGGCACGTATCGTCATGGACACCCTGATCAGCAAGGCCAAGGGTCACCTCAACGATGCCCTCGCCTACTGCACCGCCCTGCCGCGCAGCCAGTACAAGATCCGCCTGTTTTGCCTAACGCCGCTGTATTTCGCGGTACGCACCCTGGCCCTCGCCGAACGCGATCCGCGCCTGCTCGATCCGACGCACAAGGTCAAGATCACCCGCGGCGAGGTCTACCGTACCTTGTGCGCGGCCTACATCGTCGCCCCCAGCAATCACCTGACCGCCGCCTATTTCCGCCAGTTAGTAGGTAAACGGCGATGATCCGCGGTCTGCTCTTAGGCCTGCTGAGCACTGCCGTGAGCGCGGTCGAACTGCTGCCGATCATCGTCCCGGGCACGACTGTAACCTTGGCGGTGCCCGCCAATTGGAGCTCGGTTGCGCCCGCCGATGGCACCATCATCCGCCTCGTCAATCGCGCCCATGATGCGGGCATGGCGGTCTCGGTGACACCGCTGCTCGCCGATGAGGGTCCCGCCGGTTTCACCCGCCGGACGCTCGCCGATCTGCAGCATCTGGTCTATGAGTTCGATCTGCTCGATTGGAATTTCACCCTGCCGGTCGGCGCCCGTACCTGGAGCCGCCTGCACTTCCGGATGGTCAGCGGCAACCAACACTGGGAGGAATGGCTCTACCTGACCGCCGACAGCGGTCAGGGCATCGCCGTCGCCTTCAGTGCCGCCCCCGCCGCCTGGTCGGCATGGGCGCCGATCTTCGAAAACGTCGTGCACGAGGCCGGCAGCAGTCGCCCCCTGCTCACGCCCCGGCGTTGAACTCGCATTTCATCCATGACCTGCGCAATCTTCGGCCCCGGTCTGGTCGGCAGCTTCCTTGGCGCAGCGGCGCAGGCACCACTCGTCATCAGCCGCCAGCAGCACCTCGAGCGCTGGGTCGAGCTGCCCCACGGGCGCGTCCATTGGCAACCCCAGCGGCAAGCGTCGAGCAGCACCTCGTTGCCGCTGCTGATCACCACGCGCTTCCACCACACGCCTTGGGCGGACCTTCCCGGTGAAGCTCTCGCCGCACAGAACGGCCTTGGCCAACCACGTCCGGTGGCCGTGTGCTTCCTGGCCCTCGATCAAGGCAAGGATGGCGTGATCCGCTGCCTAAGCGCCCCGCGCGTGATCGTCGCCCAGCCACTCGTGCACATCTGGGGCGCGGTCTTCGCCGCCTGGCGGACCGCCGGCATCAGCGTCGACCTCGTCGCCGACAGCGCCCCGGCGCAGTGGGAAAAAACGATCCTGAATGCCACCGTCGGACCGCTGTGTCTAGCCACCGGCCTGAGCATGACAGCGGTCTGGGACCAACCCGAGCTGCGCGCCCTGGTCCTCGCCGCCACCAGCGAAGGCGAACGCATCGCCCACGACCAACAGATCACCATCGTTCCCGGACTGAGCGCGCGGGCTGCGGATTTTTTCGCGCGCATCGCCGGCCATCGCCCCTCGGTGGTGGCGGATCCCGGCGAATTGCCGCAGGTGCTGGGCTTCCTCTGCCGGCATGCGCACCAGCCGATTCCGGCCCTGACGCAGATCGCCCACCTGGTCGCTCGACGTGCTCAGCCATGAGTGCGAGCCCGCCAGTCCGCTATGGACCGTGGTCATCGGCTCGGGCTTGTCCCAACTGACCACCGCCAAGCTCCTCGCCGGGGCGGGATGGGAAATCACGATCCTCGAACAGCAGCGCATCGCCGGCAGCCTGATGTAGCGCTACCAACGCGGCGGGTGCTGGTTCGATACTGGATTCCATCTCGCCACCGATGGCGGGCCCGGCGGTAACCTGCGGGCGATCCTGGCGCGGCTGGGCATCCTTGACGAGGTGCGCTTCTTGGCCCCCGATCCCAGCGCGCAATTCGTCGTCAGCGCCCCCGGCATCGCGCCGTGGTCGATGAGCAGGGCACTGAACACCCCTCCGAAATGATCATCGGCGCCGTCCATCCCGACATCATTCTGCGTCTGACCGGCGACCACGGTTTTCGTCCGAGCTGGCGTCAGCACGTGCGCGCCACCTCCGACGGCGCAGGTGCATTCCTGCTGGCCATGAAGCTGGTGCGTCCCGCCCATGAACTCGGACCACAGCATCACTTCCTACGCCTTGCCGATGGCAGCGATGCCTATGTCGTGGCCTCCGACTGCTGGTCGGCTGGGAGCTCGTTGGCTGGGAGCTTGTCGGCTAGGAGAAGGCCGGGGCCGTACCATCTAGAAGCGATGATGTGGCTGCCGGTCGGCGATACCGCCGCCTGGACGGAGAGCACCCTCGGGCGACGCGGCAGCGCCTGCAGCGCCTGCAGCGCCTGGAAGCAGGCCCGCGCCGCTTACCTGCTGGCCGCACTCGAGGAGCGCTTCCCCAAGTTGCGGGCCGAGGTCCTCGCCAACTGGACGGCCAGCCCGCTGACCTTCCGCGACTACCTCGGCGGACGCGCGGGCGGAGCCATGGGCCTCTCGCACGACCTCGGTCATCTCGGCAGCCAAACGCTGCCCGGACGCAGCAAGATCCACAACCTGCTGTTCACCGGTCAGAACTACGCCCACCCCGGCATCCTCGGCTGCCTGATCAGCGCCTACACCGTAGCCGGCGCTGTCCTGCAACGCGATCTGCGACAGGAGATACTTTCGGCTTAACTGTGCGGCTCAGGGAACCTCCGGGATGACTTGCATCATGCCGGAGAAATTCCCGATCGGGACCCAGACGCCGACCACCGCGAGTCCCCAGGCGAGTCCCGGACGATGAGGAACCCGCAGGACGCCACAGAGGACGACGCGGCTTCGCATAGTCCTTGCCGAACTGATTCAACAAGTTGAGGGCAGAATCCAGCCGCATGCACTGAAGTTTCACTGCAAAATGTATGACGAAACGACGTGGAATTTCTTGAAAATCAGAACTTCTTCACGCGCATGGTGCGACGCTCAGGCACCACAAGCGATTGGCGGCACCGGCTGGCTGGCATGACCTGATCATCAAGCCAGCGGCAAGGAATGCCGTCTCCCAGTCACGGGTAGGGCAGAAGAACAATGCCGAGGGCGGATTCAGCCCGATGGCGGTGGTGAATTGCTCACCGCGATGGACCTGTATCGAACCATTCGCGTCACTGACTGCTTCACGCAACCAAAGTCTTCCGGTGGGCGTCAACCGATGGCGCATCCACGCCAGCAACTCGGCCTGTTCAGCTACCGGCCAATAATGCAGGATGTCGATGGCCAGCACGGTGTCGAAGGTCGGCAGCACGACGGTCGGCGGCAAGGGCAGACGAGCGACCAGCGTCTGCCAGGCAGCGGTGCCCGGGGTCGCCGCCAGCAGGGTCCGGGCGACGGCGATTTTGCGCCCATTCAGATCGATTCCCGACCACTGTTCGACATCGCCGCGTTGGGCAGCGACGAGCGCCGCCAAACCGTTGCCACAGCCGAGGTCGAGAACCCGACCCCAGCGCCCGGGGTCGGCCGCGAGGTGGCCGTAGACCGGATCGCAGGCGAGCTTGGAGCAGGTGAACCATCGCCACGACGGAGGCAGGATGCGCCACGTCGATCGCACCGGATAGTCGAGGCGATCCCACAACCAGCCGCTCACCAGCAAGGCCGCCAGCAGCGCCACCGCCAGAGCCGCCGCCAGCGCCCAGGTTCCGACACCGACAAGCAGGGCGACGCCCACCGCTCCGGGAAAGAGACAGGCCACAGGCACCTTTCCGGCGCGCACCACCGGCACCGCCAAGGGCAGGAAACCGATCAGCGACCAACCCGGCGTCGACGGCGGCGGCTCCAACGCGAGCAATCCGTGCAGCACCAGCCAGCCCCCGCTGATGGCGATCACCGTTCGCCGTAGCTGACCGGTCTCCTGCGCCGCCAGCAGCAGGCCGTTGGCGAGGATCACGGCCTCAAAGCCGTTGCTGGCGAAACCCCGGGTCACGCACCATGTGGAGGCCAACAGCAAGAGGGCAGCGATCACTGAGATGAACCACCCCGGCAAGGTCGAGAACGACCGCGAGCCGATCGGTTGCCAGGACTCGATGGTGCTCGCCGTGCGCCGACGCGGCCACGCTTCGCTGAGCAGCATCGCGCTCGCCACCACCACCACCTCGGCCCACGGCCAGGTGTGCGCCGCCACCGCCGCCAGCACCAACGGCCAGAGCAGAGCCACGCACAGGGTCAGGCGGGCACCGGTATCCGCACGCCACAGCACACTGCCGATGACGAGAACGCCGGCGAGGCGCGCCAACGGTGAAGCCCACATCGCCAGGGCCATGGCCAGGCCGCCGATGAGCAGCGCTGCCCAACGCGGCTGCGACACGCGCTGCCACAGCGGCGCCATCATGACGGACTCATGCGGATACGCTCGGTGACCACGTCATCGCTGCGGCAGACTACCTAGCTGCGGCAGGCCTCCTAGCTGCGGCAGACCTCATAGCTGCGGCAGACCACCGATGAAAGCCGCCAACTCGTCGCTGATCCGCGACTCGTCGAAAGCCTGGGCATCGACCATGTCGGCCTCCAGCAGGTACACCGGAAAGCCCGCCGCGCGCAAACCGTCGAGGCGGCGTTTGACGTAGCTATTCCAGATCCCGCACGAACGGTTCCAGTGGCAGATGATGCCATCGACCTGGAAATCGCGGGCGATGTCCAGCGTCCAATCGAGCACGGTTTGCGCCGGCAGATTCATGGTGTTCCAGGCATAACGGCGCACCAGGGTATCGAGGCCGTCGCGGGCGTTGAAGTCGAACCACCACGAATGCGTGTAGGTACTGGCGACCATCGCCGTCTGCCGCTCGGCACAGAAAGCCGCTAGCCAGTTGCGCCGGGGCCAGATCGGAATCGCATCCCACAACAGGCGCCGACGTTCACCGGGGACCGCCGCGTAGCCAGCGGCCACGCGCTCTTCGAGCTCCGCCAACAACCGCCGATAGAAATCCGTCGCCAAGGGATGCCCGCGGGCGATGACGATCGGGGCCATGGCGGTAAAGGCCTCCCATGCCGTCCACGGCGCCGGACGCACTCGCGCGAGATCGAGGCAACGCTGCCACAGCTGATTGGCAGTGGCCGATTCGGCGATCACCGCCTGCAGGCGGGATTCGTCGCGGACCACGCCGAAGCGCGCCGCAAGCTCATCGAGGTGCGCTTCGAGCTGGGCGCGGAAGCCGGCGAGCTGATCGGGTGTATGCCCGCTGCCGCGCACCGGCGGAGCCTTGAGCAGGTAATGCGGGATGTCACGCGCGACGACGGTCTTGAAATGCGCCGCGACGGCCTCGCCCCAGCGCCCGACCACGGCGCACTGACTATCGCAGGCATAGAACAGATCCGGCGGCGGCAGACTGCCCAACGGCGAAGCGGCACCCTTGAGCACGCCAAGATCGGCCAAGGCATACGAGCAGAGTCTCGGCGATTGATAACCGGCAGCCTGGGCGGCGGCGATCGCCGGCCGGCTATAGGGCTGATCGGCATCGCGCGAGGGCGACAAAGCCCCGAGCATCGCCGCATGGTTCTCAGGATAGACGGGAATGATGCCCAGCGCGAACAAGGCTTCAGCAGGAGCGAAGGCCGAGCACCACGCGATCGGCTGGCCGGCACCACGGACGGACTCGTACCAGGCCCGAATGTCGAAGGTCGTCCGCAAACGCATATGGCGATGATCAGGCGTGGAGGTCCGCCGCAACTGGCGTTGAGCGCCAGCGGGCTTACCGTCGCGACTTCATGTATGCACTGGTAACCGGAGGCAGCCGTGGCATCGGCGCCGCAATCGCCACCCGCCTCGCCAAGGATGGCTTCGATATCGTCCTCGGTTACCGCTCGCGGATCGCCGAGGCCGAGGCCGTCGCCGAGACCATCCGCGCGCAGGGCCGGACGGTGACCTTCCTCGCCGGCGATATCGGCGATCGGGCGGCGATGAACGAAGCCCTGGTCGCCCTGCTCGCCGCCCAGGGTGCGCCGGAAGCCGTGGTGCTCAATGCCGGCATCACCCGCGACTGCCTGTTGGGAATGATGGGCGAAGATGATTGGGACGCGGTTCTCACCACCGGCCTGGGTGGCTTCTACAACATCCTCCGCCCCCTGATCAGCAGCATGATGCGCGCCCGCCACGGACGCATCGTCACCATCGCCTCGGTCAGCGGCCAGATCGGCAATGCCGGGCAGGTCAACTACAGCGCCGCCAAGGGCGGCCTGATCGCCGCCACCAAGGCCCTCGCGCGCGAGATCGCCAAGCGCAAGGTCACCGTCAACTGCGTCGCGCCGGGCCTGATCGACACCGAGATGCTGCGCGACCTGCCGCTTGAGCAGATGCTCCAGGCGGTGCCCGCCGGACGCGTCGGCACGCCCGAGGAGGTCGCGCACGCGGTGTCGTTCCTGTGCAGCCCGCTGGCCGGCTACATCACCGGCCAGGTGCTGGGCGTGAATGGCGGCTTGGTGACCTGATCCATGACGGCCTTCCCACCTCCGGCCGAGCTTACCAGCCATCAGCCGCCGGCCCTGCTGGTCGCCGAACTGCTTGCCGTCGGCGCCGATGGCAACAGCGCCCAGGCGCGCCTGCTCAACGACCACGGCCTCGATCTGCTGCAGGTCATCGAAGGCAGCGCGCAGACCATCGCCATCCTCATGGGCGTCAGCCTGCGCGCACACGGCGGCGGTCCCGCGGAGGGCATGCTCGTAGGCGTGAAGAACGCCAGCCTTGCCGAAGATCTTAGCCCGGCACAACGCGTCGAGACCCACATCAGCCACAGCTACACGCTGTCGCCCTTCAGCCTTTTCGCCGTCCGCGTCACCGCCGACGGGCGCACCGTTGCCGAATTCGAACTGAAAACCATGGCACTGAAAGACGTGGATAAGTCGGCAACCCCCGCATGAACCGCATCAAGACCCGCATCGACCCGAGTTGGGATCAGCTGACCACGCGCATCCGCGTGCGCTTCCATGAAGTCGACTCGATGAAGATGGTGTGGCACGGCCACTACGTGGCCTACTGCGAAACCGCGCGGGAAGCCTACCTTTCAGCACGCGGCCTGTCGTACCAAGAGATGGAGCGCGTCGACTGCCTGGCGCCGGTGGCGCTCATGCAGCTGGAATTCCTGCGCCCGGTCAAAAGCGGCCAAGAGATCTGCGTGACCTGCGCCCAGATTCCCGGCGGCGAACCCAAGCTGGAATGCTTCTTCGAAATCCGCGACGAGTCCGGTACGCTGCTGAGCGTGGCCGAAAGCCTGCAGGTTTTCGTCGACGCTCGCAGGGAGATCTATCTCAGCGCGCCACCGCCGGTCGAGGCCTTGTTTGCGAACATCGCCGCCCATCGGAAGCAACCGTGAATCCGCTGGCGGATGCGCGGCGGGCACTGCTCTCGGCTACCTGCACTGACGGCGAACTCCGGGCAGAAGCCGAGTTCCCCGCCGATCTACCGGTATTTGGCGGACATTTTCCCGGCCGTCCGTTGGTGACAGGAGTGGCCTACATCGCGATCGCCCAGGCCGCGTACGAACAGGCCATGGGCGTGAAGATCCGCATCCTCGCGGTCGAACGCTGCAAATGGAAAACGCCCACCGTACCCGGTGAGCGTCTAAGATTAACGGCGACGGTGACGGACCTCGGCGCGCAGTTGCGAATCAAGGCCACTCTCACCAAACCCGACGGGGTAACCTGCGAGCTGCATCTGCTGCTAGGAGCCTGCGGAGATAGGCTCCTAGCAACAGAGTCACGACCTGGTCGGGTCGCTGATCACTGAACACCGAAGCCTACAACTGACTCAGATCGCAGCTCGTCAAACGCACATCGCTCAAAACCGGGCCAGGGCTCTCCTTGGCCGTGGCTTCCGTTTCCGGCGTCGTTTGCGCGTGCTTCGCCCACCACGCCCGCGCATCCGTCACCGTCCAGGTCCGCGCATCGCGGCAGGCACTAAGCTCGGCGGCGAAGGCTTCCGCATCCACCGGCCGTTGCTGGGGATCCTTGGCCAGACAGCGCAGGATCACTTCTTCGAGATCCGCCGGCACCGGCGCCAACGACGAGGGCAGCGGCGGCGGCTGTTTGACGTGCGCGAGCAAGACCTCCATCACCGCCCCGCCGCCAAAGGCATCGCGGCCGGTGAGCAGATAGAAGCCGACCAGGGCCAGGGCATAGACATCGGCGCGGCCATCGATGCCCGCGCTCTGGGTGATGACCTCGGGGGCCATGTAGCCGGGCGTGCCGCTGATCACATCCGCCTGGCTGAGGGTCGAGCCGGTGTTGCCGCCGAGCTTTTTCACCAGGCCGAAATCGAGGACCTTCACGAAGTCGGGGATGTCGCCGCGCTCGGTGATGAAGATGTTCGCCGGCTTGATGTCACGATGCAGCATCTGCGCCCGATGCGCTTCCGCCAAGGAGCCGCAGGCCTGCGTCAGCAGGTGGATCACCCGTCCGGGCGGTAGCGGTCCATGGCGCTCGACCATGACCTGCAGATCCATGCCCTCAAGGCATTCCATGGCGTAATAGAAGATGCCCTCAGGAGTGCGTCCGAAATCGTAGATGGCGATGGTATTGGGATGCGACAGCTGGCTGCAGAGGCGCACTTCGCGTTCGAATTTGGCGACCGTCTCGGCGTCGACGCGACCGGTGATCATCTTCACCGCCGTCTTACGGCGCAGCAGGCGGTGGGTGGCGATGTACACCGCGCCCATGCCGCCTTCGCCGATCTTGCGCTCGAGCTGATATTGCCCGAGGGCTTCTGCGGTCTTTTCGGCCTGGCTGGCCCGTCGCGCCAAGCGCTCGTTGGCCAGGCGCGAGAAGGCCACGGCGACCCCGGCGATCAGGATCAGTCCCAGCAGGACCAGGAACAACCACGTCAGGCGGGTCAGCGCCTGGTAGGCTTCGCTCCGATCGATCTTGATCGTCACGCCCAGCCCGCGCTGCGGCAACCAGCGCCAGGCCGCCAGTACCGGTTGCCGGCGATAATCGAGGTAGCCATCCATCTCGATGCCGTTGCGTCCGGCCAGGCTTTCTCGCACCGGCAGGGTGAAGGGCAGGTTCGAGCGCAAGGCGCCGGCGGCAGCCTGCGAGGAGTCGCGCAGCTCCAGCGTGAAGATGCTGGTGGTCGCGTCCGCCGGCAGCACTGTGCCACGGAGCTCGGCAGTGAAGCGGCTTTCGGTAAGCATCCGCCCCTGGTGATCGAAGGCATAGACTTCACCAGTGCGACCGACATCGGTGGCCAAGAGATGCGAGAAATCGCCGAGGACCTCGGTGGCCATGACAAAATACGCGGGCTGCGTCTGGCTCAGGCTGGCGAAACCGAGAAAACACGGCGATTTCAGACCATCGACCAGCACTGGTGGGGTGGTCGTCGGCGTGCCCTGGGCGGCCGCCGCCAAGCCTGCCAGGGCTTCCGACGGCAAGCTCTGCCCGGTCTGCTCCGGCAACGGGCTGACCAGGATCTTCCCGTGCTGGTCAACCACCGCCCACCACGGGATCTTCAAGGATGCCGGCAAGCCATCGCACAAGGCGCGCACGCTGGTGAGCGCCTGAGGCTCACCGCGAAGCAACGCCGGAACCTGCTCGCGCACCGGCTCCCGCTTGGCGAGGGAAGCCATCATCGCGGTTCGATTCTCGAGATAATCATCGACCACATGCTGCGCGGTCGCGACCATGGCGGTGAGATTCGCCGCCACCAGATTCTGGATCTCGCGTTTGACCATTGTCAGGGCCACCAGGCCGATGGCGATAACCGCCACCATCAATCCCGCCACGGTCAGGCGGAAGCGCCAACGACTATGACGGACGAAGGTGCTCGAGCCATGCGTCGTTAGCGGGCTTTGATTGGAAAAGATCATCGTCCGCATGGTTTTCACAGAGAAGTTGCGCGCAAGATCTTTTAATGTCTATTTATTTGCTGATCCTTCAGGAATGAACCTTTCTTCCTACTGACTTTTGTCGAACTTTTGTCTGACTTTCGACTGACTTCCGGCTGAGCCGCGAACACAGCGCATGCCACCTATACCGAGAGCGTCGATTGCGCGATGCCGCAGTTGGCAACGATTACATCCCCTTCCCCCGACAGCTCTCACTTATCCCGCCCAAGGTGCCCCATGACCGACGCCTCTGCTCCGTTGCCTGCCGTCAATCCGAAAATCGCCGCCGCCAATGAGATGCTCAAGAAGAAGATGGCCACCGCCACCTTGGTGAGCAAAGAGGTCTTCGCCGGCGGTCGCCTGGGCGTGTTCAAGCTCAAGCCCGACACTACCGCCCGCTGGTGGTACCAAGCCGGCCAATACACCACGCTCGGGCTCGATACGCCGACCGGCTTCGTGCCGCGTGCGTATTCGATCGCCGGCAGCCCCCTGGATGAGGGCGTGATCGAGTTCTACATCGCCCTCGTCGAAGGCGGCGCCCTGACCCCGACGATCTTCGCCCAGGAACCCGGCGCGACCTTCCGCTACCTCTCGCCGAAGGGCAAGTTCACGCTCGCCTCGTCACAGAAGCAGACCCTGGTGATGGTCGCCACCGGCACCGGCCTAGCACCGTTCGTGGCCCAGATCCGCACGCTGTGGAAACAGCACCTCGCCGGCGTGCCCTCGACCTACCGCATCATCCTCTTCCACGGCTCGGCCTACTCAGACGAGTTCGGCTATGCCGCCGAGCTTGAGGGCTACGCCGCGGCCCGTACCCAGGGCTTCGACTTCACCTACCTCAAGACCAGCTCGCGTCCGGAAGCCAGCCGTGGCTGGACGCCCTCGATCGCCAAGGGCCGCGTCAACGAGGTCGTGCGCCACATCCTCGGCCAGCCGCTACCGACGGGGCGCAGCGTCGAGATGCCGACCGGCATCGACGCCGCCGCCATTCGCGAGCTCATCGAGCCGACGAAGACCGCCTTCCTCGCCTGCGGCAATCCGGGCATGATCGAAGACCTCAAGGAGCCGATCGCGCACCTCGGCGTCAACACCTACCTGGTCGAAGAATTCTGGAAGGCCTGAGCGCTTTCCGCCGACGTCTCTTCAGCATACTCGGAAGCACATGAGCCAGATCGATCTCCAGCCCGTCAAGGGCACCCGCGACCTCTATCCCGAGGACATGCGGGTGCGCACCTGGCTGTTCGGACAATGGCGCGAGGTCGCGAAGTCATTCGGTTTCGAGGAGTACGACGCCTGCGTGCTCGAACACGCCGAGCTCTACATCCGCAAGGCCGGTGATGAGATCACTAAGCAGCTCTACGAATTCCGCGACAAGGGCGACCGCCACGTCGCCCTGCGCCCGGAATTGACGCCGTCGTTCGCACGCATGGTGATGGCCAAGGGCGCCTCGCTGCCATTGCCGGCGCGGTGGTTCTCCCTACCGCAGTGCTTCCGCTACGAGGACACCCAAAAGGGCCGTAAGCGCGAGCACTACCAATGGAACATGGACATCGTCGGCCTAGCCTCGGTGGCCGCCGAGGCCGAGCTGATGGCCGCCCAGGCCGAGTTCTGCCGCCGCGCCGGGTTGCAAGTATCCGCCGGCGCTGAGCCGGAAGTGATCTGGAAGGTCAGCAATCGCCACGTACTCGGGCACTTCCTCGAAGGCATGGGCATCAGTGGCGATCAATTCGCCGCCGTCTGCGTGTGCATCGACAAGCGCGACAAGATCGGTGATGCCGGGACCACCGCCGAACTCGCCAAGGTCGGCGTCAACGCCGAGCAGGCGACCGCGATCCTGCGCCTGCTCGACGTCCGCGGCCTCGATGCGCTCGCCGAGCAGGTACCCGCCGACAACGCCGGTCTGCTCGCCCTGCGCGAACTGCACGAGCTCGCCGCGAGCTTCGGCATCGGCCACCTGCTGAAGATCGATCTCTCGGTGATCCGTGGGCTGAGCTACTACACCGGCACGGTGTGGGAGGTCTTCGCCCAGGTCGGGACCATCCGCCGCGCGGTCGCCGGCGGTGGGCGCTACGACAAGCTCTGCGAACAGCTCGGCGGCACCGCCATACCCATGGTCGGCTTTGGCTTCGGCGACGTGGTCATCAGCGAACTGCTCGCCGAGCTCGGCCGCCTACCGATCTTCGACAAGGGCATCGACGACGTGGTCTTCCCGATGAGCGCCAAAGAATTCGCGCCCGCCAATCGCATTGCTGCCAGCTTGCGCCGCCAAGGCCGACGGGTCTCGGTCGATTACAGCGGCCGGCGCTTCAAGCACGTCATCGAGCGTGCCGAGAACGACGGCGCCAAGCGGTTGTTCATCCTCGGCGGTAACGAGATCAAGGACGGCGTGGTCGTCGAGCGCATCCTCGGCGCCGCCGAAAAGCAGGAACGCAAGGTGCCGCTGAGCGAGTTCTGAGTCCGACCCGATTACGACGAGGCAGCGAAACCCTCGCAGTGCCGGTGCAATTCCCGCCAGGTGCGTTCGAGCTGCTGAAACTGGGGATGGTCGATGATCTCCCGCACCTGCGCCGAGAGCGCAACATCGAGCTCGGTCAGCAGGCCCGCTATCGCTGAGAGGCCCGCGCTTGCTGAGAGGCCAGCAATCGCTGCCTCTCCGCTGCTGGCGATGCGGTGCGCGATCACCACCGCCAGGCCGTGGTGCAGGCGGCGAGACAGGTCGACCTCTCCCACACCGAGGCCGGCTTCCTGCACCAGCGGCACGAGCCGAAAATCCCCGCCCGCGTGCAGCTCGTCGAGGATCTCCAGACAGACGTGCTCGTCACGCATCGTCGCAAGAAGCTTGGCGGCGAAGGCCGGCCGGGCAGCGAGCAACAACTGCACCTCCGTGAGCGATTCGTACAGCGCATGCATCCTCGCCAGCGGTGCCACCTGACGAATGATCGCCGGCGGTGCGAAATCGCTCAGCGAAGTGAACTGCAAGGACACCGCGAGGTGCGTGCCGGGCACCGCCAGCTGGTTGGCGACCTTGAAATGCAAGCACAGCTGATGGCTAACCATAAGCGCAGAGAAGCGGTCGCGGTCGTCCGTCGGCGCAGGGGTGAACGGGGTGAACCTCGAACTGGCGAACGGCAATGATCCTGATGTGCCCGGCAGCTCCCCGACGGTGAGCCCGGCCTGGACGGCGCGGTCGCCTTCATCCGACATGCATATCTCCTAGCGGTATAGCTGAATACTACTCGCATGGAGTTAGTCAACGAAACGTGAAGAGGAGTCTCGCGACTTCGTCGACCTCAGTCGACCTCAGTCCTCCACAGTCGACCTCAGTCGAGGAAGTCGCGGGCACGCGCCTCCACATCCACCCCGCGTGGATAGATCGCGCAATGCGCGATCGGAGGCGGCTACATGGTCGACTCTCGGCCACCCCCCTGCAGCGGATGACCGCACACCAACTACTCCGGTGACGCCAGCAACCATGTACACCGGAGTCGAGCTCCGAGCTTCGACACCTCAATTCCTTTTACTTCAAACGTCGCTCATCCACCCATTCTAAATCGCGGTCACCAATCAGAATTATTTTGCAGCGACGTCCCCTTTGACGGCCAAGGCCCATTGCGCATATCCCCCCACGAGATCCGCCGCGTCGAAGCCGTGGCGTGACAAGAACGTCGCTGCGGCAAGCGAGCGATAGCCGCCGGCGCAGTGGACCACGATGCGACGAGCGGATGGCAACTCGTGCCAGCGTGATGCCAATTCCCCTAACGGCATGGACAGAGAACCGCTGATCAGCGCAGGAGTTCGCTCTCCAGGTGTGCGCACGTCCACAATCAGCGGCGGCTCGGATGCCGACATTTCCTCCAACAAGGCCGATGCGGGATAACGTCGCAGCACTTCCAGCGACCGCTCGCCCCAGGCCGCCATGCCACCCTCAAGAAAACCAGCGAGGTGGTCATAGCCGATACGCGCCAAGCGCAGACCAGCTTCGGCTTCACGGCCGGGATCGGCAACGATCAGCAGGCGTTGTGCGGGATCAACGAGCTGACCGACCGTCGGCGCAAAGGCTCCGGCGAGCCCGATGGCCAAGGCCCCGGGGATACGACCACCAGCAACCGCCGCGCCATCGCGCACATCCAGCACGCAGGCACCGGCATCCTGCTCGGCCTGAAATCGTGCCGCATCCAATGGCGGCAGCACGGGGGCCAACGACACATCGGCACGTCGGTTGGCCTGCACGTCGTGAACGAAATAGGCCGGGGCCGGCGGTTGGTCGGCAGTGACCTGAAGGATGAAATCCGCCTGCGACTGGGGCTGCAACGCCCAGTTGAGCGCCCGTTGTGCGCCGATGGTACTGAAGCGTTCGGCGCCCAACCGCTTCCCACAGAGACTACCGGCCCCGTGGGCTGGCCACACTTCGACCGCATCCGGCAATTGCCTCAAGCGCGCGAGCGATGCATACATGTCAGCAGCCAGCCCGGCGGCCGTGGCCCCGAGCGAGGCCAACAGATCCGGGCGTCCGACATCACCGATGAACAAGGTGTCCCCGGTACAGGCCCGGGTGATCACCCCCTGCTCGACCACCAAGAGCGTGATGCCTTCTGGAGTATGACCGGGCGTGGCGAGCGTGCGCAGCGTCACCGTCGGCCCGAGCACCAGCTCCTGGCCATCGGCCAGCGGTGAGAACGGATAGTCCGCGACCGCTCCTGCCCCGAGGTGGATGGTCGCTCCGGTGGCCGCCCGCAGGGCCACGTGGCCGGCCACAAAATCCGCATGGAAATGAGTCAGGATGACGTGACGGATGATGAGTCCGCGTTGTGACGCGGCTTCAAGGTACTGATCTATGTCACGCTGCGGATCGATGACCACTGCCGTGCCACTGGCCCGGTCGCCGATCAGATACGAGGCATGCGCGAGGCAGCCGAGATAAAAGGGGACGAATTCCATGACTCACCTCCGCAGGATGACGAACACTGCCAATGCGATCAGTACCAGCGAGAAACCACGACCGAGCACCGCCGGCGGCAGCCGCTGGCCCACGCGCCCACTGATCAGCAAACCGCCAATGCCACCCAGTGCGAACCAGGCAGTGATCGCGAGGGGAAACGGCTCGCCTCCGATAACGGCGCCGGCGACCCCCGCAGCCGAGATGACCGCCACCGCCACCAGCGAGGTCGCCACCGCATGGCGCAGATCACAGCGCGAGAGCCAAACCAAGGCCGGCACGATCAGGAACCCTCCACCCACCCCGAAAACGCCGGACAGCACCCCCGTCGCCAGTCCGAGCCCCAACAACACCGGCACGCAGCGCGAATTCAGCCGCAGTCGTCCGTCGGCGCTCAACGAGCAACGTCCCAATTGTAATTCGGGCGGCAAAGCAGCGGAGGTTCGCGACAAGGGACGAACGTGATCTGGCCACATACGCACCGCGACCGTGATCATCAGCACCGCGAAACCGCTCGCGATCAAAGGATCAGGAAGCCAACGGTGGCTCATGACCCCCAATGGTGCACCGACAATGCCACCCAACGCAAAGAAAAGTCCGAGACCCAGATACGCTTCGCCACGACGGATGCGTGTCGCAGCGCCCATCAGCGCCATAGCGCCGACGGCGGCCAAGCTGGCAATTGCGGCCTGGCGTGCAGGCAATCCCAAGCCATGGATGAGCACGGGTACCGCAAGCAACGTTCCACCGCCGCCGGTGAGTCCGAGCGCGAGCCCGACCACGGCTCCGCCCGCCACCGCAGGAGCGATTAATTCGAGCAGCATGACGGTTTCGACCCGCCTGCTGCGGGAGTCGCGTACGCCGTCGCCGTCCGCTGATTCCACGGCGCCTTGGCCAGCAAGAGCCCCATGCCGCACCAGTCAGTGATGCCGGCGAAAAGCAGCCCGGCGCCGACAAAACCAGCAAGACCGACAAAACCGGGATGCACGCTCAGACCCAGCGTTACGCCGGTCACCACCAGCACGCCGGCACCGATGCGCACCTGACGCTCGATGCTGATCACGCCCCGACCTCGATTCACCGGCAGGCCGGCAGCGGCCCAGGCACTGGTGCCGCCACTCACGACGCAGCAGGTGATGCCAGCCGAGGTGAGGGTTTCCGCCGCGCGCGTGGCGCGTCCACCGGACTGGCACAACAGATACGCGGTGCCGCCATCTCGCGGAACAGACTGTGGGTCGAGCCGTTCCAAAGGCATCAACACCACGCCGGGAACATGCACGGCAGCGTGCTCGGCCGGACTACGCACGTCGACCAGCAGCAGCTTCTCACCTCGGGCGATACGGGCCTGAAGGTCAGTGGGGGAGATAGTGGGGGAGATAGTGGCGATGCTCATGGCGTTATCCGATGACGGCAGTGTGGCGATTGGTGGCAGTGCGACGGACGCCATCGCAGACCAGGCGGCAGAGTTTGGTGAGTGACGGATCCTCGATGGCGTAGACCACCTGTGTCCCTTGGCGCCGGGCGACCAGCAAGCCGTCGTCACGCAGCAACGAGAGGTGCTTGGACATGCTCGCCTGACCGATGGCAAGGCGCTCAGCTAACACCCCCACCGCACTCGGCCCCTCCATCAAGGCATGCAGAATGCGAATGCGGGTCGGATCCCCCAAGGCCCGGAAGCGCTTGGCGATGCTTTCGATTAGCTCTGGTGTAAATTCATTCATATATTCTTATATGTGAATATATGAATTAAAAGTCGTAGTCAATACATTAGGGGTCTGTCGGAGATAGGCCGACGAGGCTGGTGAGAAGAGACGACAGCCGGCACCGGAGTCAGCGGCAACGTAGTGGCCCACCTCACTTGCGGAACCCGCGACGGGGCGGGGCCCTCGACATGGGCTCGGAGCCCTACGCAGAGCGCGAGGACTATGCGGAGAAAACGGATCAGGTCACGCGGGGTCATTTACTGGAGGGCCAAATTTCCGATCGAGAGTTTGGTCATGGCCTCACCACACTATATAAAAAGCACTTACAACGACTTATTGGGTGGCTATAAATTGACGTGCTAAGACAGGGGTGCTGCCCAGTGCATGTGGCAACCACGGGTGGTCAGCGTGACTACTCATCCAACCAGCGCTGCCGCCGAACAGGTCCACTTAGAGGGTCAGGCCAAGAGCCCGTACGGCGAGTTCGTCACCCGCATTCTGAACATCAGCTCTGACTTCGACATGGAGAAGGACAGCTTCGCTCATGGCACCTCCACGGGTCTGCTCATCGCCGCTGAGAGTGAACCCTTCCGTTCCCACATGATCGACCGCATGCACCAATGGGCAGGCATCGACCCGCAGCACGATGTCGCCATCATTGGCATGGTCCGCGCCAGTTGCCGGACCATCCGTCGCTTCCTCGACGACGAGGCGGTGGCGCGGCAATTTGCCCGTCTCCTTGCCCGTCAGGCCCTGAGGGTCCTCGCTGACCGGAAAGGCCAATAAAAAAAACGCGCCGGCACCAACTGATGGTGCGATCGTCAACAAGGCGAGACTCAAGGAATACGTGGCGGGGCTGGCCAAGCTCATCGCCGAACATCACCCCCGCTCCGTCACCACGACCAAGCTTCTTCCAAACCAGCGGTAGTCCCTATTCTCCCCAGCACTGCCAAGCATACCCCAGGGGACTTTATGCCGGTCGAGCCGTGGATCAGTCTCGCAGAAGTTGCAAAACACTTGGATATACACGTCGAAACTGTTCGGCGATGGGTTCTGAGCGACTCCATGCCGGCGACGAAAATCGGCAAGGTATGGCGTTTCAAGGTGAGCGAAGTTGATGCCTGGGCCAGGGCTAGTGCAGCCAAAATTGCTTCGCCTGCGCGTCACGTCGCGTCGACCAAGGCCAAGGGCAGCCCGAGCAAAAAGCGAACCCCATGAACCGTTGCGCCGCCCCACAATGGCAGGCCCTCCTATGGCCTCACGTATCCGACTGTCGTGATGGTGCCCTATGAACAAGAAAGCCCTCAGTGAGCGCGACATCTGCTCGAAATTCATCAACCCGAGCCTGATCGCGGCGGGTTGGAATTTCGACACGCAGGTTCGCGAAGAGGTTGGCTTCACCGATGGTCGCATCTACGTCCGTGGTAAGTTGCATACACGTGGTGCGCAAAAGCGGGCCGACTACATCCTGTAGTACAAGCCGAACATCCCGATCGCGGTGATCGAGGCGAAAGACAATAACCACTCGGTGAATGCCGGCATCCAACAGGCGCTCAGCTACGCGCGGTCGCTCGACATCCCGTTTGTGTTCAGCAGCAATGGCGACGGATTCCTTTTCCACGATCAGACGGTGACCTCGGGGGCCATCGAAGTCGAATTGCCGCTGAACAAGTTCCCCACGCCAGAGCAATTGTGGCAGAAATATAAAGCACTCAAAGGCATCACCGATGATGCGGAGTCGATCGTTGCCCAGGATTATTTTTCGGACGGCTCGAATCGCTCGCCGCGATATTATCAGCAGATCGCCATCAACCGCACGGTTGAAGCCGTGGCACGCAATGATGGCAACCATCGCCACCTGCTCGTGATGGCGACTGGGACGGGCAAGACCTATACGGCCTTTCAGATCATCTACCGCCTGTGGAAGAGTGGCCTGAAGAAGCGTATTCTCTTCTTGGCAGACCGCACGGCGCTGATCGACCAGACCGTGCGTGGTGACTTCCGTCATTTCAAAGAAGCGATGACGGTCATCAAGCACCGGCAGATTGATACCGCCTACAACATCTACCTCGCTTTATATCAGGGCTTGTCTGACAACCACGACAACGATGCGTACAAGCAATTCAGTCGCGAGTTCTTTGACCTCATCATTGTCGATGAGTGCCATCGCGGCAGCGCCCGTGAAGACAGCAAGTGGCGAGAGATACTTGAGTACTTCAAGGGCGCGACGCACATCGGTCTGACCGCCACGCCCAAAGAGACCGAAACGGTCTCCAGTACCGAATACTTCGGCGATCCGCTGTACACGTATTCGCTCAAGCAGGGCATCGATGATGGCTTTCTTGCGCCCTACAAGGTCATCAAGCTCACGTTGGATATTGATGCCGAGGGTTGGAGGCCACCGAAAGGGTTCACGGACAAGGACGGCAAGCCGGTTGAAGACCGCATCTATAACCGCACCGACTTCGACAAGAACATCGTGGTTGACGAACGCCGCATGATCGTGGCGCACAAGATCACCGAGTTCCTGAAAGGCAGCGATCGTTTTTCCAAAACCATCGTCTTCTGCGTCGACATCGAGCATGCTGAAGGCATGCGCAAGGAACTCGCCAACGCCAATGCAGATCTGGTCGCCGCCAACAGCAAATACGTGATGCAGATCACCGGCGACAATGAAGAAGGAAAACGCCATCTCGATGCATTCATCAATCCGTCTGAGCTGTATCCGGTGATCGCCACCACGTCAAAACTGATGACTACCGGCGTCGATGCACAAACGTGTAAGCTGATAGTGCTCGACGCGAACATCGGCTCGATGACCGAATTCAAGCAGATCATTGGTCGTGGCACGCGCATCAATGAAGATTTCGGCAAGCACTACTTCACCATCATGGATTTCCGCAACGTCACGGCGCTCTTTGCTGACAAGGCGTTTGATGGAGATCCCGTTCGGGTCAAGATCGCCGGCCAGCATGATGACATCTCTGAGGCCGAAGACGAAACGGATGATGTCCAGGTTACGGATGACCTCACTGGCGACCCGCTCGACTTTCCTGAGCCCGAAAAGCCGAGCATTCCCAGAGCCGGCGAAGGCACCGACGATTACGAACCGCGCCGCAAGGTGATGGTCAAAGGCGTACAAGTCACCGTCATCAAGGAACGCGTCCAATACATGGGGGATGACGGCAAGATCATCACTGAAAATCTGTTGGACTACACCCGCGCCAACATCCGTGCGTCGTACTCCTCGCTCAAAGCATTTCTCACATCGTGGTCACAGGCCGACAAGAAGCGCGCGATTGTCGAAGAGCTGGAACAACACGGGGTTATTTTCGCCGCCTTGAGCGATGAGATCGGCTCGGCGTTTGATCCCTTTGATCTGATCTGTCACGTCGCCTTCGAGCAGAAGCCGCTCACTCGTAGAGAGCGCGCCGAGCAGGTAAAGAAACGCGACTACTTTACCAAGTACGGCGACTTGGCGCGCAGGGTCATCACGGCGTTGCTCGACAAATACGCCGCCGAAGGCGTGCTGGACATTGAGAATCCGGAAATCATCCGGATTGATCCGCTCAGCAAACTCGGATCACCGGTTGAGATCATCCGCTCCTTTGGCGGCAAGCCTGCCTATGACGCGGCGATTCACGCACTTACCAATGAACTTTATCAGGTTGCCTGACCCACATGCCGAACATTTCATCAATCATCAAAAATGTGCGCAATATCATGCGCAACGAAGACCAGGGCATTTCCGGTGACGCTCAACGCTTGGAGCAGCTTGGCTGGATGCTGTTTCTGAAAATTCTGGACGACAAGGATCAAGAACTGGAACTGCTGCGGGATCGCTACGTGTCCGTGATTCCTGAAAAGTTTCGCTGGCGGACCTGGGCCACCAATCATGAAGGCATCACTGGCGACGAGTTGATCGTCTTCATAACCCATCCGACTGATGGTCTGTTTGCATCGCTCAAAAAGCTGCAATCCACGCATGCGATGCAGCGTGCTATGCTGGTGCGCGAGGTCTTCGACAGTTCGAATAATTACATGAAGTCCGGCTATGCGATGCGCAAAGTCATCAACCAGCTCAACGGTTTTGACTTCAACAACTCTGACGATCGCCACATCTTCGGCACCATCTACGAGTCCATTTTGATCGAACTGCGCGACGCTGGCAACAAGGGCGAATACTACACGCCACGCGCCATTACCCAGTTGATGACTCAGATGACTGCGCCGAAGCTGGGCGATAAGATTCTCGACCCAGCAGCGGGAACTGGCGGATTCTTGAGTGCCGCGATTGATTATGTCCGTGAAAAACACGTGCGTGGTATTGATGACGAGGCGACGCTGCAAAAATCCGTTTCGGGCTGGGAATATAAACCCGTCGCCTACGTCTTGGGTCTCACCAACCTGATTTTGCACGGCATCGACGTACCGGACTATCACTACCGCGACAGTCTCAAGACCGAGTACAATTCCATCGGTCCGAAACAACAGGTCGATGTCATTCTGGCAAATCCGCCCTTTGGTGCCGGGATCGCGGATGGCGTTGAAACCAACTTCCCGCAATCGTTTCGTTGCCGTGAATCCGCTGATCTGTTCATCATCTTGATGATCCAGTTGCTCAAGCCCGGTGGCCGCTGCGCCATCGTGCTGCCGGATGGCTGCATCACTGGCGATGGTTACAAGGAGCGCATCCGCGAAAAACTCCTCACGGATTGCAACCTTCACACCATCGTCCGCCTCCCGCAGTCCACCTTCTTCCCCGCCACCGTCTCCACGAACCTGCTTTTCTTCCAAAAAGGCACGCCGACGAAGGAAATCTGGTATTGGGAACACCGCCTGCCCGAGGGCCAAAAGAGCTACTCCAAAACCAAAGCCATCCAGTTCGACGAGTTCGCGCCGCTCATCGACTGGTGGGGCAAACGCGAGGAAAGCGACGTCGCGTGGAGGGTGAAGGTCGAGGATTTGAAGCGGGGATTTGATCTCGATGTGAAGAATCCAACGTCCGCCATCGAGGAACGAGCGCTCAGCGTCAATGACTGCCTCAGTGAGTTCCGGAAGTCACTGAAACGCGTGGGCAAAGCACTCGCTGCCGTGGAAAAGGAATACGCCGCGAAATGAAACGCATCGGCGACATCCTCACCCGGAATAAGACGGCCGTGGTGGTCGAAGACGACACCAGCTACAAGCAGGTCACCATTCGCACCAACTACAAAGGCGTCGTGCTGCGTGGCTCGCAAGACGGCGCGACCATCCTCACCAAGAACCAATTCGCCGTCTCCGCAGGTCAGTTCATCCTCAGCCGCATCGATGCCCGTAACGGTGCGTTCGGCATCGTCCCCGAGGAACTCGAAGGCGCGATTGTCACCAACGACTTCCTCGCCTTCGACATCAATGAGGAAGAGGTCGAGCGTGAATTCTTCAACGTCTTCCTTCAGTCACCAGTTTTCTTGGAAGCCTGCATCAAGGCCAGTCGCGGCAATACCAACCGCAAGCGCGTGGATGAAGACTTCTTCCTGAACTATCCGGTCAATCTCCCGCCGCTCCCGGACCAGCACGACCTCATCAAGCAAATCAACAAGGGTCGCACGAAGCTTGCTCTGGCGCAGCACGAAATTACCCACCAACAAGCCCTGCTCGCCAGGCTCAAGCAAGCCATTTTGCAAGAAGCCATTCAAGGCAAACTGACTGCCGGCTGGCGCGCTGCCAATCCAGACGTGGAGCCAGCAAGTCGACTTCTTCAACGCATCCAAGTCGAAAAAAATCGACTCATTGCTGCCAAGAAACTGCGTCCCGAAAAGCCTCTGCAAATAATCATCTCCGCCGACACCCCCTTCGATATTCCGATGGGCTGGGAGTGGTGCAGGTTTGGTTCCATGGCGAAGGTTTGGAACGGCTTCGCATTTAGCAGTCAAGAGTTCACGACGGAAGGCGTCCCTGTCATTCGAATCGGGGATCTCGTAAATGGAAACGTCGTGACAACGAAATCCCCACGAATTTCGCTGGCCAAAGCGGGCGAGCTGGCAGCTCATTTTTGGATACCAAAAGGCGCTCTTTTGATTGCGATGTCCGGAGCTACCATCGGCAAGACAGCGATCAATAATTCAGAGGTAAAGCTGCTGTTAAACCAACGCGTTGGCCGAATCGAACCTATCAAAAACAATGTGGCTTTTGTAAAACTTTTCCTCGATTCCATTATCCAGAAAAATCTAGAGATTTCATACGGAGCGGCACAACCGAATTTAAGCACTGAGCAAATAAACGAGACCTTGTTCCCCCTTCCTCCCCTCGCCGAACAAGCCGCGATCGTCGAACGCGTGGAAGCAGTGATGGCCACCTGTCGCGCCCTCGAAGCCGAAATCGAACACGCCCGCACGCACGCCGCTCACCTGCTGCAAGCCGTCCTCAAAGAAGCCTTCGCCCCCGTTTCAGGCAATCTCGATTCCACGCCCCCAGCCCAGGCCACGACCCCGATCTCACCAGTCCACCATGACGCCTTCACCGCGCTCGTCCAATCCATGCGCACCAAGGGCAGCCTCGCTAGTTCCGATGCGCAGACCGCCACCGGCCTCGACGCCGCTGGTGTCCGTCCGTTGCTGCAACGCCTCATCGCTGAAGGCCACGCACGCATCGAGGGACAAAAGCGCGGGACTCGCTACGTGGCCACCTGAGACCTGCCTATGAACACGCGCCCCAAAGGTCAGACCATCCAAATCTACCTGCCATCCGGCGAGGCCGGTGGCATCCGTATCGCCGAGATCACCACTCGGCTGGTGCAGGTGATCTGGATCCCCCGCCTGCGTCTAGCCGAAGCGTCTCAGCGTCCCGAACTGGAACGGGTCGGCTGTTACCTGCTGCGCTGCCAGCATGCCACACCCGGTGAGCCTGATCTGTATATCGGCGAGAGCGAGGAGATCCGCCGGCGCTTGAACCAGCACCATCAACGTGATGAGAAGCTGCCCGGCTGGGATGTCGCGGTGGCCATCATCGCCAAGGATGGGAGCTTCACCAAGACCCACGGCCTGATGCTCCAGTACCTCGCCTACCAGCGTGCGGTCGAGGTCGGCCGTTATCGTACCGATCAACGTCAGCGCCCTGCTGAGCCAAAAGTTCCTGACGCCTTGCGTGATGACTGCCTTGATGCGCTCGACCAAGCCGACTTCTTGTGCGCCTTGCTCGGCGTTCCGGTCTTTGCCCGCATTGAACAGAATCTCAGCCAGAAAACCGCATTCATCATCAGTACGAAAACCGGAGCCGATGCCAAAGGCCACCCAACTGATGATGGCTTCGTTGTGCTCAAGGGTTCCGTCTGCGTCGATGCCATCCGTGACTCGGCTCCTCCTTACGTCCAGCAGACCCGCGACCGCCTATTCGCCGACGGCGTGCTCGTGCGCCAGGGCAAGTCCCTGACATTCACCAGCGACCACGCCTTCGATTCGCCCAGCGGCGCTGCCGCAATTGTAGTTGGCGGTGCGGCCAACGGCTGGGATGTCTGGAAATCGGCAGACGGTCGCAGCTTGCATGAAGCGGTACGGATCAAGGACGGCGGATAACCACGATGAGCCTATTCGCCGACAATCAGACGCACGATAGAGACGTCATGCTGGGCACCACCGGCTGGGCCGTCCTCAAAGTTTCTAAGCTCAACACGTCACCTATCCTTCAAGCCGCCTTCCAGTCCCTAGCAATGCCATGACCAGCATCCCCATGGCTCACCGGGACCGCACCGAGAAGCTTGCGCGGCAACTGAAGCCCCGCGAGGTCTATGACTGGCTCTGCACCAAAGGCTACTTTCCCGAGAGCTACGTTCTTCCTCCCAACTTCGAGGTCTCCAAATACCGCCGATTCAGCGCAAAGCCGTACTGGGACTACCGCACCAGGGGTAAGCATCCCAAAATGTCGGAGATTACCCAGGTCCACTTTCCCAAGACTGAACTTACGGACCGGACCTTCGGCATCATCAATCCCGAACTGCACTCGGACATTGCCTACCACGTCGGCCGCAACTGGGGTGCGGTGCTGGACACGCTGTTTCACGCAGAGAATCGCGTCTGTTCGTACAGCTTTCCCATCCCGCTCGACGCCAAGCACCCGGGGTCGCTCGGAAAGCTGCGAAGCGGCCGGATGATCTACGAGTTCATTGAGATGGCCGAGAACGACTTGGCCAGCATCGCCTATAACTTCGAGACCCTCGTCAAGACCGACATCAAGAATTTTTACCCGAGCATCTATACGCACAGCATCCCGTGGGCGCTGCATGGCAAGGATGTCATCAAGTACCGGTCCCGGGGAAAGGGCCAGAAAAAGTCTCCCAACAAATTCAACCTCGTCGCCTTTTTCGGCAATCGGCTCGACAAGCTCTTCCAGAACGCGAACGATGGTTGCACTAATGGCATTCCCATTGGACCCGCCGTGTCGGACCTCATCGCAGAGATCGTCTTGTCTGCGGTTGACCGCGAGGCATCGAAGAACTTCCCGAAGGATGTCGAGGTCGTGCGCTTCAAGGACGACTACCGCATCCTGGCGAAGCGTGGCAACGATGCGAGGGCGGTCATCAAGGCGATTCAGGAAGCCCTCTCGAACTTCAACTTGGAACTGAACGACAAGAAGACGGATTCTTACGATCTCCCCGAGGGACTATTCCGCCCCTGGGTCTCGCGCTACCACGCCTGCAATGCTCAGCCCAAGCGTTTCTACCACTTCAAGCGGTTCCGTGAGGTCTACCTGTCCGTTGTGGAGATCGACAAGGCCCATGATGGCTGCGGCGTGATCGACCGCTTCCTGGCTGACCTTTGCCGGAAGGACAACACGATCCGGGCTCAACTCGACCGGAAGACCCTGCCGAAGATCATGTCGATGTTGATGCTGCTCGCTCGGCGGCGGATCAAGTCGTTCCCCAAGGTGCTGGCGATCATCGAAGCCATCCTGCACTCGCGCTTCGGCAGCCAACACCAACAAGAGATCGCCACCCACCTGGGCAGCCATCTTGCCGACTTGGCGGTCAACGAGCGACAGCACCGCTACCTGCTCCTGTGGATTGTTTACTTCATGCGGGCTAATGGGCTCGACCGGTACATGAAGACGCACCTCTTCAAGGATCCCGTCTTGAGGGCGACCTTCACCAGCCATGAGCCCGCGTCTCTGAAGCATCCCGACTTCAAGCTCACCCGAGGCGTCAAGCAGGCAGCCCGAGACCGCAGTCTGCTTGAACACTTGGCCGTCTTCACCCCGCAATGAGGATCTGACCGCCATGCCCCACGAGCAAGGCCATCCGCGATGCCGGTTCCCATCGCCTGCCACGGGACTAGCGTGGGAGCATGCCGACGCTGACCTAAGCCGGGGGATCGCCACTTCCGGCAGCCCTGTCCTGCCAGAAATGAGGAGGTGACCCATGTATCAACTCGTTGAAACAACCGTCCGTTTACGCTGTGGAAATGCAGATCGTCGGGGCCTCCCCCCTACGGCACTGGGCTCGTTCTACCGTTGGCTGCCCGAGGTGACCCAGCGTACCCTGGGCGTCGCGTTGCGTGGCGCGAGCACGAAGGCTGGTCGCAAACGTGCGTGGTGGTCGGCCGCAACCGAGGTCCGCTGGCTCGACCAGTCCTTCAAAAATGGCGAGGCGACGGTCACTTTCGGCGCACCGCGCCTGGGCGAAGCGGCTGAGGAGATTTACCAGCAACAGATGATCGACGGCATCGAAGACTGGCGGCCCTCGCGCCAGTCGACCGTCATTGATTTGATGAGCACTGCCTTGGCTGATGTCCTGGGCGACCGACCCGACAGTGATCGCCTCGACGATGGCGTTCTGGTTTCCTTCGGACATCTCGACTCGTTCCTGGGCGGGACCGAGGGCTTCGCGGAACTGGTTCTGCCGGCCCGAACCGACGACCGCTTCGCACAGCCACTACCTGAAGTACACTGCGACGCGACCGCGCCCGAGCGGGCCAAGTCGTGGCACAAGAAGACTCCGCAACCCCGGTCGGCGCGTGTTGCCGGGGTGGTGACGATGATCGACACCGAGACAAATCGGTTCGCTCTCAAGCTAGATGACGGCAAGCGGGTGTTCGGCATCTTCACTCCCGACGACTTCTCGCCCGTGAAAAAGCTGGTCGATCAGCGAGTGACGGTATTCGGCAAAGTTCTCTACCGGCCCACTGGTGCGGCCTTGCGCCTGGATGTCGAAGGAATTGAAGCCGATCCACAGGCGGCAACCTTCTTTTCGCGTCTGCCCGAGCCACCGCGCCCGATGCGAGAGCAACTTCGCCACCAATCCTTAGCGGGTAAGGGAAGCATTGAAGGATTGTTTGGCATCCTTGCCCCTGGTCCGGACGAATCCGATGATGAGGACACCTTCATCCGCGAGGTCGAGGCTGTGAGTTGAGGCCGTGATGAAGACCCCACTCCTTCTCGATACCAATGTCCTGCTGCACTACGCCCGAGGGAAGGCCACCGGGACATGGCTGCGCGATCGCTATGGCCTGCGCGATACGTCCGGGCAATTACTGACCTGCCGAGTTGCCGTCGCCGAGGTGATGGCCTTCGTTGCCAAGAAGGCAGCCCAAGGACAGCCCTGGGGGGATGCCAAGCAAGACGAGCTGGCGAAGATCCTCGACCGCATGCACGTCATTGAGATCACCGATCCGGCCATGCTCGCTGCGTACACCGGGCTCGTAGTGTTCAGCGAGGTGAATACCAAGCCAGCACGGTCGATGGAGGGCAACGACCTCTGGATCGCCTCCGCGACCAAGGTTTCCGGAGCCACCCTGCTGACCTCTGACCCCGACTTCGATCATCTGCACGGCCATCAGATCACCGTCGAGAAGTACGACCCCCGCGTGTCACCCCAAGGGACTCCATAGCCCGGCACGGCGAAGTGAATCGTGGGCGATGCTTGGTGACGCTCAAAGTAAAACAAATCACTGAAAATTCACGATGTCCCGGATCATTTCCGGGACATCGTGTCCATTGCCGCAATCGCTGTGTCGAGTCCATCCGGTGCCAAGTGCGCGTATCGCATCGTCATGGCTAAGCTCGCATGACCGAGCAGCTTGCTCACGGCCATGATCGCTACCCCGTGCATCACCAGTCGCGAGGCAAAGGTGTGGCGAAATGAGGACACCTGTCCGCCTACCGGACGGTTTTCCTATCTCGGGCTGTGTGATCGTTAGTTCTTCGACGCCTCTTTCAACAGTGCGTCGAATTTGGCATTGGTGATGGCGTATTCGTTGAAGAGTCGGTGGTACTCTTCGACGAGTCGCTGGCTGA
>JBIILZ010000030.1:0-35212 GCA_044338255.1 Planctomycetota bacterium | reverse complement strand
TCGGGTCTCCTCGCGGGGGAGGATCCTCAGGTGACCGGCAGGAGACCCATCAGGGCCGGTCACTTTGGACCCGGCCAGAGTTTTGAGACTGGAAGCGGTCAGAGTTTTGAGACTGCACAGGGAATAAACGATGCCAGCGTCGTCACCAGTTCCCAAACTACCAACTACACCATCACCAAGGCGGACGGAACTCGGCGCACGTAAACCTGGTATTTCCCCTCGCCGACGGAGGGTCCGTGGGACCAGCACGAGCCTGCCATCCCTTGTGGATGGCAGGCTCGTGCTTTTAGGTGCGGGCGGAACTGGTCAGAACGATCACCACCTCTTACCCGAAATCGGTATCGGCCTGGAGGGCCCGCAGGGCCTCAGCTGCGAGATAGAAGCTGCCGGTAATGCAGACATCGGCCTCGTCCAAAGTCGCCAGATGGGCGAGAGCGGCGTGGATATCGGCGCACCAGGGCGTGGCCATCAAGGCTGCCGGCCACTGCTGAGGCCCGCGCGCGCGCGGGGAATCGTAGCCGCAGCGGATGATCTCGATCCCCGGCGGCATGACGGCCGCGATCTCGTCGATCTCCTTGTCGGTTGCGGTGCCCAGCACCAGCCGCCACGGCGCTCGCAATTGGTTCTCGGCGACGGCCAAGGTGGCGGCGATGCTCGGTCCGTTGTGAGCTCCATCGATCAGCACCCGGCGCGCCCCGACGGTGACGAGCTGGCAGCGCGCAGCCAAGGTCGCCGTCGCCATGCCGCGCCGGGCGCGGTCCTCATCAAAGTCAGGAACGACCAGTGCTGCCGCCGCCAAAGCCGTGCTGGCATTGTCCTGCTGATGCTCGCCGAGCAGAGTCAACGCAAAGGGCTGTCCGTGACGGGTGATCCAGGTCGGCGTCAATCCCCTGGGGAATTGCCGGGCCAAGGCCTGGGTAAAGGCCGCCGCGCCGCCAGCTGATTGGGGAGCGATCAGCAATGGCCGTCCGGCGCGTGCGATCGGCACTTTTTCGCCGGCGATGGAGAGCAGATCCGGGCCGAGAATTTCACGATGGTCATGCGAGAGATGGGTCATGATCGCCAGCCGGCAATCGAGGGCATTGGCGCAATCGAGACGCCCACCCAAGCCGACCTCCCACAACAGGAAGCCGTCGGGAATGGCCACCGCCAGGAGCACCGCCATGGCCGCGGTGCGCTCGAAATACGTCAATTGCATGCCGCTACGGGATTCGACCGCGGCGATCTCCAGCGCAACCGGGGTTAGTTGTTCCATGGTTGCCGGCACGCCATTGATGCGCCAGCGTTCGCGGACGCTGTGCACGTGCGGGCTGGTAAAAGCCAGGGTCGCTTGCCCGTGGGCGCGGATGGCGGCTTCGAGCAGCCGCACGGTCGAGCCCTTGCCCTTGGTGCCGCCGATGGTGCACGGCGCCGGCGGGAGCGGTAAAAAACCGAGAAAAGACCGAAAACGCTCGATCCGTATGTCCCGGAAGGTGCCCGCACGCTCATGATCGACCGCCGTCGATAGCCAGGTTTCGAGTTCTGCTTCGGTACGCATGACAAGGGCCGACTGTGCCAACTACCGCCGCCGGCGCCACGCTGCCCGCCCTGTTGGCACCGGCCGCCAAGCACCATAGTGGTCGCCCATGGCCACCCAAGTTCTTGAACTGAAAGCCAAGCTCGAACGGGGTGACCTCATCGACGGCAAATACAAGGTGGTCAAAAAACTCGGTGAAGGCGGCTGCGGTTCGGTATTCCGCTGCCAGCTGGTACGCAACCCGGAAGAACTCCTCGCCATCAAGTTATTGGAAAGCCCCAACGACCTGCAGCGTTTCGAGCGCGAAGTCGAAGTCATCAAGGGCGTCAACAGCCCCTTTGTGGTGGCCTATCGCGGTACCGGGAAATACCTGCAGTTCCCCTACCTGGCGATGGAGTACATGGCCGGTGGCAGTCTGCGCGACTACCTGGAAGCGAAGAAGACCCTACCGGTGAAGGAAGCCGCCTGGGTCACGATCATGGCCATTCGCGGGCTGCGCGACTGCAAGACCGTACATCGCGATCTCAAGCCCGAAAACCTGCTGATCACCAAGGCCGCCAACAACCGCATCGACTTCCTCATCGACAACATCAAAAAGGGTTCGGTGGTCAAGGTCGCCGACTTCGGTCTGGCGAAATCCTTCGATGTCAAACGCACGCGCATCACCATGACCGGGCAGATCATGGGCACACCGCTCTACATGAGTCCGGAACAGTGCCAGAACACCCATCTGGTCACCGGCAAATCCGACATCTACGCACTCGGCGTACTGCTCTACGAGATGGTCAACGGCGATACCCCGTTCAACGCCAACGATCCGTACACGTTGCTCAAAATGCACAACGAGGACGAACCGAAATATCCACGTTCGATGGATCAGCAGATCCAGGCTGTCGTTCGCCGCTGCCTGCAGAAGAAACCTGAAAAACGCTACGCCACGCTCGCCGATCTCGAACACGACCTGGCGATCATCGCCGGGGTGAAGAAGCCCAAGAGCGCCGGTGGCGGTGCGAGCGGTGGCGGTATCAGCGAAGGCGCGCGCTGGGTGATGATCGCCGCCGGCATGGCCTTATTCATCGCCTTGTCGTGGATGCTGCGCGATCGGGTCCTGGCGCATTTCAACGACTGGTGGAATCCCGAGCCGATGAAGATGCAGCGCAAATGAGGCACTCTCCCGGCCCTGTTTCTCCCTAGGAGTCTGTCGGGAATAGATTCGGTCGGCTGACTCGGTCTCGTACGGCAGCTCCGGCGTTGGCAAAACGGTCAGATAGCTCCCGCTATCCGCCCGCCTTGCCGCCTTGGATCTGCCGTACGATCCCTTCGCCATCCTCGGTCACCTATCTCCGACAGACTCCTAGGTAGAAAATAGCCTTTTTCGCCGGACAATTGGCACTCGAACGGATATGCTTACGGTTTTCCGCGGCGTCATCAGCGCTTAGACTGACCTCCTGACCCACCACCTCCCTTCCCAGATCCACCGCTCCATGTCCTCAGCCTCCTATACGTTCCCCTCCGACTTCCTTTGGGGGGTAGCGACCGCGGCTTACCAGATCGAGGGCGCCGCCAACGAGGACGGCCGCAAGGATTGCGTCTGGGATACTTTTGCCCGTCGGGGTGGCGTGCGCACCGGTGAGGGCGGCCTGGTCGCCTGCGACCATTACCACCGCTACCTCGAAGATGTGCAGCTGATGGCGAAGCTGGGCGTCAAGCACTACCGTCTATCGGTCTCTTGGCCGCGGGTGATGCCGGATGGCACCGGTGCCGTCAATGAAGCCGGCATCGGGTTCTACGAACGCCTCATCGACTGCTTGCTGGCGCACGGCATCACGCCCCACGTGACCCTGTTCCACTGGGACACCCCCCAGGCCCTGGAAGATCGCTACCTCGGCTGGCGCGATCGGCAGATTTCCGATCATTTCGCCGATTACGTCAGTGTGGTGGTCAAGCGCCTCGGCGATCGCGTCACGAACTGGTTCACGCTCAACGAAGTCGGTTGCTTCACCGCCCTCAGCTACGGCCCCGACAAGCCCATGCTCAGCGCCCACGCACCCGGCGTGCACACCACCGCCAAGGAAATGCATCAGACCATCCTGCACGCGATGCTCGCCCACGGCAAAGGCTGCCAGGCGATCCGCGCCGCCTCACCCAGACGCTGCAGCGTCGCGCTGGTGGACAATTGCTGCGTCGACATCCCGCTCATCGAGGACGCCGCCCATATCGCCGCGGCCGCCCGGCGTTTCCAGCTGATGTGGGTGAATGGCGCGGTCACCTGGCCGGCCTTGCAGGGCCGCTTCGCCCCGGACTGGCAAGCGTGGGCGGAAGCCAACGGCAGCATGCCCGAGGTCCGTGCCGGCGACATGGAGATCATCAAGCAGCCGCTCGATCGGCTCGGCATCAATGTCTACACCGGCGGCTATGTCCGTCCGGCGGCCAATGAGCTCGGCTATGAATGCCTGCCCCTGCCCGAGCATTATCCCAAGGCCAACATCCCATGGCTGGCGATGACTCCCGAATCCATCTACTGGGTCCCGCGCCTGCTCAAGGAAGCGGTCGGCTATACCGGTGACATCGTGATCACCGAAAACGGCTGCGCGGCCACCGACACCATGACCCCCGATGGCGAGATCCACGACACCGATCGCATCATGTACCTGCGCCAATACCTCCGCCAGGTGCACCGTGCGATCGCCGAGGGCTATCCCATCAGCGGTTATTTCCATTGGTCGTTCATGGACAATTTCGAATGGTCCTGGGGCTATGCCAAACGTTTCGGGCTCGTGTTCAACGAATACAGCACCCAGCGGCGCATTCCCAAGGACAGCTACCATTGGTACCGGGAAGCCATCCGCCAAAACCGCGTCGTCTGATAACGCCTTCGTTGCCAATCAACGCTCGTGGATGGCAACCAGCACTGCGACAGGCAACCAGCACTGCGACAGGCAACCAGCACTGCGTCTATTCGATCATCAATGGCGATGATGAGACAAGTTGACGAGCGGCTGGATTGTCTGCAGCCATTTGTTCGACCAAATGAATCAACTGCTGTAGCAGATTTTTCCCTGCACAAGTGAACAGCTCCGGTTTAAAATCGTCGCAAGCGATGATGAGGCCGTGCACGATCTGCAGATGGCGATCATGACAAAAGGCCCGTTCATCGGCGTCGCGAGGCACCCCCTCGGCAGTGGCGACGCGTGCGTAATAACAAGCCAGAATCACATAAATATAAAACGCGTGAAAGTAACCATATAGATCACGTGTTGACCCTGACCATGGCAAACGATAGGGGCGCGGGGAGGTCGGCGATACCAGCAACGGGTCGATCTCCATCACATTGTAAAGAATTTGGTGACCATATTCGTGGACTAGGGATTCTTCGACTTCGACCAGGCTGTAATCATTGCCGCTAAGAAAAACCACGCCGGCATAGCGCACCGCCGAACACGAACGGAAATCGGCATCCGGCACATGCACCAGACGTTTGATGTACGTCACCAGGTCGTCGTGCAACTCGGGCCAGGTGCCGTGGATCTTACTGAGTGCAGTTTCACAGACCTCACGAAAGAAATCCAAAGTATACGCATGCCTGCGCGTGCGCACCACCGCCCGGTCGGGAAAGGTGTAGCTAGGTGGAGACACACGCTTCAACAAGGAAGGCACCACATACCGATGAATGATTATGCCGGTCCCGCCCACCCGACATAAATGCACATCACCCGCATCGTCCCCTCCGAGAGCGGTTATCAGGGCATCTATCAAGCCGCGGGCGGTGCCGGTATCGCAAGGCTCGACCCTCGACAACAACGGCACGACAATGCGTAGCATCGGCTCCTCTATAAGTCGTTCGCGATGCGCGTACGGGCGTGCACAAAAAGCAGCAACCGCCTGCGTCAAGGCGGGGAAGGCCCGGCGCCAACGCATGCCGAGAGCCAACACCGCAGCTTGCCGCAAAGCGACCACCTGCCGACGCAACTGGGAAGCGCCCGTATGGTTGTCATACGGAAAAAATAAGCCTGCCCCAAGCCCGTTGGTAAGGACAGCTTCGCCAATGGAACTGCGCACGAGCTTCCTTTCAAAAAAACCGGCGGGGCACTCAGCGCTCCGCCGGCATCGGGGTATCACGAGTTATTTTGTGCGCGGAGCAATTTTATTGAACTGACGGATCTCAACCGCCAGCTTGGACACGACCTCTTCCTCGGGCAAGGAAGTCTCGAGATTGAGGAAGCGCCGGCGCACCGAGTTATGCTGCTGCTGTTGTTGCTGTTGTTGCTGCTGCTCGCTGTCGGCGCGCAGGATACTGCTGCCGATCAGGGAGGACAATTCAGTCAAGGCAGGAACCACGAAGACCAAGTCTGGCGACGGATCACCTGGACCTGGACCAGGACGAACGGATTGGGGGTCATTACTCATGGAGATTCCCTTTCAGGAGTCTGGGGTGATGCGGGCGTCACATGGAACGATGGATGACAATCAGACTCGCATTGGCCAATTGGCGTACATAAATCAGCACGTTCTCTTGCGCCAAGGACGGCGCGATGGCATAGCGAGTGGTCAGCTGACCAGCAATGTGGGTCAAGGAGTCGCCGTTGACGATCCCCTGCCAGATATCGGCGCCGGTGGTGTTGAGATTGAAATATCGGTTACTCAACAAATCAGCTAAAACAGCTTCGCCGTCAATGCGTTGCTGGCTGATCCCGAGCAATGGTTCGACCTGTGATGCCAAGGACAGATGCGCAACCTGTTCAGGAGACCACTCCTGGCTAGGTCCGTGGGCCGGAGGCGGACAAGGCGGACAAGGCGTTGGACCGATGATCATACTTAAACATTAATACTACATCTGGCCGCGTCAATTATTATCTTACATTTAGCAAACTGCGCGGGTCGATTCCTCAGCCATTTCACCAATTATTGCTGCTTATTTCATCGGCTTTCCGACTATGCGAAACCACGGCACTCGCACCCCAGGCACATAGGGCAATCTCGCCCGGCCCTCGGTCACGGTCACGTCGCGCAAGCGGCTACGTAAATACGGCAGAAGATCGGCATTGGGGTGCACGCCATCATGGCCAAACCACCACGGCCAAAAAACTCGCCCCAAACGTGCCTCGCGTGGCACATAAAAATCGACCACCGCCAACGTGCCGCCGGGTCGCAACATGGCGATGGCATTGTCGATCGCTAGGAACCAATCCGGGATCATGGTCAGGCTGTATGCGCAGAGCACGCCGTCGACCTGCTGCGGCGGACGCCAGACGGTGGCATCGGCGGCCACCCACTGCACATCCGGCCAGTCCCGCGCCCGTGCCTGGGCGAGGAGCGAAGGGCACAAATCGACCCCCCACGTACGCCACAGGCGTTGACGCTGCGCCCCGAGAAAGGCCAGGTTGCGACCGGTGCCGCAACCGAGCTCGACCAGCGTGGCGCCGGTCTCGGGCAGGCTGTCCGCCAGCTCGGCCACGGTTTCGGCCCGGCCCTGCAGCAGCCGTTCGCGAAAATTGTCGTAACCCTGCGCCTGTCCGGCATAGAATCCTTCGAGACGCTCCTGCTGCGTGCCGGTGTTCGGCATGCCGCGCAACAGACGCCACAGGACAGGGAGATCGGCGATCATGGGAGGAGGTTCGCGATGTGGAAGCCGCCATAGGTCCCCACCCGGCAGCGCGCATGCAAAGCCGCAGCGAGCTCGGCGTCGTAACGCAGCTGCTCGCTCACGCTGCGGCCGTCGGAGGTGCGCACCTCGTCGAGGTAGGCGGCGCGGGTATCCGCCGAACGGAAGAGGATCTGCGCCCCGGGGGCAGCGCGCTGACGGATAAGATCCCACTCATCGGCGAGATCGGCGGGACGGAAATGACTCATCCAATCCATATGATCGAGGAGCACGAAGCGGGTGGGGGCCGCGTCGCAGCTGCGCAGGAAGCCGCTGACGGTCGCGGTATGCACGGAAATGCGTTCGACGAGACCGCCGCGCAGCGCAGCGAAGCCCGCCGGCGTGAGATAGTTCGGGCAGTTGTCAGGCGTGTAATGGCCGCGCAGGTACAACGTCCAAAAATAATTGCTCGATAGCGGCAGTTCGCGGAAGACGCGATCGATGCTGGCACGGATGAAGCCGGCGACGCCATCGGCGTGGGCCTGCGCTACCTGCTTGGTCTGAGCATGCGGCACGCCCAGCAGGCTCATGGTCGTCTGCCGCGATACCGCCCACTGCATGCGCGCCGTCCACAGCCGCGGCGCCACCACCTCATCGTACAGCGCCCGTTGCTGGGCGAGATCCTTCACCGCCAGCAATTGCTGCAGACCGAGGGCCAGGGCCCCGCGCTTGCCGACATAGGTCCGCGCCAGGCGCGCGACAAGCCCCGACAAGCCATGGAAATAAAAGCTGTCGCGCCAACCGCGACCGCTGAACCAACGCAGGCGGTGATCCCAGAAGGTCTGCGCCCAAGGGGAGAGCTCGTCGCGCAGGAGCTCATGGTACAGTTCGTCGAAGCGCGGATGCGCGCCCTGGCCGAAAACCGCGAAGAAGTCCTCATACGCGAGACGGCGGATGCCAGCGATCTTGAGTTCGAGGAGCGCCCCCTGCCGCGGATTGGCATCGACGGCATGGATCCGGCTCGGTCCATCCAACGCATAATCGAGGGCATTGCAGCCGGCGCTGGTGATCATCAGGATGGTGTCGTCGCCGCCCAGACGCATCGCTTCGCGATCCAGAGCCGGATCTTCCCAGCAGGTATTGTAGACCAGCGAGCGGCCGTACAGGGCATCGAAGACACGTTGATTCAGGCGATCAACCACACTTGGGCGCAGGCTGGCGGTAGGCATGCCTGGAGGTTGCGACCGGAAATGAAGACGTGGTGAAAAACCAGGGTAGAAAGCCTATGCCCGCCGACCGGCCAAGGCCTCATCGAGGCTGCGCTTGCCGCCCGCACGATTAACTCGCTTGAGGAAGCGTTTGAACAATGGATTGAAGGCATGGGCATGCTTCAGCAACGAGGCATGCGGCACGGCCTCGCCGTCATGATCATAGACCCATTGGATCTCGACCTCAGGAAAGAGGCGGAAGGCCAGATCGGGGCGGCAGAGCAGGCCGGTACCCGGACCATCCATGCGCAGGGTATGGCGCTCGCGTGAGCCCCAGCAAATCAGGGTCGGGGCCTTAGTGAGCTCGCCGCGCACCTGATGGACACCGATGAATTGCAGAATGGCCTGCACGCGTTCGAGCCCACCGGCAGCAGGGATGTCATCGAGGGTACGCTCGATGCGCAGCCGGACGCCATGCTCGCGCAACTGGATCCAGCCATGCGGTGGCGTGAACAAGGCCTTCCAGCGCGAGCGCAGCGGTTCGCCCATCGAACGCGAGGCGAGGGCGCGGAAGAACACCCGGGCCTTCTCGATCGCCTCGGTGGCGGTGGTGCCTTCGGGCGGATGCAGCACGGGATCGAGGAAGCGCTTGAACATCGGCGCCAGATCATCGACGCAGGTCAGCGGACTGACGAGGATCACCGCTGCCAAGGGCAGCGGATTGGCCTGGGTCCGGCGCAGCAATTCGAGGGCGATGCCACCACCGACGCTGACCCCCACCAGCACCGGTCGCTGACCGCTCTGGGCGGTGGCGCGGATGCGGCTTTCGAGGGCCTCAAGCAGACGGTCGAGGTCGAAACCGTTGTACGGATAATTGATCGTGGTGACGTCGCCGAAGGCGCGGAACAAGGGTTGCTGGCGGAGGAATGTCTCCGCCCCATCCGGCACCAGTCCGGGCAGGAGAACGGCGTGCTGATCGCCCCGCCCATGCTCGGTGATAAAACACGTACGCTCGAAATGCTCGGTAGAAGGGCGCATCTTAAGTTCCGGAATAACGTGAGAGAGAATCGGCGATAGTCCGGTCAGGCCAGGCTTGCGGCACCTTGTGCTGCCCGCCGAGGTGCCCTTTGGCGGCGAGATAAGCATGGAAGCTGCCGCTCGGCAGGGCACTCACGATCGGCGCCAGCAACTGGCCACCCTGGCGATGGGCGGCGTAATCAAGCACGCTGGCGGCAAGGAACCCGTCCAAGGCCTGGGCGAACAGCGCGGCATCCGCCGGCGCGATCGCGAATTCCACGAACCACTCATGCGCTCCGTGCGGGTGCGCTGGCGAGGGCAGGCGTGGCGCGACGTGGTAATGAGCCACGGCCGCGCCGGTGGCGGAGGTGGCATGGGCGAGGGCCGCCGCCAGGGCGTCACCTTCGACATGCTCGCCGAAGACCGAGATACGGGTCTTGATCCGCCCTGCGAAACGTACCACACCGAGGCCCGCCGCGCGCACCAGGTCACCGACCTGATAACGCAGCAGGCCACCGGGCGTGGTTACCAGCACGCGGTACACGCCACCGCCATCGAGTTCATGGGCGCCGTGGATCCGCCCGGCATCGTCGGCGAATTCCAGGACCACGCCGTGATCGGTCAGCAGCTCCAAGGGCGCCGGCTGGCCGTCGCCGAGACGCCACGGTTGCTGACCGATGGCGATGAAGGCTTCGCTGGCGGGATAGACCTCTTGCATCAGCGTACCGCCATCAAGGTGGGCCGCCAAGGTGCTGATGAAGGGTTCAATGGCGTGGCCGCCATGAATCATCGCCCGCAGGTTGGGCCACAACGCCGCCGCTCGCCGCCCATGGCGCTGCGCCAGGCGTTCGAAGAGCATCAGCAGCCAAGCGGGAATACCCGATACCAGCCGCACGTCCAAGGGCGCAAGGTGCGCGGCCATCAGCTCCAGGCGGCGATCCCAATCGGGCTCATCGGCGATCGCCCGTCCGGGCTCATAGGCGCCGGAGATCCAGCGCGGCAAGGCCGCCGCACAGATACCCGAAAGGTCACCGACCGGCACCGCTTGGCGGCGGTCGAGCGCGGTGCAGCCGCCGAGCAGCAGCATCCGTCCGCGCAGAACCTCGGGAGCTTGGCCGAGGACCCGCGCGAGGGCCGCGGACCCGCCTCGCCGATGATGGCGCATCAGCGCCGCGGATTGTGGAATGTAGCGCTCAGCCGCCTGGGCCTCACGGGTCGTACCGCTGGTCTGCGCCAGGGCGAAGGGTCGGCCGCGGAACAACACTCCCGCCTGGTTGGCGAGACATTGTTGGATCTCGGCCTGCAGATCGGCGTACTGCAGCACCGGCATGCGCTCGCGGAAATCGACGGGGGTCATCGCCGCTAGGCCAAAACGGCGACCGATCACCGTTGGCGCCAGATAGCGCAAGAGCTTGCCGAGTGTGCGCGTCTGCGCCTGCGCGATTGCCGACGCGGTCGTCGGTGGAGCGGTGAAACGCTGCCACAGAGGAATGGCGGGCGCAAGAAGTGACAAAGCCGTGCTCACGAGGGGCATGATTGTCCAATTAATTAATATCTCGTAAAGACAGAATGTGCATTGCGCCCAAGGATGACGACGCGTCTTTGCCCAGTCTTGACCAGCTCTTCATCACCATTTCCGACTATAGGAGATTATGGCTCATCCACTTCCCGAATTCCGGCAGTTGCGAATCGCGCTCGTCAGCGAAACCTTCCCCCCCGAAATCAACGGCGTTAGTATGACTCTCGGGCGTCTGGTCGAGGGCTTAGCGCAGCGCGGGCATGCGGTCCAGGTGGTCCGCTGCCGCCGGCCGCACGAAACTCCCGTCGCCCCGGCCACCGGTATAAGCCACGTCGTCCTGCCCAGCCTGCCAATTCCCCGTTATCACGGTTTGCGCTTAGGCCTGCCGGCTGGCGGACGACTGCGCGAGATCTGGGGCCGGGAACGCCCGGATGTGGTCCATATCGCCACCGAAGGTCCGCTCGGGCGTTCGGCCTTGTCCGCCGCCGAGGAGCTGCGCCTGCCGCTGGCGAGTTCGTACCACACCAACTTCCATGACTACAGTCGGCACTACGGCCTTGGCCTGATGCACGGTCTGGTCGCCGGTTATCTGCGGCGTTTCCATAACCGCACGCGGGTGACCATGGTACCCAGTCCGGACCTCCTCGCGCAACTTTCGACGGCCGGTTTCGACAACCTCGTGACCCTCGGCCGGGGCGTCGATACACAGCTGTTCTCGCCCGACAAACGCGACCCGTCCTTACGTGCCCGGTGGGGCGCCCAGCCCTCTGATCCAGTGCTCCTGCACGTTGGCCGGATGGCTCCCGAGAAGAACATCCCCCTGGCCCTCGCCGCCTTCCAACGCATCCGTGCGGCCCTGCCGCGGGCCCGGCTGATCGTCGTCGGTGAGGGCCCCCTGCGGCGCGGACTCACGGAGCAGTTCCCGGAGGTCCATTTCACCGGCGCCCTGCCGCTCGCCGACCTCGCGCGGCATTATGCCTCGGCCGACATCTTCCTCTTTCCCTCGATGAGCGAAACCTTCGGCAATGTGCTGCTCGAAGCCATGGCCAGCGGACTGGCGACGGTGAGCTTCGACTACGCCGCCGCCAAGTCCTATGTGCAGCACGAGGAGAACGGCCTACTTGCCAATTTCGGTGACGAGGCCTCGTGGATGCACATGGCCGGAATCCTCGCCGCCCATCCCGCGCAGATCGCGCGTTTGCGCCCGGCAGCCCGCGCGACCGCCGAGTGCATCGGCTGGCAGGCGGTGATCGAACGTTTCGAGATGCTCCTGCGGCGAACCTCCGACCAACCTTCGGCATCTTTGCTCGCGCAACGCGCGCTAGGTCTGCCGAGCGTCGCCTGACGCCACAGGAATACGCGAAGCCTTCGTCAGTTCTTTATCCTGAGCCGCGAATCTTCAGTAACCAAAAGAGACGACCGATGCAATTGTCCACGCTTGCCGCTTTCGAATCGACGCTGTGCGTGCGCTGCAACCGCATCAATAGGCGACGCCTTGCGGGGCCTTTTTTCGCCGGCATAAGCCGCCTCGGGGATGGCGTCTTCTGGTATGGCCTGATGGTCATGATGATCGTGGTCTATGGCGATTGGCAGCTTACCGGGCTGATGTGCCTGACCGGCGCCGTCTCGACCTTGGTATACCGCTGGCTCAAGCTCCACACTCGGCGTCCGCGCCCGTGCGAAGCCTACACCATGCCGCATCTGACCGTGGCCCCCCTCGATCGCTTCTCGTTCCCCTCCGGGCACACCCTGCATGCCGTCGGCTTCACGCTCTTGGTGACGCATGCACATCCCGAGCTGGGTTGGTTCCTGATCCCCTTCGCGACCCTGGTGGCCTGCTCCCGACTGGTGCTCGGCCTGCACTATCCCAGCGATGTACTCAGTGGTGCCGCCATCGGTTCGCTGATAGCGACGGCGGCGATCTCCCTCACCAGCGGCTGAGGACATGAGCGAACGACGACGCGTCGAGGTGCTGGTGCTCTCGGATATCCATCTCGGATATCATGGCTGCCGCGCCAAGGAATTGCTGGGCTACCTCAAGACCATCGCGCCCGAGCGCATCATCCTCAATGGCGACATCTTCGATATCTGGCAATTCTCGAAATCGTTTTGGCCGGAAAGCCATCTCAAGGTCATCCTCCGACTGCTGAAGTATTCGCAACAGGGCATTCCCATCCATTACGTGACCGGCAACCACGATGAGGCCCTGCGCCGCTATTCTCCGTTCCTACTCGGCACGGTCGAGCTCGTCGATCGCCTGGAGTTGCAGATCGATGGAAAACGGCATTGGTTCCTGCATGGCGATGCCTTTGATGCCCTGCTCGCGACGCCGCGCTGGCTGCAATGGATGGGCGGCATGAGTTATGAAGCGGTGTCATTCATCAGTGCTTGGCTCAACCGCGGACGCACCCTCCTGGGCCTGTCGCGCATCTCTCCTGCGACTTATTGTAAACAGCACCTCGCCTCGGCCGCACGCCACATCGCCCACTTCGAAGAGCTCTGTGCGCGCATGGCTGCCGAACGCGGGTGCGAGGTCATCGTCTGCGGCCATATCCATGCCGCCAGCAACCGCCTCATGCAGGTCCCGCATTGCGAGCGCACCGTCGAGGTGCTGTACCTCAACTCCGGTGACTGGGTCGACAGCTGCACGGCCTTGGAGTATGTCGATAAGCAGTGGTCGGTGGCCCACGTGAGAGATCTGCTCAGCGTAAACGGACTCGATGAAACCGCCGCCGTGGGCGAGGCCGGATCAGCCACTATCGTCGGCCCGCGCTTCTGAGCACATTGATCACGAGCCTTCGACAGCTCGTTCAGCACGACGACGTGGAATGATCAGTAAAATAAAATTTAGCTCAGAGGGTCTGAATTCAACTTTGTTTACTCTCTAAGGGTCTCAAAGAGCAACCCTTGGCGAGCAACCACTTCAACGGTCGACATGGGCCTCAGCCAACTGCTAACGCCTACATGCATAAACGTGAATGCTGAAGTTTAGTTGCGATCACAGATTGCCGACGTAGCACTCCAGACCTTCCGGAGCCCCCATGACCGATCCGCAACCAAATCCACGTTCGTCCGATCCGTCCCCCGATGATCGCTTCAATGCCCGGCTGGGGTTGTGGCTGTTCGCACTCTACCTGATCGGCTACGGCACGTTCGTGTACATGTCGGCGTTCTGTCCGACCTTGATCGGCTGGCGGCCGTTCGGCGGCATCAATCTCGCCGTCCATTACGGGATGTCCCTGATCATGGCGGCCCTCGGCCTGGCCCTGGTCTACCTCATGTTCGCCCGCGGCGGTAAGGACGCGGCCTGAGATGTCGACGACCCTGATCACTTTCCTGTTCTTCGTCGGTACGGTGCTGGGCATCAGCTTCTGGCTCGGCCGCAAAGCCAAATCATCGCAAGGATACTTCGCAGCCCACGGCCAGATCCCGTGGTTCGTCAACGGCATCGCCTTTGCCGGCGACTATCTCTCGGCGGCGTCGTTCCTCGGCATCTGCGGCATGATCGCCTTCTACGGTTATGATGGGTTCCTCTATTCGATCGGCTTCCTCGCCGGTTGGATCGTAGCCTTGTTCGTCATCGCCGAACCGCTGAAGCGTCTCGGCCGATTCACCTTCGCCGATGCCCTGAACAGCCGCTTCGATTCGCGCAGCATCACGCTCACGGCGGCCATCTCGACCCTGATCGTCAGCGTGTTCTACCTCATTCCACAGATGGTCGGGGCGGGGGTCCTGATCAAGACCCTGCTCGGCTGGTCGCACGTGCAGGGCGTGCTGGTGGTAGGCAGTATCGTGACCATCATCGTGGTCACCGCCGGCATGGTCTCGACGACCTGGGTGCAGTTCATCAAAGGCTCGTTGCTGGTGACCTTCTGTAGCATCCTGGCGGTGCTGATCCTCGGTCGTGGCCTGCATGTCGACACCACCTTTAGCCATGGGCTGCCGCTCTCGGAACAGCTCACCGAGGCCTGGCCCGGCAAGCCCTATGTCCGCGATGCGCAGGGCGTGCTGTGGCGCAAGGACGCCGACAACACCCTCAGCCAGGTGCAGTGGATGGTCGCCGATGCCAGCGGCACCGTGCAGACCATCAATGGCGTCGCGAAGTCGGCGGGCGGCAAGCTGATTCCGGTCGGCGGGCTCAGCAAGCTGCCGGGTGGCGCGACCAGCACTGGGCCGCTGTCGCCCAGCGGCTATCTCACAGTCCTCGAGGACAGTGAAGTCCTGCTGTGGAGCAAGGAGGTCATCAAGGACGCCAATGGCACCACCACCACGGTGTGGGGCCAGAAGCCCACGCCCGGGGCCAAGCTCATGCAGCCCGGCCAGCATCCGTTGTTTAAGGGCATCCAGGGCGAGCTGCCGGTGGCCGATCCGGCCAAGCCGGAATCGCTGGCGGCGCGCAAGAAAGCCGTGCTTTCACGCATCGACTTCCTGTCGCTGATGCTCGCCCTGTTCTGCGGTACGGCCTCGCTGCCGCACATCCTGATCCGTTATTACACGGTCAAGGATCAGCGCAGCGCGCGCAAGAGCACGGTGGTCGGTATCGGGGTGATCGGCTTCTTCTACACCCTGACCCTGTTCCTCGGACTGGGCGCCATGACCAGCGGAGCCTTGGATCTGACCGATACCAATTCCGCCGCACCGCTGATGTCGCGGACCTTCGGCGAGTTGCCGTTTGCGATCATCAGCGCCATCGCCTTCACCACCGTCCTCGGCACGGTAAGCGGGCTGATCATGGCTTCCGCCGGGGCCATCGTCCACGATCTGCTGAAAAACGTCTTGAAGATGGATTTGAGCGATGCCCATCAAGTGCGCGCCGGCAAATCCGCGGCGCTCGTGGTCGGCGGTATCGCCATGTGGTTGGGCATCCAATTCCAGGCCATGAATGTCTCGGCCCTGGTCGGCTGGGCCTTCAACATCGCGGCCTCGGCCAACCTCCCGGCGCTGATCATGGTCCTGTTCTGGCGCGGCACGACCAAGCAGGGCGTGGCCAGCGCCATCATCGTCGGCCTGTTGAGCTCGCTGGGCTGGGTGCTGGTGAGCAAGGAGGCCTTCCAGAACGTCTACGGCTTCACTGCCGATGCGGCGGCGGCGGCGGCCCTGGTGCCGTTCAGCCAGCCAGCGATCGTCACCGTACCGTTGGGCTTTGCGACGCTGATCCTGGTCTCGTTGCTGATACGTCCGAAGGCTCGCTTTCCGCAGGCCCACCTATAGGAGACGCCCACCACGCCGCCACGGCGGCCTCATCGAAGCGCTGGCAACACGGCAACGACAGCAGTCGTTGCCGTGTTGCTATCGCACTCACGGGACGGTCCTCGGGGCGTTTGCTGAGCAGCTCCATGAGCAGTTGGATGAGCTGCGGATCATGACCGCCGGCCTGCAGGATCGCCCGTGGAGGCGGCTCGCTGCAATGGCGCACGCATTCGTCTTCGACATTCTTGGCGTCCGCGAAGACCGGCTTGGCGGTTAACAACCACCACCCGACACAGCCCAGGGCATAGAGATCGACCCGCCCATCGAGCGCCGGTTCCCCCAGGAGGATTTCCGGCGCGAGGTAACCGACGCTGCCGCTCAGGCCCGAGCTGCCGGCCTGGGGACTGCCGGCCTGGGGATTGCTGGAAGGGTTGAGGCCGACCAGACCGAAATCAACAACCTTGACCACATCAAGAGTCTCGCCGAGCCGACAGAGCATAAGATTGCTGGGTTTGATGTCGCGGTGCACGATGTGCTGGCGGTGGGCCTCGGCCAGGGAACTGCAGGCCTGGGCGAGGATCTGCGCCACCCGCCAATCAGGGAAAGGCCCGTGGTCGGCGACGGCATGCTCGAGGTCGATGCCGTCGAGGAGCTCCATGACGTAGTACCACTCGCCATGATCGGCGATGCCGAAATCGTAGAGCGTGACGGTGTGCAGCGAGGAGAGGCGCGCGATGGCGGCGGCCTCGGCCTTGAATTGCTGGACCAGGAATTCCTGCCCGGCCTCATCGCCGGTCGCCGGCGGCGTGATGAACTTGATCGCCGCCGAGCGCTGCAGCAGGCGATGGCGGGCGAGCCAGACCTCGCCCATGCCGCCGGTGCCCAGCGGGCGGACTAGTTCGTAGCGCCCGTATTCCTGGAGATCCTGTTTGGCCTTGGCGAGGGCCTGGCGGTAGCGATGCATGCCGGCTGCCGCCACCACCGCCAGGACGGCGCAGAAATACAGCGGCAGCATCCACGGCATGAGATGCGTCCAGGATTGGCTGGGCGCGCCGATGAGCCGCGAGCCTCCGTACACCAGCGGGACCATGCTCGCGCAGGCCAGCGCTGCCACCAAGGTCAGACGCGGACTCGATGGATAGACCAAGGGGAAGAGCACGATCCAGATGCCGATCCCCGATACGCCCCAGCGGGCGCCATTGATCTCGGGGACCAGCGAGACCTCGGCGGCGGCCATCAACAACGCCACGACGACCACGAAGCCCATGCCTAGGGCATGCACGTTGCCCACCGCTCGCGGTCGCCGCAACAGCCAGAACATTGCCGCGCAGACATTGACCACCGATACCGCGAGCACGCCCATGACCGCCGTTGCCGGGCTCGCCGGCGGTAGCAGTAACGGCATCAACCAGGCGATGATGCCAACGACAGCGAACGAGCCGAGGGCCACGATTACTAGAAGGCGCAGGCGCTCGTGAATCTCATCATGGGGAATGACCGTCGACGGCAGGCCGCCGACGGCCACCGGCTTGGTGCGTAGCGGGAGCGAGGGTTGGTCAGAGGCCACAAGGACACCGTAGGCAGAGAGCGCAGCGTGACAACGCGCCCCCAGTGTGAAGATTCACACCACCATGGACGACCACGCCGTCAAAAACGAAATCGTCGAGACGGCCAAGGACTACTTCATGAAGTTCGGCTATTCGCGGGTCTCGACCGCGGAGATCGCCGATGATGCCGGCCGTAGCAAGAAGACCCTGTACAAGCATTTCCCGACCAAGGAAGCCCTCTTGGCGGCGGTGGTCGAGCGCGTCAATCGCAACGTCGAGACTGAGATCATCGGCCTGCTCGGGGATGCCACGCTCAGCCATGAGGAGCGCCTGCGGCAGGTGCTTGAGCGCATCGGCGTGCACCTCGTCAGTGTCGGTTCGGTGCTCTATGACGACCTCGAGAGCAAGGAGCCCGGGCTCTACAGCCAAGCGCGGCAGCAGCAGCGGCAGGTGCTCGCCGACCTGCTGCATTCCTTGCTGCGCCAAGCCATCGACGCCCAAGCATTTCGCGCCGACATCCAGGTCGATGTCACCATCGCGACCTTCCTGGCGGCGGTCGAAGCCCTTGCCAAGCCGGCCGCCGTCGCCCACCATGCCGATGAGCCGACGGTGCTGTTTCGGACCCTGGTATCGTGGTTGATCGCTGGCCTTAAATAGCTTTTTTTCGACTGCTGGTCGACATCGCTTGACCACCTCGTATATCCATAAAAATTCATTATATGCCGGTAAGTCTCATCATGATCTGGTGATGCAGCTCCCGCCCGAACTGTCTCCGATATTGATTTAATCATTTAACCAAAGACCGTATAGTCGGCAACCAGCTCAACCAGGACCGCCAATGACCCCATCTTTCCAGCGCTCAGGTCCACCCCGATCCTGGAGCATCCTGCTGAGCGTGGTGCTCAGCCTCCTCACCTTGCGCGGCTGGGGCGCCGAACCCCTCGATCCGGCGGCGCACGTGGATCCCATCTGGTGGGAGGCGGAAGCAGCGACGAGCACCAACATGCCGGTGAACGGCTATTTCGACCACCTGACGCCGGCCCAATCGGAGGTACTCTCCGGCGGTAAAATGCTCAACGGAACCGCCAATGGCGACGCCTTCGCCGAATACAAGCTGCGCCTCGCGGTCCCCGGGACCTACGAGTTATTCGTGCGCAAATGGTGGGAACACGGGGCCTTCCGCTGGCGCTTCGACGATGATGAATGGGTGACCGTGGGCGATGAGCAGCGCACCTTCAATCCCGTGATGCTCATCGGCAGCGAACCGATTAACTGGCAGAGCCTCGGCTACGCACTGTTGACGGCCGGGCCGCATGTCTTCCGCCTGGAGATGCTCCCGCACGCGAGCTACCGCTTCGCCAAGACCTATGGCTTCGACTGCTTCGTGCTCGCCAGCCCGGGCTTCCTCCCCGAGGGGCTGCGTCATGAGGGCGCCGCCCACCAGCCGGCCTTCACCGCCATTCCCGCGACTGATTTCGGCAAATACCTGCCGCGAACATTGGCGATGCTCGAAAGTGCCTCGCCCACCCATCATCCGCGGCTGAAAATCCTCGCCTATGGCCAATCGATCGTCGCCAACAGCAGCGCCGCCGCGCAGCTTGTCGAGCACCTGCAGAAGACCTACCCCGAGGCGGTGATCAGCTTCAAGAACACCGCCATCGGCGGTTACCAAGCGCCGCAACTGCGCAAGACCTGCTGGCAGGATCTCTATCCGGAATATCCCGACCTCGTCATCTTCCATGACTATGGCGGCGAAAAGACCGGGGAATTCGAAGAAATGTACCGCAACCTGCGCTGCTTCACCACCGCCGAGGTCATCACCTGGACGCACCACGTCGACAACTTCGGCGCCGGCGTCGATGCCGAGCGCGAGGTCTCGGCCGAATTCCTCAAGGCCATGGCCTTGAAATACGAATACGAGATCGCCGATGTGCGCAGCTTGTGGAAGGACCAGCTGAAGCGCACTCATGAATCGCCGAAAGCCTACCTGCTCGATCAGATCCACCTCAATCCACGTGGCTCACAACTGCTGTTGGAGGCCCTAAAACCGCATTTTCGCCAGCATCAAGCGGCCTCACCACGGTGGCAACAGCAGGTCTTCGAGCTGCCCTTGGATGGACGGGGCGTGTCCTATGGCGCCGGTGAAGCCACGGTGCAGGCGGGCCGCCTGATCACCAGACAGGACTCAGTGGTGAAAATCTCGTTCATCGGCAATCGCCTGGATCTCTCAGTGCGCGCCGAAGGCGAGCCCAAGGCGGTGCTCGATTTCAAACTCGACGGCAAGAAGCCGAGTGCCTTGGCCAGCAGTTACGCCGTCACCCGCTCGACGCTCGCCCCTGGCGCGTGGTGGCCGGCGATCAGCCGCATCGGCCTCGGCACCCAGGTCATCGCCCAGGACTACCGCTTAGTCTTTTCACACCTCAGCCCCGATGGCAAAGACTACACTTTTACCGCCACCGCCACCGCCACCGGTAGCAGCAGTGGCAACGAAGGCAGTGGCAACGAAGGCAGTGGCGACGAAGGCAGTGGCAACGAGGGCAGTGGCACTTCCCAGGTCGACTTCACCAGTCGCTCGGGGGCCATCCACATCAAGGCCGAGGACATCAATCTCGCGGGCGTCAAAGACGTCTGTGGCAAGGACCTGCCCAAGGAATTCACCGCCGCTTTCACGGTCTATTCGATGAACCGCGATCAGCTCACGGTCGACGCCAGCGGCACCGATCCGGAAGCCGCCGCCACCACGGTCATCCAGTGTCGTGATGACCAGCCGCACACGCTAGAGATCCACACCCGCACCGGCCGGGCGGGGATCGATTTCATCCGTGTCTATTCGCCATCCGCCGGCAATACCATCGACTGGTCAGCGAAATAATCAGCGAAACAGCCGGCGAAACAGCCGGCGAAACAGCGGTTTCAAGCGGGCTTTTCACTGAGGGCGCGCTTGGCTTTGCCCTGGCGCGTGCACCAGCGGTGGTCCGGTCCCGGCACCACCAGGCCATCCAGCCATCCGGCGCTGGCCTCGGGTAAACTATCGTAACTAGGAATGTACGGCTTGAGATCGAGGACCGGCGTGCCATCGAGCAGATCGTGGCCGCTGATGTCGATACGTACGCCATAGATATCGACGATGCGCACCACCGACAAGCCGATCGGATTGGGCCGATCCGGTGCCCGGGTGGCGAACAGACCGCGCTTGACGCTGTCGCGTGGCGGCACCAGTTGCGGCTTCCAGCCATGGCTGTGATGGAACCAGAACAGGACCACCAAATGGCTGAAGGACGCGAGGTCCTTGAGCATGTTCTGCGTGCCAGTGGGCTTGCCGTTGGCGCCCGGCAAGGTCCGCCGCAAGACGATCGTGCCCGTGACGGGCGCACCGATACCCGGCTGTCGCGGCGCGTCCTCGCGCATGATGAACGGCGAACGCACCACCCCGATGGGGCGCATGGTCACAGCCAGATCCTCAGGCAGGTCGCAGCCGGGATCACGCTCGCTACGCGGTGGCTTGCCTGAACCCGCTGGCCGCGCAAGCGGCTGGTCAACTAGCCGCGCAAGCGGCTGGTCAACTAGCCGCGCAAGCGGCTGGTCAACTAGCCGCGCAAGCGGCTGGTCAGCAGGTGGCAAACTGGCGTCGGTCATCGCCGCGGTACCGGCGGATCGCGGCGTCCGAGCAGATCATGAATCGCGCGCATATCCTTGAGCACCGCCAGCAGGTCCTTCGCAGGCACGACGTTCGGGCCATCGCTGAGGGCATTGGCAGGGTCGTCGTGGGTTTCCATGAACAGGCCCTCGACACCCACCGCCATCGCCGCCCGCATCATCATCGGCGCGAAGTGACCGGCGCCGCCCGAGGCCGTACCCAGACCGCCCGGGGCCTGCACCGAGTGCGTGCCATCGAAGATCACCGGCACGCCGAAGCCGCGCATGATCGGCAGGCTACGGAAGTCGGTGACCAAGGTATTATAGCCAAAGGAGGTTCCGCGTTCGATCAGCACCAGCCGGTGCTTGGGGGTGCCCTTGGGCACGGCCACGGCGTTGAACTTGGCGACGATGTTGCCGCAATCCTGAGGAGCCAAGAACTGGCCCTTCTTGATGCTCGTCGGCTTGCCGCTGCGCGCGCAGGCTTCGACGAGATCCGATTGCCGGCAGAGCAGCGCCGGGACCTGGATGAGATCGACGACAGCAGCGACGGCCGGCACCTGGCCGGACTCGTGGACGTCGGTGGTCACCGGCATGTTCAGCTCATCGCGGATGCGCTTAAGGATACGCAGGCCCTCGATGAGACCGCCGCCACGATAACTCGTGAAGCTGGTGCGGTTGGCCTTGTCGAAGCTGGCCTTGAAGATCACCGGCAAGTGGGCCTTAGCGGCGATGGCTTTCACCAGCTTGGCCATGTGGAAGGCGTGTTCTTCGCTCTCGATGACGCACGGACCAGCAATGATCACCGGCAGGTCGCCGCCGATGGCGATCCCCCGCACCAGGACCGGCGGGATCAACGCCGTGGACGCGGCTGTGGCTGTGGCAGGGACCGGGGCCGGGCTGACGGGAGGCGGCACGCTGACCGCTGATCGAGCGGTGGTTTTGCTTCGTACTTTACGGGGAGCAGGACGGGCGGCGGGGGCTTTTTTCGCAGGCATGGCGGCATTCTGCCACGCAAATGCCGCGCTCCAGTGCCTGCTTGTCCCCTGCTTCCAAGGTCCACCATGCGGGGATGTCCGCCACCCGGCGTATCTTACGCGACCGAACCGATTTCAAGCAGGTCACCACGCTCGTGGTGGTAGGCGGGGTGGTGCTTGCCTGCATCGCCGGCCTCACCGCCTTCGCCTTGTCTTTCCGTCCGTCGCACTTCCGCCTCGATCCGGGCACGGTGCTGGTCTATCACCTGGTGACGACGACCACCGAGATCAGCAGCGACAACCGCGAAGGCCGGCCGACGAGCGATGAACGAACCATAGCCCTGGTTGGTATCGGGCCCGACAACGAGCTCGCCCTGCTCGCCGAGGAAGCCCGCGGGCGTGACCGCATCAGCCTGCACCGCGTCGACAGCGACGGCGCCGCCACCCTCCTCGACGCCGCCGCCCGGCCGATCAGCGGCTCGCGCGCGATCGGCCTCTTCGACCTCAATCTCCTCGCCCTGCCGCCCTCGGCGACCGAACAGAGCTGGGATGTGCAGCTGACCTATGCTATCATGCCGCGCGCGAAGCAGCTGGTGCAGGCGCGGGCCAAACGCAGCAAATCGAGTTCGAACCCCGAATTCCAGCTCAAGCTACCGGCCCTGGAATGGCTCGATGCGAGCCCCGGCGGCGGTGGCGGCTACCGCCAGATCAAGGATCTGCTGGTGACCTATCGCTTCCGCAATTCGCAGCATGCCGTGGATCAGATGCGACTGCAGGCGACCTATGCCGTCGAACAACCTGAGCCCGCCGCCAAGCGCCGCTTCCGCATCGTCACGACCATGGAGCTGATCGATCGCGACGTGCTCGACGAAGATCCGCAGCATCTGCGCGACGTCGCCCTCGCCTGTGCCGCCGCCAGCGAGGCCCTGACTGATCCAGCCATCCCCGGCGAGCGCCGAAGGGCCCTCGCTGGCGAGCTACGCGGCGCTGACACCGCCATCGCACGCCTGCGCCAGCTCATCGATCGCCTGGCGGGCGAGGTCCTCCGTCAACCGGTCGCCAACAAGCTCGCGCCGATGCGCGCACCGACGATGGCCTTCGCGATCCAGGTCGCCATCGGCCCCGAGAGCCACAAGGCGCAAGCCGAGCAGTATGCGCGGACCTTGATCGCGAGCGGCTTCACCGCCCGCGTCGAACCCGCCAATGCCGGCAACCTGCGAGTCACCGTAGGTCCGTTCGCAGAGAAGAATCTGCAGGTGCTCGAACGCCTGCAGCGCACATTCCCCTACCTGAAGCCGCTGTGGATCGAGGTCGGACCATGATCACCCTCCACCTCCCCCTCCACCGCCGCCTGCTCTTCGCCGGCCTGCTGGCCGTCGGAGCCCCGCTGCTGGCCGCCAACATCGATTACGAAGCCATCGCCAATCCGCAGGCCATCGATCTTCCGGATCGCAGTGCCGCCGTCCGCTGGCAGGCGCTGTTCCAGGTCGAGACCAATTGGATCAGCCGCCAGATCACCTACCTGACCGAACGCCAGAACGAACGCACGCCGACCCTGTTTGCCGCCCGGCTCCTCTATCGCGGCGATCCCTGGGTGCGCCGGGCCGGCGATCAGGTCAACAGCAAGCGCTGGAAGGGCAGCGACCGCGACACCAAGCTGGCGCTCCTGCGCGAAGTGCGGGCGGTGCGCCTGCCACAGCTCGCCGATGTCGTGAAGCACTTCCTCACCATCGAGACCGATCCCGAGCTGCTCGCCTCGGCGCTCGCCACGTTGTGGTTCCTGGCCCCCAAGGAGGCCTCTGATTTCGCCGTGCGGCTGGCCGATCCGCGGCCGTCGACGCACCTCCCCGGTGCCGCCAATGCCGCGGTCCGTCAGGATGCGCTGCGGTTTCTCCTGGGGGTCAATGGCTGCGAGGCTCCAGAGACCCGCCGAGCCCTCGACTGGGCCCTGCTGCAGGCCAAGAGCGGTGAGCGCAACCACGCCCTGGCCCTGCTCAAGCGCGGCGAGGTTCCCGACCTGCTGAAAATCGCGATCATGCGCCTCGACAGCGAGCGCGCCAAGAACGAGCTCGATGATGACGGCGCCGCCGGTCTGGCGATCGCCTGCAGCCGTCTGGGCCTGGACATCGATTCCGAATTGGCAGGGGCGCTGGTCGCGATCGCCGTCGGTGGCAACCGTGAGATCGCCGCTCCGGCAGCGACCTCCCTGGCCAGCAATGTCGCCTGGACCGCCACCGTCCCGGTCAGCGAGATCGCCAAGCGCGCCACCACCGATCCTGATCCGGTGGTCCGCCATGCGTTGCTCAATCTCCTGCTGCGCGTCAACACCAATGCCGGCGCCATCGATGTCAAAGGCAGTCCCTGGAATGCGCTCTCCAGCCATCGCGAGCGCCTCAGCCGCTGGGAGTGGGAACAGTACGTGCGCTGAGCGCAGCACGGTAAAGACCGACTCGCGTCACTGTCCCCGATTGCGGTAATCCACGATCGCTTCGAGACTCGTGCGGGCGGCCGCGACTTCGGCGCGCTGGGCCCACCAAGCGTGGGCGTGGGCGGGATCGCGAGTGGCGATCTGCTCCAGGAGCACTTCCAATTCTTGGCGTGCCGGCAGATACGCCGGGGCCAAGGATACGCCCCGGCGCAATTCATCGGCTGCTTCCTGCCAGCGTCCGGCGGCGAGGTAATCCTGGGCGCGCAGGCGAGCGATCGACAGTGCGTAGGGCAATTTTTCCTTCAGCCCATCGAGCAGCTGCAAGCGTTCGGCGGACGGCGGGAGGATCCCGGTCACCTGCACCGCCAGACTGGGGTCGCTCGCGCAGCGCGACAAGGAACTGCGCACCGCCAGGACGAGCAGTTCCTGACGCCCACGGCGGTCACCGGCCTCGGGCTCGTTCACGCCGAGGATCCCGGCGAGGCTCGCGAAACCATCATCGACATGCGCCGGATCGCGCGTCAAACGCATAGCCCGGACGACGTCCTGGGCCGTGCGCAGCTCAAGAGCGGTGCGCCCCCAGCGTACCCAGCCGACGCCAAGGGCGATCACGCCCACCAGCAGGACCACGCTCAGCCCGCGTTCGAGCGTGAACTCCCGCCGCCGCTCGCCGGCGAGGACGGCGACGACAATGGTGGTGCCGACGATGGCGAAGCTGTGCAGATCGAAATCAATCAGGCAATGCAGGACGAGGGCCGCCAGGGCCAGGCGCAGCCAGCGTCGCGTCGGCAGCACCGAGCCGTACGTCAATGACAGCCCGGCAACCAGCCATAGTCCGACCAGCACCCCCCAGGCCCCTTGACCGAGGAGCATCTCACCGCCCGGCCACCAGCCGAGATTGCCGTCGAGCATACCCAACAGACACAGGTAGGGCGTGAACACGATCAGCGCCACAGACGCCAACCAGGTGTGCGGCGCGGGATCGCCAGCTTCGCTGCAAGCCACCGCCAGCTCGTCCGCCCGTCGTGGCCAGGCCATGACCAGCAGCAGCACCACCAGCAGCAGCGCCAGCGGCAGGCCGGCTACCACCGCCAGCTCCAACGGCTCGTTGTGCACCATGCGCGACGGCTCGGCCCACAAGGGCATGACCCCAGACGAGCGTTCGGCGAAAGCGCCGATGCCGTGGCCGAGCAATGGCGCTTCACGAACCAGGGCCACGGCTCCCGACCAGTATCCCCAGCGGACCCGGGCACTGGCCTCGATGCCTGCGGACCAACTGGGCATGACGTAAAACAGGGCGATCGCCAGTGCGCCCAACGGCAGCGGCAGCCAGCGCCACCAGCGCCGCTGGCTGAGCAGCCACCAGCCGCCGGCCGCGACCAGGACCGCGAGCAGCGCACCCTTGCTGCGCGTCGCCAGCAATAGCCCGCCGCCAGCCAGCGCCAACGCACCGACCAGCGGCCGAGCGGAGCCGCGCTGCCAAGCAGCGCCCACCAAGGGAATGACCGTCAGCAGCAACCAGCCGGCAAGGGCGTTGGACAAGGTGAAGGTGCCGAACCAGCCGCCGCGGCTGATGCGTTCGAGCAGATCCTGGGAAGCGATGCCCTCGGCGGCCACCGCGACATCGCCTTGCGCCGAGCCGGCAGCCATCTTCGGCAGAACGTAGAGCCCCTGGATCCAGCCGATGGCGACCTCGGCGCCGAGGCCGGCAACCAGCGCCGACCACGCCACGCGCTCGCGTCCGGGAATGATCTGCAGGAGGTACGCTCCCAAGCCGAGATGCATGAGCAGCTGCCAGAGGAAGGCGCTGCCGTCGGCGGGGATCGGTGCCCGCCACGCGGCCGGCACGAGGGCGACGACCAGGACGGCGAAGAGCAGGCCCGGCCAGGACCAGCGTACCGTGGTGCGCAAGCCGCTGACGAATTCACCGGCAAGGACCACCAGCCCGACCTGGATCAGTGCGAGGTACACGAGGTTGGCGGGCGCGGCGGCTTCGCCATCCCAGACCAACGGGCGCAGGGCGATGAGCACCGCCATCAGCGCGGTGTGGAAGATCGTCAGCACCCGCTGGAGTCGTTCGCGTTCGCTCAGCGGCTGTTCGCCCATCGACTGTTCGCTCAACGGCTGTTTTCTCAACGGAAGGGTCTCGGAAGCAGCACTCATGAAGGCGGGCCGTGATCGCGGCTGGTCTCCAGCAACAGCACCGCCGCCAACACCGCCACCGCCTGCAGCACGACCAGGCTTCCCGAGAGACTGTCGCCGCTGCGCAACTGCATGGCGCCAATGGCGAGCGCGAGGTGCAGCGACAAGACCGTCGCCAAGGTTGCCGCCGGCGTCAGGCCCAGGCGCGACAGACGATGGCTGATGTGATGACGATCGCCCTGCATCAGCGGCCGATGCCGACGCAGGCGCTTGATCACCACTACGGCGGTGTCGAACAAGGGGATGGCGGTGATCAAAAACGGCGTCGCCAGGGCGAAGGGTGAACCGCCCCCGCTGGATGAAGGCCAAAAAGTCACGCTGAGTGTGCCGACGCCGATGAGGAAGCCGAGCGGCAGGCTACCGGCATCGCCCATGTAGACCCGCGCCGGTGGCCGGTTCCACCACAGGTATCCGCCGAGGACCGCGATCAGCGCCATCCACAGCAGGGCGAGGATGACATCACCGGCCCACAGGCTGCCCGAGAGCAGCACCACCGCCGATATCAGCGCGCAACCGGCGGCCATGCCATCGGCATGATCGAGCAGGTTGTAGGCATTGCTGACCACCACCAGCCAGCCCCACGCCAGACCATAGGCAAGCACCGGCCAGGGCCGCAGACTGTCGATGGCGAGATCGCTACCCCACACCGCGAGCGCGCACACTGCCGCCTGGACCACCAGCTTCGGCCGCGCCCGCAGGGGCGTGCGATCATCGATCACTCCCAGTCCGAGGAGCACCGCGGCGCCAACGAACACCGGCCACAAGGCGCCGTGATCGACGGTCACCGCAGCGATGAGATTGGGCCGGGCGGCGAAGAGCCACAGGCCCAGCGGTAGAGCCACGGCGAAAGCCACGGCCATTGCCGGGCCTCCGCCATAGGGCACCGCCCGTGCCTGCTGCTTGTGGGCTTCCGCGCCCGGACGATCGAGGAACGCCAGTCGCGGCGCGAGGAACATCGCCAGCCGCGTCAGGGTCAGCGAAAGCACCCCGCCAATGAGCGCCGTCAGCAGCAGGGCCAGGAGCACCTCAGTGGGCTCCGAAGACCTTGGCCATGTCCTTGGCCGCGACCCGTCCGAAACCGCCGGCTGCGTCGACGACGGTACCCTTGAGACCCTGCGCCCCGGGGGTGCCGATTAGGGTCGCGACGTCGGCGGTGTCGCGGGTCTCGTAGACTTGCAGGCCCTGGGCCTTGGCGGCATCGACGCCGGCATCGAGCCCGCTCATCAGCGCCGAACGCGTCCAGGCGATCGACATGCCGATGTAGTGGCCGTTGCGGCGGTCGCCGACCTCGTTCTGACCCTGGATGACGATCGGCAGCAGAGCCTGCTTGGTGGCCGGATACAGCCCCGAGCCCTGCAGACGGCCATCATTCGGCGACAACGGCACGCACACATACCACGGTGCGCTACGCGGGGCCCGCCGTGCATGCTGGCCGCAGAGGTGGTAGACGCCGAAGACGTTGACGCTGAACACCCGCAGGTAGTCGTCGGGTTTGATGCCCACGAACAACGCCGGGTGGTTGATGGCCGCGAACGGATAAACGTGGGTCAGGGCGAGGTTCTGCGCCTTGAGGTGCTCGAGGAGCTGGTCGAGCTGAGGCAGGTCGCCCTGATTGACCTGGGCGGGGAGCACGCTGCCGGCGCCGGCCTCGGCCACGAGTTGTTCGGCGGTGGCGGTGATCTTCGCCAGATCACGTGAACCGGTGATCACGACCTTGGCTCCGCCCTGGGCGAAATTGCGGGCGATGGCATAGCCGATCGAATGCGGATCGGAGGCGCCGGTGACCAGCACCACGGCGCCGCTGAAGTCCACGCCACCCTTGGCCGCAGCCAGGAGGGCGGGGAAACGCGGATCGTCAACCAACGCGGGATCGATCTGCGGGTGCCAAACGCCGGCAGCGTTGCTGCCGATCCAGGTGCCGAACATGGCGCTCATGAAAAATCCTTCGAGGGGAGAGATGCGAGGTAAGCTCAACCTGCTACCGCGCCAATAGCACGGCAGCAAAGCGCTGCAGTGTCCACCATTGTCACTGGGGGCAAGGGCGCGGGCGGTTTCCCCTTCCGGGCCGCCGACTGCTGGCCACGATTCGGCCCATGCGTGGTATCGGACTTCCCCTGTTCTTGGCTTTCAGCGTCGTGGTCGCGGCGACCCCGGCGAACGCCGCCGAACCCACCGGCGACGGCGGTGAGGTCCACGGCATGGACATGATCGGGGCGGCGAAAACCGTCGCCGGCTGGGTATCGCCGACCAAACCGCCGAATGACAAACCCTGGGCGGTGGCCCTCGGCGACCTCACCGGTGAAGACCCGCGCGCGCAGGCCAAGGCCATCCGCACGCTGATCCTCGAAGGCGGCCGCCATCCGGAAGTCATCAGCGATCTGACGGTGCTCGCCGAGGACCGCGATTGGCGCCTGCGCGCGCGCCTGGTGCAGGTCTGCGCCGGCATCGGTGGCCCGACTCCGGCCCCCCTCGTTCTGAAGCTGTCACGCGATCGGGAAGCGCGTGTCCGTGAGCTCTCGGCCCTGGCCCTCGGGCAATGCAGCGGTAACGACGTCTTCCTGCGCCAGCTCGAACTCTTGCAGGCCCCCGAATCGCAGATCCGCGAAGCCGCCGCCAAAAGCCTGGTGGGCAGCACCGACATCCGCGCCCTCGAACCGCTCACCCGCCAGGACAACGAACCCGACGACCTCGTGAAACGCGCCATGCGCGAGACTCTTGGTGTACTCACCGCCCGCGTCAGCTCGCTGCCGACGATCATCGCCCTTTTTGGCACGCTCAAAGATACCCGTCGCGACGCCTTGCTAGAGGCGGTCGCCAACCTCGGCGATACGCGGTTGTGCCCGCCGCTGACGAGCATCGCTGCCGATCCCGATCGCGCCGGACGGGCCCCGGAAGCCTCCGCCTGGACGCAGTTCCTCGCCGTGCGCGGGTTGTCGACGAGCGGCGATTACCGGGCGGTGGCGACGCTCGTCGAGCTCGCCGACGGCGACGCCAGCGGCGACGTGCGGACGATGGCCGCCGAGACCCTGCGCGCCATCACCGGCTACGGCGCCGCCCCCGGCAAGGCGTGGCGGGTGTGGCTAGGCGATCACCGCGCCGAGATCGCCCACCTTGGCGAGCGCGATGCGTTCCTCGCCGCGTTGCATGACCCGGCCATGGAGATCGACGCCGGAACCCTCGCCAAGTGGCCGGTCGACGACCTCGCGCCGCTGCTCGATGCGGTCCTCGGCCTGCCCGCGGGACGCATCTCTCCCGGCTGGCCGGCGCGGGCCTTGACGGTGCTGCGCGCCGATCATCCCGAGCGCTGGTCGCCGGTCATCTCCAAGCGCATCAACGCCCTGCCGACCAATGAACAGACCCTGCGCCTGTCCTTGATCATGATCCTCGACGATCTCGGCGGGAGCGAGGCCATCAACGCCCTCACCGAGGTCGTGCGCGAGCTCAAGGAGCGTTCCGAGCACGAACTCGAGAAGGCCAACGAGACCAAGACCAAGGCCCCCGATCATGGTCCGGAGATCGAACTCCTCCGGCAGGCTCTCAAACGTCGCGGCATCACGGCCACCCTCTAAACGTGGAGACCTGCTGCCTGGAGACCTGCTGCCTGGAGTCCTTCTGCGTGGAGACCTGCTAATGGGCCTGGGCACATATCTATGGGCGGCCTTCAATGCCCGACCGCTGGGCATGCCCCTACCGCCCAACTGGCTGGGCCTGGCGGCGGTGGGCCTGGTGGGATTCTTCATCCATCCCGGACTCTTGCTGGTCGGGGCCGGAGTCGAGATCGGCTATCTCATGGCCCTCACCTCCAGCCGGCGTTTCCGTGCCCTGGTCGATGCCCAACAGGCGGTGCCAGCGCTGCCCGATCGCCGCGCGGCGCTGCTCACCCAGCTCGATCCCGCAGCCCTCGCCGAGCATCAGGCGCTCGAGGAACGCTGCCGACTGATCCTCTCCCTCAACCGCGATGGCGAGGCCCTGCTCGCCCAGCAGGATGAGCAGTTGCGGCAGCTCTGCTGGCTGCATCTGCGCCTGCTCGCGGCACGGACGGCGGTGCAGACGGTTGCCGAGACCAGCAGCGACGAGCGTCGGACCTTGAACAAGAAGCTCGCCGAGCTCGAACGGCGTCAGGCGCAAAGCACCGCCGAGGCCAGCCCGGAACTGGCCACCAGCCTCGAAGGCCAGTTGACCATCGTACGCACCCGCCTGCAGCAATTCGAGGAGGCGCGCGCGCGTCTCGCCTACCTCGACGCCGAGATCGAACGCCTGCGCCAGCAGGCCGAACTGCTGCGCGAGCAATCCCTGCTCGCCGCCGGCGGCACCGATGGCAGCAGCCTGTCGATGACCATCCAGGGACTCGGCGATTCTTTGGCCAACACCAATCGCTGGATGCGTGATCAGCGTCTGACCAGCGACCTGGCGTGGGAGGATGCCCCACCCCTGCCGCCCAGCCCGACCTCTGGACCCGGGCCTGGGATCCGACAGCGGGAAAAACCCAGCGTGACCAATTAACCGATGCCCGTAAGGTTCTGCCCATGAATGACACTCCTCCAGGACCGCGTCTCACGGGCTTCGGCGTTTTCTTCACGCTCATCCTCGTCGGCGGATTGGTCGGCCTGGGTGCTTGGCTGGCGATGCGTCCGCAACCGGCGACGCCGATAGCTGTGCCACTGGTAGTGCCGGCACCGGTCTCGGTCAGCAACTCGACCGGAGCACCCGCCGTCGATGTGCTGGATGCGAACGCCCCCAAGACCATCGAACCGGCCTTGAGCGTCCCGCACCTCGACAAGGCCGGACCTTATACCGGCTCGGATACCATCATCGATGTCAGCATCAGCGAATACGCGGGCTATGCGGGCCTCATCGTCGCCAACCGCGGCATGGACCCCAATCCCGACAGCCATTTCGCCAAGGTCCACGGCTTCCAGGTACGCTTGAAGCGCAGCGAGGTCGATCTCTTTTCCGACGTCAACAGCGGCAAGATCCCGGTGCTGGCGACCACCGTCGACACTTTGGCGGTGCTCGGGCGGCAATTCAATGTCACCGTCCCGGTGCAGATCAGCTACTCGCGCGGCGCCGATGCGATCATCGTGCGCAATGACATCCCGAGCATCAACGCCCTGCGTGGACAGATCATCTCCTCGGCGCAGTTCAACGAATCCGATTTCCTGATCCGTTACCTCGCCAGCGAAGCCGGGATCGGCATCCAGGTCTTGGCCGACCTCACCCAACACCCCGATGCCGACAAGATCGGGGTGGTCTACTGCGAAGACGCGTTCTCGGCGGCGGACCTCTTCGCCAGCGAGCTCAAACGCCAGCAACCCCGCCTCGCCGGCTGCATCAGCTGGGCCCCGCGGGTCTACGATGTCCTCGAAGCCAACAACGGCAAAGCCCGCCTGCTGGTGAGTAACAAGAACCTGCTGATGGTCGCCGACATCCTGGTCTTCAATCGCGCCTGGGCCGAAAGCCATGCCGAACAGGTGGCGGGCTTGGTGCATGGCCTGATCTGGGGCAACCAGCAGGTCCGCGACAATCCCGATGCCAACCTGGAAACGCTGATGAAGGCCTTCGCCTGGGATCGCGCCCGGACCAAGACCGAACTGGCGCGAGTCCATCTCTCGAACCTCCCGGAGAACATCGCCTTCTTCAACGGCACCATCGATTCCGCGGGTTCCTTCGGCGGCATCTTCCAGTCGGCCATCGCCGCCTACGGGCCGAAGCTCATCCCCAATCCCGCCGATCATGAACGCTTCCTGGCCACTACCTCCCTCACCACTTTGCAGACCGCCGGGGAGTTCAAGGATCAGCGTATCGCCATCGCCCCGATCCGTTCCGCCGCCGGAGCCTCCTTGGAAGGCGCGCCGCTGCTGTCGAAAGATGTGCGTTTCTTCTTCGAGCCCAATTCCTCGACCTTGGACATGACCCGGGCTGAAAACACCCAGTTCCTGAGCTCGATCAAATCCTATCTGCAAGTCAGCCCGGGCTCACTGATCGTCCTCCGCGGCCATGTCGACAACACCCGCGTCGAGGAGTTCCGCAAGCAAGGCGGCGAAGCCCTGGTCAAGAGCATGGGCCTGAAAGCCATCGAACTTTCCAAGCAGCGCGCCAGCGAGGTCAAACGCGTGCTCATCGAGCGCCTCAAGCTCGATCCGCAGCGCATCGAGGCCGTCGGCCGCGGCTGGGACGAACCCGCCGGTCCAGATGCCGAGAAGAACCGCCGCGTCGAAGTGCAGTGGTTCACCCTCGAATAATCACCGAACCGCTCTGGATCAAGGGGTCTCTGCTTGAAGCGGTGAGCGACCTCTTGCGACTTGCCAACGGCTGCACACTGAACGCATCATGACCATCCTCGCCAAAGCTCATACCTGGATCGATCAGCCGCATGGTATGGACGAGGAGCAGGTCGAACTGCTCTTGCACGGGTTGCTGGATGCGCAGGTCGTGGCCGCCGACGGGGCGGAAATCCTCCGCTGCTGGGCCATCCGCGGCGAGACCGCCCTCGAACTCGCGACCGTGGTCAAGCTCCTCCTGCAACGCGCGGTGCAGATTCCCCTGCCCGGCCCGAGCATGGACCTGTGCGGTACCGGCGGCAGCGACCTGACGCGCTACAATGTCTCGACCACCGTCGCCTTCGTCCTCGCCACCGCCGGGGTGCCGATCGCCAAGCATGGCAATCGCGGCTCGAAACGTCCCAATGGGAGCTTCGACCTGCTCGATGCCCTGGGCATCCCCTTTCAGCTGAGTCCGCCGCAAATCGCCGAAATCTTCGCCAAGACCGGCATCTGCTTCCTCTTTGCGCGCGCCTTCCACCCGGTTGTGGCCAAGGTCGCCGGCATGCGCAAGCTGGTCGCTGGGCGCACGATCTTCAACCTTGCCGGCCCCCTCGCCAATCCCTGCCGACCGAGCCGACAGGTGGTCGGGGTCACCAATGAGGCCACCGCCCAGGTGATCGCCGGGGCCCTGACCCTGCTCGGCGTCGAGCGCAGCATCGTCGTGCGCGGTCATCCCGGCATCGATGAAGTCTCGATCACCGGCCCGACCCATCTCTGGGAAGTCGCCGACGGCCACACCCACCACCGCATCGTCGAGCATTTCCATCATCACGGCCTCGACCATGCCGCCCTGCCCGGCGGTGATGCGCCGGAAAACGCCCGGATCTTCCAGAGCCTGCTGGCGGGCGAGGAAACCGGTCCGCTGCACGATATGGTCGTCGCCAATGCCGCCCTCGCCCTCGATTGCTGGCGCGGAGATGCGCATCCAGGGAGCAGCAGCACCATCGACGAAGTCCGCGAATTGTTGGCGAGCAAGGCCGTGGCGATGTCTTATGCACGTCATCGTCGCGTAGCACGCGCCGTCGCCGGACTCGACGCATAGGCATCGTTGACGGAAAAATAATCGTCCGTTAGCGATCGTTCACCCAGCTTTTGCGCAGTCCAACCCCCATTGGTAGGGTAACTGACCCCACAGCCATCAACGGCTTGTGGAGTGATGCAGAGCTTACACATACCCGACCTTGAGTTTCGGCAGTTTTCGCTAGACTCCTCGCCTTCAATAAGCTAGCAGCCGCCGAGCTAGACGTTCTTTCCAACTGAAACACTTACAACTGTCGACCAAGGAGTCCCTGTGCGCATCGCGATTCGAGCAACGGAAGAAGCCATCATCCGCCTGCTAAAAGCCGGTCACCCCCTACCCGCTGAAGTGGTCAATGCCGTCGGTCCTGACGACACCCGTCTGCCGGTGTTTCAAAGTGTCGAAGCCGTACCGGTCAAGGATTTCGGCATGGAAGGCACTGGTCGCATCGTCCTCGCCCGTGGCCGCAAGGACGTGTGGTTCGTCGACATCAAGCGCCGTGACAGCAAGGTCACGCCCAAGGACAGCGAAGCCTTCGTCGAGATGCGCGACAAGCTCCAGAAGCTCGACAAGTTCAAGAGCCAGAAAGTCACCGGCTGGTTGATCACCACCTCGGACATGGATCTGAAGGCCAAGTCCTTCATCAGCGAGCAAGGCTGCTTCGCCACCGCCGGCGCCGCCAAACGGTAAAAAACGGCGGGAGTCGCGCCTCTGCGGCGTTGCCGGAAGCCTAGCATGGTTGACCATGCGTCGGCTTCCGGCGCCTTGCATAGGCACGGCTCGCGCCGTTTTTTACAGTTTCAGTTCTATTTTTCTTGAGCCACCGGTCTTTGATCGGTGGCTTTTTATGTGGGTATTGCGCCTCTGCTGCGTTGCCGGAAGCCTAGGAGCCTGTCGGAGATAGGCCGACGAGAATGGCGAAGGGATCGTGCGGCAGATCCAAGGCGGCAAAGCGGGCGGATAGCGGGAGCTATCTGACCGTTTTGCCAACGCCGGAGATGCCGTACGAGACCGAGTCAGCCGACCGAATCTATTCCCGACAGGCTGGTA
>JBIILZ010000213.1:0-2970 GCA_044338255.1 Planctomycetota bacterium | reverse complement strand
CGCCAATGGTCCCTTCGCCCGCAGTGAAGACAGGCTGACGCGCGCAGGGGTCAAGGGGGCCGGATTCAACGGACTGATCCCCGCCCACGGGGTCTTGATTCGCTCGTGGCATCTCCTAGGAACCTTTCTTCGACAGGCTCGTAGAGGCTTCTGGGCGCCTTCCGCAGCCGGTGCACTCAGTGCAGGACGTTGCCACCGTCGTCGGCGGCGGGGTCGTTGTTGATGTCGGGTCCGGCGGGGCCGACCGGCTTCTGGGTGGGATGCAGCAGGCTGTCGAGGGCGTTGAGCAGCACGTGGGTTGGCTGGGCAGCACGGAAGCTCTGGTACGCGGTCTCGGCATCGGCGAGGCGATCGCTGTGCACCAGGGCGAGGATGCGGTAGTAACGTTGCCGTGGCGAGGGGGTCGGCAGCGTTTCGGTCAGGCTGATGATCTGCTTCCAATCGCTATTGTCGGCGAGTCCCGCCAAGCGGTTTTCGACTTCGGCAGCGGGCGTGCCGCCGGCGGTGCCCAGCCACGGGGTCAGGATCGCAATCACGCCGCGCTGCACGCTGTCGAGGGGATCGTTGGCCGCGGCGGCGGGGGTGACTGCTGGTGTGATTGGCGGCTGGCTATCAACGGCGGGCTTGGTCGGAGGTGCGGCGTGGCGGTTGCCCCCAGATATGGCGACGTGGGTTTCGCGATGGCCGAGAGCCCACACTGCCGATTCGATGACGATGTTGCTGCCGCGCTCCTCGCGATCGATTTGAACTACGGCAAGTTTATGATCATGACTGGTCAAGGCCATGCCGATGGCCGGCTGATTGGCGAGGTCGGCGGCGGTAACATCGTGTTTTTTCAGCTCGGCGAGAGCCTCGGCGCCGATCAGGACGTGGACCTGACTGCCGGCCTGGTCGGTGATGCGCTGCGCGAGGCTGTCGGCCGCAGGGCGGGCACCAGGGTCGGCCAAGAGGATCAGGACGAGGAGAAATTCATTCATGGCGGTGCTGGCTCGTTGGCTTGCGTCAGCCGGTCGGTAGGTCCACTGTCTCATGATCAGCGTGCAGCCAACTCCTCACAAGCCAACTCCCGACCTTTTGCTGTCCGAGGCGGTGCGCCTCGCGGACGCCGCCCTCGAAAGCTGGCTGCCGCCGGCCAGCGAAGCCCCGCAGCGTCTGCACGAAGCGATGCGCTACAGCGTCTTCGCCGGCGGCAAACGCCTACGCCCGGCCCTGGTCCTGAGCGCCTGCCGGGCGGTGGGTGGAAACGACGCCGCCTGCGCGCCGGCCTTGGCGGCGGTGGAGATCCTCCACACCTACACCCTGGTCCACGACGATCTGCCGGCGATGGATGACGATGATCTGCGCCGCGGACGGCCGACCTGTCATAAGGCCTTCGACGAGGCTACCGCCATCCTCGCCGGCGACGCGCTGCAGACCCTGGCCTTCGAGTGCGCGGCAGCGGTCGGCGCCGAGGCGGTGATGGTCCTCGCCCGCGCCGCCGGTTCACGCGGCGTGGTCGGCGGCCAGCAGGATGACCTCGATGCCGAGGGCGTGGCCATCGATGGCTCGCCGGCCTGTCGGGCGCGCCTCGAACGCATTCATCGTGGCAAGACTGCGGCCCTGATTCGCGCCAGCTGCGCCTTGGGCGCCATCGCGGGTGGCGCCACGGCCGCGCAGCGGGCAGCCCTCGAACAGTTCGGCGAAGAGATCGGCCTCGCCTTCCAGATCGCCGACGACGTGCTCGATGCCACCGCCGACGCCGAGACCCTTGGCAAGACCCCGGGCAAGGATGCTGAGCAAGGCAAGCTCACCTACGTCGCGGTGCATGGCCTGGCGGTCGCGCGCGCTGAAGCCCGGCGCCTTGAGCAGTCGGCGCTGGCGGCGCTGGCCTCGTTCGGAGCCGCCGCCGAGCCCTTGATCGTGCTTGGTCGCTTCATCGTCGAACGGAACCACTGACATGCGCTGGCTCACCTTGATCATCCTCGGCGGCGTTGGCATGAGCGCCGCCGACTATCACTTCAAGGTCGGCGAGATCCGCCGTTATCTCGCCGAGACCCGCCAGGATGTGGCCTGGGAATCGGCGGGTGATCATCTGACCTTCACCAGTTCGCTGGCGACCTCGCAGGCCTGGAAATGCATCGCCGAGAACCACGGCATCGCCACCGTTGAAGTCACCATCCTGCGCGTCATCGCCAAGAACCAGGGTCCGGGCGTAGATCATCGCTTCGACAGTGCCCAGGACTCCTCATCTGCGGCCGCCGCCGATCCGCTGCTCGGACATCTCAAGGCGCTCGAAGGCGTGACCCTGACCATGCGCATCGATGAGCACAGCGGCGAGACCCAGGTCAGCGGTGGCCAACGCATCGCCGACGCTATTGCCAAGCGCGCACCGAACCTGACCGGTCCGAACCTGATCGGTCCGACCGCGTCCTCGCCGCTCGCAGCCCAGGCCGCGCAGGCCTACAGCGACGCCAACCTCTCGCGCATCTGGTCGCAGACCTTGGCCCTGCCCGCGGCCACGCCCCAGGCGGTGCCGCTCGGCGAGCCGCTCACCGGCACCCTGACGCGCACCTGGAAGGGCCTCGTCTACACGCTTGCTGGCGAGGTCGCCGGCGAGGCGATCCTCGCCAAGGAACCGACCGCGGTCACGGCGGCGATTTCGGCTGTGGGTGGCATGGGCAGTATTGGTCTGACCGCTGATCAATGGCCGGCGAAGGCCAGCGGCACGCTGCGCTTCACCCTGACCATGTCGGTGCTGACCCAGCCGGTGGCCCAGCAGCACACCGTTACCTGGCAATTGGCGCAGCTCCCTGCAAGCGAGTGAGGGCGAGTGTCGTCGGCTAGGCGCCTGTCGGAGATAGGCGCCTGGATAGGGGTAGGGACGGCCCTTGCGGGCCGCCCCTCCCTCCGAACCGTACGGGCGGTTTTCCCGCATACGGCTCTCCGGTCATCGGGTTCCCTTATTGGGGTGGAAATAGGCCACATGGGCTC
>JBIILZ010000118.1:0-11058 GCA_044338255.1 Planctomycetota bacterium | reverse complement strand
AGGGCCATGTCCAACACCCGTTTCTTCAACCCGCGGCGCAATCGCGCCTGGAGCGGGATCGGCATCGATCGCGCCGCGGCTCGAAGCAACGCAATGCATTTTCAGCGTCACGCTGAAAACGAGCACCGACAAAGGCCGGGGGTACCCAGGGGCGCAGCCCCTGCTAAACCGGCCGCCGAGGAGCGCTGGCGGGATACAATCGGCGCAGCCGATCCCGCCACGTTTTCAGCGTCACGCTGAAAACGAGCACCGACAAAGGCCGGGGGTACCCAGGGGCGCAGCCCCTGCTAAAAAGCTATTTGCCGATACAGAACGCCGCAAAAATCGCGTTCAGAACCTCTTCATCGGTGGTCGTCCCCACCAATTCATCAAGTCGCTGCCCGGCGCGGCGCAGATCATCGGCGAGGAGCGCATCCTGCTCATCGTTGCGTGCGGCCTGGACGATGGCGGCGCTGAGATGGTTGATGGCCGCGCCCAGGAGGTGCTGCTGACGAACGCTGCCGGTGGCATGAGGAGCGAGGCGTTGGCTCAACAAACCGCGCAGTGCCGCCAGACCCGGGTTGTTGATGCTCACCGCCAGCACCGCGCGCGGATCGCTGGCGGCGCCGAGGTCGGCCTTGGTGGCGATGACCACGATGCGGTTGGTAGGAATCCCGAGGGTTGCCGCAAGGTCGAGAGCGGTCGGCAGGGGCGCGTCGGGAGCGGCACAGGCGACCACCAGATCGGCACTGCTGGCGACGGTTTGGCCACGCTCGACGGCTTCGGCATCGAGCTCCGTACTCGCCATGCCGTCAAGCCAGCCGGCGGTATCGACGAGGCGGACTTCGCGGCCACCGAGGTCCAGGTGGGCCTCTAGATGGTCGCGCGTCGTCCCGGCAATCGGGCTGACCAGGGCCGGCTCACCGGTAAGGGCGGCGAAGAGCGCGGATTTCCCGGCATTCGCGGGTCCCACCAGGCAGATCAGCGGCAGGCGCTCGACGCCATCGGCGGCAATCAGCCATTGCTGCAGCCGTCGGCGTACGGCGGTGAGCTCGCCGATCACCTGCTCCTGATTCCAGGGGCGGACATCGTGTTCGTCGAGGAAGTCGAGGCTCGCCTCGACCACCGCCCGCAGGTGCAGGAGGGAGGCACGTAGCGGCTGGAGCTCGCTGGCCAGGGCTCCTTGCAGGCGCGCCAGGGCGGCGGCGGCGGCGCTGGCATCGCTGGCCTGGGCGAGGGCGAGCACGGCCTCGGCGCGATCGAGGGACAGGCGTCCGCTAGCTACCGCCTGACGGGTGAAGGCTCCCGGTGCCGCCGACTCGGCCCCGGCCGCGGTGAGCGTGGTCAGCGCCAGGGCGACGAGGTCAGGAGAGCCGGGCAGCAGGATCTCGACCAGATCCTGGCCGGTGGCGGTCGCGGGCCCCCGGCGAGCGAGGGTTCGTGCCGGACAAGGGCCGGGCGGCAAGCGCCAGGTGCGCGATTCGACGCCCGCCGACGCCGCGATGGCGTAGGCGCGAGGCCCGCTGAGGCGCACCAAAGCGGCGTATCCCCCGAGCGCGCTGGCACTGGCGCAGATAGTGGGCTCGAAGGAGCGCTGCACGGGGCGCACGGCCGAGGTCAGTTGGCGTTGAGGCGCCGGCGGATGAATTTGACTTCGATCGTCGAGATCACGGCATTGACCGTGAAATACAGCACCAGGCCGGCAGGCATGTTGTAGAAGATCAGGCCGAAGAGCACCGGCATCCAGCGCAACGACTTGGCCATCTGCTCCTGCATCGGGTCGCCACCGGCGGCGGTGGTCGGGATCGGCGTCGTCAGGCTCATCCAGATGGTCACGGCGATATAGATCAGCGGCAGGGGGTTCAGGCTGAGAATCCAGCCGCCGAGGAAGGCCAGCGGCACGCCCCACACCTGATCGGGCAGGGTCAGGTCGGTGACCCACATGAACGACGCGCCGCGCATGTCGGCGTTGTATTGGAAAGTATTGTAGAGGGCGATGAAGATCGGCATCTGGATCAGCAGCGGCAGGCAGCCGCCGAGCGGATTGACGCCGTGCTTCTTCCACAATTCCATCTGCTTCTGGGCGAGCTTGGACTTATCGTTCTTGTACTGTTCCTGGATGTACTTGAGGTCCGGGGCGAGCTTCTGCATCTTGATCATGCTCGCGTGCTGCTTCCAGGTCAGGCGGAACATCGCGGCTTTGACCAGGAAGGTGAGGAGGATCACCGCCACCGCGTAATTGGGCACGATCCACACGATCATGTCGAGGAACCAGGTCAGGGCGCGGGTCGGCAGGATGAAAAACTTGTGCATTATGTCGGTCAGCTCGATGCGCTGTTCCGACGGGGTCAGGGCCTTGAGGTCGGTGGACGACATGCCCGAGGCGCTGAGGGTCCAGTTTGCAGCCAGGGTACGACCAGCGGGGAGCGCCAGCGTACCGTAGCTGACCACCAGGCGGGCTTGGTGGTCGAGGTGTTCCTGGGTGGTGAAGCCAGCGACATCTGCCCGCCAGGCGGGATTGCCGTCAACGCTGGGAGCGACATTCGCGACTGCGCCTGGGGTCGGGGTCTCGGGACCAGCCGCCACCGGGGCCACCGGGCCGGCAGGGGCTGCGCCGGCGCCCACCAGCGGTACTAGGCCGACCTTGCCCGGACGCCACCAGACGGCGAAGAAACGGCTCTTGATGCCGACGAAATCAGCGCTCGCGTCGGGCTCGGTGACGAGACTCCAACCGCTGTTGGTAGCGGGCACCGAGGTCGTCTCGACCGTGCCACTCTGATCGCCGCCGCGATGCACGAAGGCCAAGAGATAAGCTGCCTCGTTGGGCGCGTAATCCTGGTGGATGCCGTTGACGAGGGTGATTGCCGGCTTGAGCGTGAGGCTTTCGCTGCCGGTGTTGTTGACCTGGACCTCGACGGCGACCTGGGCAAGGGTGGCATGCAGGCGATAGGTGATGCGGTACTGCAGACCGCGGCCATTGTCCCAGGCGAACGTAGCCGCTGCCGGGCTGTGCGAGATGATCGTCCACGGCGCGGTTTCGGTGCCGCGAATACCCCAGCCGAGAGTGGTGTCGGCATCGTTGGCCAGCCAATGGTGTTGGTTTTTGGCTAGGCGGGTGGCCTCGACGCTGGGCGGAATCGAGAACGCATCGAGCACTGCCAGCGACGGCTTGCCATCGAGACCGGGGTCGGTGGTGACCGTCTGCCGATGGAGATGTCCGGGCAAGGTGATGGGGTGCGAACCTTTCAGTTCGAAGCGGTCGATCGAGGCCCGTTGGCTGGAGATGATCACCCAGGCAGCGGGATTTTCCAAGGCGACGGTGTTATAGGTCGTCGTCGGGGCTGTTGTCGGGACAGCCGTCGGGACAGCCGTCGGGACAGCCGTCGGGACAGCCGTCGGGACAGCCGTCGATACCGCCGATTGCGCCGCTGCGGGCGGCGTGTCGTCAGCGGCGAAAGACGCCGCGAGCGCGATGCCGAGAAGGAGAACGAGACGTGCGACCATGGCCAGAGGCTCCCAGATAAGGGGCGGGAGCATCACGTCAGCGCCCCAGGGGCAACCCCGGAATGACAACGACCCGGTGCAAAGCACCGGGTCGTGATCGCGGACGCTGTTGAGCGGGCGCTTATTTCTTCGGCGTGAAGCTCTTCTGGACGAAGGTGAGCAGATCGTCTTCCTTGAGCGCGAGGATTTGAAATTGGCGGGCATTAGCCTGTTCGCGCTCCGAACGTTCGCCGGCGACTAGGAAATCGCAGTCCGGCCCGAGGACCTTGGCGACCACGCCACCGGTCACGCGGATGAAATGTTCGATGTCTTCCTTGTTGTAGCGCTTGAACTCACCCGCGACGTAGAAAATTTTCGGGTGGTGGCTGTCGAAGACCGGATTGCCGATCAGATCGCCGCGGCCGATGGGATGGAGCTTGACGTCGTCTTGCTTGAGGATGCGGCAGACGGCAATGGCGTCGCGTACTTCGATGGTCTCGATCATGCCTTTGGCGACGTAGCGGCCCTTGTCATGATTGAACACGGCGAAGATCAGGCCGGGGAAGACCTTGTCCTTGGCGCCGAGGTTGATGATCACCTCATTGGCGGCGGTTTCAGCGATGCTGCCATCGGCGTCGAGCTCGTTGACCCACTTGAGTTCGAGTTCGAGCAGCTGGCGGATCTTGTCCTCGAGCTGGGCGACCCGGGTCGCGCGGCGGCTGAAGTCTTCGCGGCGCTGCTTGTCGGCCTTGTCCTTGCCGGCGGTGAGGTCATCGAGGCGCTTGGTCAGGTCTTCGCGATCCTTGGCGAAGGCGGCTTCGTCATCGCTGATCTTCTTGGTGATATCCTGGAGCTCCTGCTGGCGCTTACGCACCGCTTCTTCGAGTGCGGGATTCTCCTGGAAATCCTTGCTTTCGAGCTTGCCCTTGAGGGCTTCCATGCGCTTGACCGAGGCGCTGATCAGATCGCTGGTGAATTTCCAGGTCGAATCCTTGGTGCCGGTGAGCGCGGTGGCGGGATTTTCCTCGAGGTCTTTTGCGGCCGGCAGGGTGATGCTGCCGAGGGCGCGATTATCGACCAGATGGATGCGGTTTTTGGCCAGCTCCAGGTCGAGGCGGCGGATCTCACGCTCGCGCAGCTCGACGTTTTCGCGAGCGACAGCGACGCGCGTGGTCAGCTGGTTGACTTCTTCGCGAAGTTTTGCGTTGGTCTTGAAGTCGCGTTGATCCGGGTCGCCTTCGAGGAAGGAGCGCACCTGATTCGATTTGACGACGGTCAGTGACGCCAGCACGACGGTGAACATCACCAGTAGGATCAGGGCCATGAACGAGAAGGGGTTGAAATTCACGGGGTCCTCACTCGGGCTCGACGATACGGGCGAACTGCGACTGATCGATGATTGGCACGCCAAGCTTGCGGGCCTGAGCCATCGCGTCCTCGGCATTGGTGCCGACGATCAGGGCGGCATAGCCTTCGCTCACGCCGCCGGAAGTCTTGCCGCCATTGCGTTCGATGCTTTTGCGGATGGTCGATTCGGAAACCTCCTTGAAGGTACCGGACAACCCGAAGCGCTTGCCCTCTTTGGCCGCGGCGAGGATGTAGCTCCAGGTCGAGGCTGATGGCCGCGAATCGAAACGCAGGAATTCGAGCAGCTGATCTTCGCTGATGATGCTCATGCCGAGCTTGGTGGCCTGGTCGAGGTCGATCTGGGCATTGGCGCCGGCAACCAGGAAGTCGACATTCACCGACAGGTTGCTGTCGAGGGTGCCGCCCGATTCCTGGATGAAGCGCGCGATTTCAGAGCGCGAGAAGCGCTTGAAGTCACCGCGTACGGCGAAGCTCCGGGTGTGCTCGGGATCGTACACCGGGTTATGCAGCTGGTCGCCCGTAACGAGCGGATCATTGCGATCGTTTTCACCGAGGACACGGGCGGTCGAGACGTGTTCGCGGACATCGGTGACCACGATCTGGCCTTTGATCACGATCTTGCCGCCACGGTGGTTGAAGACCGTGAACTTGGTGCCGCTGCGGAGGTGTTCGGCAAAGCCCAAGCCGATGACGACGAAGCCGTCGGCAGCTTCGCTGGCGAGAATCTGGCCATCAGCCTTGAATTCACGGTTACTTGAATCGAGCTGATTGGTGAGCTGGCGGACGCGGCTCTCCAGCTCGCTGACCCGATTATCGAGGCCGGCTTTTTCGCCGCGCCACTTCTTCTTCTGAGCCTCGATCAGCTGCGACTGCTTCTCGACGTCCTCACGCAATTGACGACGACGGTCATCATTGTCGCGCTCGGTGGTGAAGGCGCGTTCCTCTTCGCGGCCGAGTTCCTGGCGCCTTTCCGGGGCTTCCTTCATCGCGTCGGATACCGAGGCGATGATCTTGTCCTGAAAACCCTGGTTGGTCTTCAAGGTCGCGCGATTGGTGGTCACGGCGCGATCGACGTCGGCGCGATTGGTGACTTCATAGGCTTCGATCGGGTCCAGCAGTGCGCGGCGGTCCTTGATCTGCTTCTCCAGCGGTGCGAAGAGATTCTCGTAGCCGGCAGCAGTAACGCGCAGCGGCTCCAGCTGGGCCTTGAGCAGATCATGCTGCTCATCTAGGCTCGCGCGCTGGGTATGGCGATAGAGATACAGCCCGAAGACTGCCGCGGCAGCCAGCGAGAAGATCACCAGCAAGCCAACCAGCCAGTTGGGAGTAGGAGCAGTGGTTTCCATCGCGCACGGATCCTTGCAGCGGCCTAAGCCTGATCAGAACTTTGAGACGGGGCAGGCGGTTGGGCGTAACCACCCGACCGCATTGAGCCGTGTGACCGTAGAAACGGCGCCGTAACCCTCAATGCGGCCACGGAGGCGGTGCCGTTTCGTGTGTGAGCGGGCGACCAGGCCAGATGTGGGTCCGGCAACCACGGTGGGCGAGATAAGGTCGTCAGGTGGCCATTAGGTAGGCGTTTCCCTTACCGATTCAGCGGATCGAGAAAAGTGCAGCTGCGTATTTATTAATCACGGTGTTCGATGGTGAAGCTTTAAAATGGTGCGTAGTAAACGTGAAGCGCCTTCGCGAAATTACGCGACATGTCATTGTGTTTCAAGTGTTTCAAGGAAGTTCAAGGGCGCATTTCCTGAGCCTGGGCGGAATCGGAGCGTTATGTGCCAAGAGGATGCAGCGATACATCGCTCTTCATTCACCTTGCCGTAAGGAATTTCTCCATGGCGCGTACTCTTCTCTCTCTGTTAGCTGCGGTGGTCTTGACCTGCGGGTCTGGGCTATTTGCCGCCGACGATGCCCCTGTTGCGGCGCCGGTCGCTGCCGCAGTCGCTGCCGTTGATGCGGCGGTCACTCCGCCAGCAGCCGAACCTGCGGCTCCTGCCCCGACCCCCGAGGAACGGCTCAGCGCCATCGAGGCCAACGCCAAGCTCGCCGCTGACAGCACCAATCAAGTCGCTTTCAATGCCGGTGACAATGCCTGGATGCTTACCAGCACCTTGCTGGTGCTGTTGATGACCCTCCCCGGCCTAGCCCTCTTCTACGGCGGCCTGGTCCGCCGGAAGAACGTCCTCGGCACGTTGATGCAGTCGATCGCCATCGCTGGCATCGTGACCATCATCTGGACCGTCTGCGGCTTTGCGATCGCCTTCGGCGATGGTGGCGAATCGAAGAGCTCGGTCTGGGGCGGTATCAGCCAGTACTTGTTCCTCGACGGCGTCATCTGGGATTCGAAGTCCGGCGCGATCCCCGGACCGAACGGCGATTATGCGATGAGCATCCCCTTCGGCACCTTCTGCATGTTCCAGCTGATGTTCGCCATCATCACCCCGGCATTGATCTGCGGTGCCTACGCCGAACGCATGAAGTTCAGCGCCATGGCGATCTTCAGCTCTCTGTGGCTGTTCGTGGTCTACCTGCCGCTGGCGCACATGGTCTGGGGCAAGAACGGCCTCCTGAACTGGGGCTTTAACGACAACATGTCCGGCGCCTTCGACTTCGCCGGCGGTACCGTGGTGCACATCTCGTCCGGCGTCGCCGCTCTGATGTGCGCGATCTTCCTCGGTAAGCGCAAGGGCTACGGCAAGGAAGCCATGCCTCCGCACAACCTCACCTACTCCTTCATCGGCGCGAGCCTGCTGTGGGTTGGCTGGTTCGGCTTCAATGCCGGTTCGGCACTCTGCGCCAACGGCCTCGCCACCCTGGCCTTCGCCAATACCCAGATCGCCACCGCGGCTGCGGTCCTCACCTGGCCCCTGGCCGAGTGGATCATCCGCGGCAAGCCGACCGTGCTCGGCGCGATCTCGGGTGCGGTTGCTGGTCTCGTAGCGATCACCCCGGCGTGCGGCTTCGTCACCCCTGGTTCGGCCCTGGTCATCGGTGCCATCGCTGGCGTCCTGTGCTTCGCCGCCACCAGCTACCTCAAGCAGCTGTTCAAGTATGACGATGCCCTCGACGCCTTCGGCGTGCACGGTATCGGCGGGATATGGGGCGCGATCGCCACCGGCCTGTTCTTCGCTCCGGCCGTCAATCCCAACATTGTGGCCTTGAACAAGCCCCTGGCTGAGGCCCTCGCCGCTGGCACCCACCCGGTGTTGATGTTGCAGATCAAAGCGGTAGTCATCGCCGTCGTGCTCTCGGCGATCGGTTCCGCGATCATCCTCGCCCTGGTCAAGTTCACCGTCGGCCTGCGGGTTACGGAAGAGGACGAGGTCGGTGGTCTGGATCTCAGCCAGCACGGCGAAGAAGGTTATCACGGTTTGAGCTGATCCTGGTCCAGTCCCCGGCGCGCGCTCGCGCTGCGTCGGGGACTGGCCGGTTTCACAACGTCGCGTAGCATCATCCAACCATTCAAAGAACTCTCTTAAGGACACCTGCCATGAAGATGATTGAGGCCATTATCCAACCCTCGAAGTTGGAAGCCGTCAAAGAAGCCCTGAACGAAGTCGAAGTCGTGCGCCTCACGATCAGTGACGTGCAGGGATTCGGCCGCCAGAAGGGCCACACCGAAATCTACCGCGGTCACGAATACACCGTGAACCTGCTGCGTAAGGTCAAGTTGCAGATCGCCGTCAACGATGAGTTCGTCGAGCCCACCGTGGCCGCGATCATCAAGGCCGGACGTACCGGCGAAGAAGGTAAAGTCGGCGACGGCAAGATCTTCATCCTGCCGCTCGAAGACTGTATCCGCATTCGCACTGGCGAACGCGGCTCGGAAGCCATCTAAGGCAACTAAGCCCAGTTTTAACGCGAGAGTGTCGCGCAGAGCAGCTTCTGCGCGGCACTTTCGTGTAGCGTATCGCAGCAGTTGCTAGCGCCGCTGAATCGATAGGTTGCGTCCCCAATCACTTTCAGGCCGGAAGCTCCGGCCTTATCACCGCATCACGGAGTAGATGTTCATGCTTTTCGATCCCAAGGATGTCGCCAAGGCCCTGCAAGTGGCTAAAGACCACGGCGCCAAGTACGTCGACATCATGTTCGGCGACTTGTTCGGCACCCTGCAGCACTTCACCATCACCGCTCGTCGCCTCGAAGCGCAGCTGTTCGAAGACGGCCTGCCTTTCGACGGCAGTTCGATCCGCGGCTGGCAGGGCATCGAAAAGTCGGACATGAACATCAAGCCGGATCCGGCGACGGTGTTCGTCGATCCGTTCCGCGAGCAGCCCACCGTGTGCTTCTTCGGCGACATCTACGACCCACGCACCGGCCAGCGCTACACCCGCGACGCCCGTGGCATCGCTGCCAAGGCCCTCGCCTACCTCAAGTCGACCGGCATCGGCGACATGGCCTACTTCGGCCCTGAGCCCGAATTCTTCATCTTCGACTCGATCCGTTACGAGTCCAAGCCCAACCAGGCTTTCTACTACATCGACAGCGATGAAGCCCCCTGGAACACCGGTACTGACACCGGCATGAATCTCGGTCACAAGGTCCGCCACAAGCAGGGTTACTTCCCCGCTACCCCGGCTGACACCTTGATGGATCTGCGCAGCGAGATCACCACCAACATGCAGACCATGGGCATGGAGATCGATCTCCACCACCATGAAGTCGCCAGCCCCGGCCAGTGCGAAATCGGCATCAAGTACGGCTCGGCCGTCACCGCCGGCGACCTGGTCCACCTCTATAAGTACGCGGTCAAGAACACCAGCTTCCAGCACGGCAAGACGGCGACCTTCATGCCCAAGCCGATGTTCGGCGACAATGGTTCGGGCATGCACAACCACATCTCGATCTGGAAAGACGGGAAGAACACCTTCGCCGGTGATGTGTACGCCAAGCTCTCGCAGAACGCCGTCTGGGCGATCGGCGGCATCCTGAAGCACGGCAAGGCCATCCAGGCCTTCACCAACCCTTCGGTGAACAGCTACCGTCGTCTGGTCCCGGGCTACGAAGCGCCGGTGAATCTCGCCTACTCGGCCAACAACCGTTCGGCCTCGATCCGCATTCCGCACGTTCAGGGTGACAACGCTCGTCGTTTCGAGTTCCGCTGCCCTGACGCCTCGGGCAGTCCTTACCTCGTCACCGCCGCCATGCTCATGGCCGCGATCGACGGGATCAAGAACAAGATCGATCCGGGCAAGCCGATGGACAAGAACATCTACGACTTGCCGCCCGAAGAACTGGCGCAGATCCCATCCACCTGCCAGAGCCTCGAAGAGGCCCTCGACACGATGGAGAAGGACAAGGCCTGGCTCACTGCCGGCGGCGTCTTCACCGAGGACATGATCGAGTCCTACATCGCCGTGAAGCGCGAAGCCGAAGTCGAACCGACCAAGCTCCGCCCCAATCCGTACGAGTTTTACCTCTACTACGACTGCTAAGTCGTCGACAGGTTGTGAACGCGAAGAGGCCGGTGGTTTTAACCACCGGCCTCTTGTCTTTGTTGTAACTCACGACCGCGCGTCGTGCCAGCAACCGCCGCCGCGGGGGATCATCACCCGCGGCGCATCGGCGAGATCACGAGCCTCGGCGACGACGATGCCCCAGTCATCGCTCGGCGCTGCACACCCGATCAGGACCACGCCGGTAAGCCCGGCAGTAGCAGCGGCGGCCACGGCCCCGACCTCGCGGCACACCAGCCAGCCACCGTCGGCACCAGCACCGTTGAGGGCCACGCGCAAGGCTTTCGCCGTGAACGGCGGCTCAACCGGCACGACCACCACGCCTCGTGCCACCAACCGCGCAAAGATCCCTGGCGCCTGGTCATCGATAAGTCCATGATCGATCAAAAGTGCAGAAACCATGCCCGAGATTATGCGCTCCAACCCATTCATGGAACACCCGGCCGCAGGCACGGGCGCGCGCGAACTCAGATAACCCCACTAACTGAACCAAACGGCCGCTCCATGAAGCACCAGGCCGCAGGCCCGGCTGCGCGCGAACTCAGATAACCCCATAACTGAACCAAGCGGCCGCTCCAATGCATTGCGTTGCTTCGAGCCGCGGCGCGATCGATGCCGATCCCGCTCCAGGCGCCATTGCGCCGCGGGTTGAAGAAAAATGCATTGCGTTGCTTCGAGCCGCGGCGCGATCGATGCCGATCCCGCTCCAGGCGCGATTGCGCCGCGGGTTGAAGAAACGGGTGTTGGACATGGCCCTGGGTGATTTGCT
>JBIILZ010000117.1:0-11066 GCA_044338255.1 Planctomycetota bacterium | reverse complement strand
AGCCGAATGGTTCAACACCCGAGCAAATGAGGCCATTCGACGTATCGAACGATGGAAAAAGAAGACTCGGGCTGGTCGATCAGCTTCGTGAAAACCACTGCATCCCTATGCTCGGAAAATCGTGAAAAAATGAGTGCTTAACGCAATGCCATTGAGATCGCCCGGCACCAGCCGCAGATACACCTTGGTCGTGTCGAGCCGGGCATGGCCCAGGATCTCCTGGATGACCCGCACGTCGACGTTGTTCCACAGCAGATGGACGGCCAGGAAATTTCGCAGCAGGTGCGGGTGAACGTGGACACCAAGAATGCCGGAGACGCGACTGAGAAGCCGCTGGATCACCTTGTCGTCGAGGCGACCGCAAACCAAAGGGGACACACCACCTTGAAGGTCAAAAAATAAAGTAGACACACAACCTAATATCATGCCTCAGCCCATATTCCTGTCTTGTCGGCAATAATCTGCTTACCCTGGGTCGCAGCAAAAGCCACGCGGGCCGTTCTATTTCCGACCGCTACGCCCTGAAAAAGACCGCCTTTGCCAATGGCCGTGCGCCATGCAGTGGCATCAATGCCAAGACCTTGGCAGACCGTGCGCGTGGCTAGCGGTAACACTTCTGGGATAACCAGGACACGGTATTCATCAAGTGTAACGGCAGCATTGCTGAATCCGCCGGTTACCGGATCCACTGGTTGACAGGCAGACAATGGCGTGAGACGTACGCCCAAGCGACCATCGTCCTCATGGAAGAAACTTGCTGCGCGTCCGCTACCAACCGCGCAAAGTCGATGGGCAATGCTGGTGACGAGCGCATCTGCAGGATCCGTGACCATCCGGCACACATCGGGTTGCGATCCACGTATGCCATGCAACCGAACACCGCGCCGTTGTCCAACAAAGGGACACTGAGAAAGCGGGATTCCCAGAAGTGACCGCTTACACCATCCACGGCGTTTGAACGAGGGCCAGCCGCTGTTTAAACAACTTCATGAACCACGTGAGTGACGATAGACGGGCACGATGCTCTGCCATCCATGGCTCACTGTCCGCGTGGCGTTCGATCAGCGAACGCGTCACGGGCAACGACTCCAGGCCAGCACCACAACGAACCGGGATCTGCAACAAACCGCGTCGGGCAACTTGCTGCGTCGACCACCGCGCCGCCAGGTCGGGACGTCTACTTCTACGTCTGCAAATGAATCCACCTCTTACGGATGAGGGGAAAGTGCTCATGGCACCACCGGGCGCTCGATGTGCAGGGGATCGGTCAACGCGCCCAGGAAGGCCAGCAGATCGGCGATCTCGCGCTCGTCGAGATGCAGCGGCTTGATCAGTGGGTCTGGCGTCGGGACATCGCCGCCGCGATTGTAGAAGCGGATCACGGCTTCCAGGCTGGGCTGCGAGCCGTCGTGCATGTAGGGCGCGGTCAGCAGGCTGTTACGCAGGCCAGGAGTCTTGAAGGCCTGCTCCATCGTCGCCCCGGGCTGGATCGCCGCCCGCCCGCGATCAGTGCTCTTCAGTCCCAGGCGATGGAAGCTTTCATTGGTGAAATTGGGTCCGCTATGGCAGGCGATGCAGTTGGCCTTGCCCACGAACAACGCCATGCCGCGCTGGGCTTCGACCGACATCGCCTTGGCGTCGCCCTGCGCGTAGCGATCGAAGGGCGCATTGCGACTGATCAACGTAGCTTCGAAGGCGGCGATCGCCAAGCCCACGCGCTCGCTGGTGATCCCCGGTGAGGCGAATGCCGTCGCGAAGCGCTGCTGGTAGGCTTCGACCTGCTGCAAGCGCACCAGGAGCTGGGTGATGTCCATGTCCATCTCACCCTGGGAAGTGATCGGCGCCAGCGCCTGCTCCTCCAGGCTGGCGGCGCGTCCATCCCAAAAAAAGACGCGGTTCCACGCGAGATTATAGAGATGCGGGGTGTTCCGTTCGAGACGATTGCCAAGACTGCCGAGACCTACGGCCAAGCCATCGCCGAAACCGCGATCGGGATCATGGCAGGTGGCGCAGGATTGCGTCTGATTACCTGATAGACGCTGGTCGAAAAAAAGAGTACGCCCGAGCTCGACGACGTCTTTACCGGGTGGCGTCTCGTGCGGATATTCGATGGTCTCGGGATCGGGCGTTCCTAGGCGCCGATCGACGGGGGTCGGCAGCGGCGTGGCCGGCGCCGGGAGCTCGGCACTCACCAGCGCAGTGGCCGGGCTCATTGCGGCCAGGCTCATTGCCAACCACCAGATCAGGACCGGGCATCGCGAAAGGCTCATAGTGGCTCCGACCCTTATCCGCGGTCGACGGTGGCTTCGGCCGAACTTAACAGGTTATTTTTTCTTCTGCAAACCGGCTTTTCCGCCGGGCGACGCGATCGTATTCAACCGCGCCAAGTCCGCAGCAACTCCGGTACGCCAAACTGCAGCAGGCCGTTGACCGCTGCGTATCCACCGAGCGCCACACATCCCAATGCCGCCAGGTAGAGACCAATCCAGGCCGGAGTGGCGACCAGCAGGGGAATCAGCCAGGCCCAGCGGTTACCGCCGCGAAATCGTTCGAGGGGCGCGCAACGCAGCCAATGCGCGACCGGTATGACGATCCAGAAGGCGCACACCGCCAATCCCGCCCCACCCACGGCCAAGGCCAGGTGCTTGGTATCATCCATGTTCCAGGCATGCCGCAGACGCGGTCCATGCCACCACGGCGCCGGCCACTGGCAGAGGGCGAACACCACCAGCAACAGCACCGGCAGCATCAAGCCCAGGAATGGCCCCCAGGCGCGCCGCAGACCAAGGTCGAGTTCCGTTGCCGACGACTTGGCCGGCTTCGGGGCTTTGGCTTTTGGCTTGGGCTTGGAATCGGGCTTGGACTCAGCTTTCAGCTTGGGCTCACCCATGCGCAGCTTTGACTTCGGCGAGGGCGCCGTCGATGGCGGCGAGGAGGATCTTCACTTCCGTCGCGCCATGCGCCGACGACCAGAAGGAGGCCTCGTAGGGGCTCGGCGGCAAGAGGATGCCGCGTGCGGTCATCGCCCGGAAGAAGACCTGCCAGCGACCGTCGTGCGAGCGGCTGGCGCTGGCGAAATCGGTGACTGCCTCGGCGTTGAAGAAGAAGCCCCACATCAGTCCCGCCTGGGCCACCTGCACCGGCACCTGATGACGCTGCGCCAGACGGCGGAAGCCCTCGACGACCTGCCGCAAACGCGCCCCGTTGCGCGCGTAGAAGTTGCGACCGTGGGCGAGGCGCAGATTGGCCAGACCCGCCGCCACCGCCACCGGGTTGCCGCTGAGCGTGCCGGCCTGATAGCAGGCGCCCTCGGGCGCGAGATGGGCCATGATCTCGGCGCGACCGCCGTACGCCGCCGCCGGCAGGCCGCCGCCCATGACCTTGCCCAGACAGGTCAGATCGGGAGTCACGCCGCAGACATTCTGCCAACCGCCCCAGGCGACGCGGAACCCGGTCATGACCTCATCGAAGATCAGCAGCGCGCCATGGCGCGTGCACAGCGCGCGCAGGCCTTCGAGATAGCCGGCCGCCGGTAGGACGAAACCCATGTTGCCGGCCACCGGCTCGATGATCACCGCCGCGACCTGCCGGCGATGCTGGGCGAAGACCCGCGCCATGGCCTTGAGATCATTATAGGGGACGCTGACGGTCAGCGCCGCAAAGGCCGCCGGCACACCGCTGGAATCCGGTTGATTGCCGGTGGCGAGCCCGCTGCCGGCGGCGACCAACAGGTGATCGGCATGGCCATGATAGCAGCCGTCGCACTTGATGATGATTTCGCGGCCGGTGGCGGCACGCGCAACGCGCAGGGCACTCATGGTCGCCTCGGTGCCCGAGGACACCAGGCGGATGCGCTCCATGCTCGGCAGGGCGGCGCGGATGTAGGTCGCCAGCTCGGTCTCGCCGGCGGTCGGCGCGCCGAAGCTCAGGCCGCGCTCGGCCGCCTGCTGCACGGCACGCACGACCTTCGGCTGGGCATGACCATGCAGCAACGGGCCCCACGACAGAATCAGGTCGAGATAGCGCCGGCGGTCGGCATCGACGACGTAGGCGCCCTTCCCGCTCACCAGGGTCAGCGGATTGCCACCCAGGCGCTTCCACGCGCGCACGGGTGAATTGACCCCGCCGGGAATGACGGTCTTGGCGGCGGCATGCAACTGCTGCGAGCGGCGGCCGGTCAATTGCCGCGCGGCACGGCCGGCGCCAGCCGTGGAAGATCCGGCAGTGGAGGAGCGGACAGCGGAGGAGCGGACAGTGGAGGAGCTGACAGTGGAGGAGCTGACAGCGGAGGAGCTGACAGCGGAGGAGCTGACAGCGGAGGAGCTGACAGCGGAGGAGCTGACAGCGGAGGAGCTGACAGCGGAAGAACGAACAGCGGAAGACGTCGTAGGCATAGGCGCAGAGGATCATGCGCAGGTGCGCGAGCGTGCCAGCCGGAGCGTGCGGAGGGCGCGCTCAGCGCTTGCCGCGTTCATCGACGATGCCCTGCATCAGCACCACCAGCTGCGTAGCGAAGGCATTGCTCGCTGCGGTATCGCCACACATGGCGGCGGCGGGGATGCGCACGCTGCGCTCGGCTTTGTCGAGGTCGATGATCGCCTTGAGCCAATCGATGAGGCTCTTTTCCTGGAGATCGAACGCCAAGGATGCGCGCCAATCGCCGTTCGGCTCTGGTGTGCAGGCGAGATCGAGGTGATCGAACTCGTCAACCAGGGCGACCGGTGGGGAAAAACGAAAGCAGGTCGCACGACTGCTGAGGTCCCACCTGCGTTTATCCGGAATTTCATTCCAGCGCAGCACCTGCACCCACACGCGGACCAATTCCAGCAGGGCGACGGCCGGCTCGACCCGCAACTCAAGAGTGCTCGACGGATCGATCGCGCCGGGCACCTCCAACTCCACCTGCAGCCGCCAGCCGGTGCTCTTACCCGGCTGCGTCAGGCGGGCATCGGCCGGCAGCACGAGGGAGAATGCGAATTCGCGCTCGGTGTCCGCCTCGACCGCACAGGGGCAGGCGAGAATGGCGCTGTCGGCTTCGTTGGTCACGGTCACCTTGCGCGCGTGCTTTCCCGAACCACGGCGCTCGGTCCAGAACTCCACGAGCGCAATACGCAGCCGTTCCGCCTCCTGTACGAAATCGCCGCCGCGCAACCGCACCGTGCCCGCGATCGGCTCTCCCTGATGCCAGGTCGCGCGGTCGAGATGGACCTCAATGCCGCAGCCGCCGATATTGAACGTGCGCTTAAGCGATTCCAGGAAGCCCATTGACCCACGCTCGGCGGTAGGCGTGGGCTTTCAACTTCAAAGCCATCGGGGCCGGGCCCGTCTACGTATATAGCAATAGTTTTTGCACTGCGGCGTGCCTACTGGCGTCGCCAACACGAGCCACTCAGAGTAGGACTTGCTGATAACCCTATTCGCAGGGTATAGTGAGGGCGTGATCTACCTTGCCAGCCAGAGCCCCCAGCGGGCCATGCTCCTCAAACGCGCCTCGGTGCCCTTCACGGTCGTGACCTCGACTGGTGATGAGGAAACCGTCACCGGGGACCGTCCGCAGCTAGTGGCCCTTGATCGGGCGCAGGTCAAGGCCCGCGGCGCCCTCATTCCGCCGACGGCCAGCGGCGTGATCCTTGCTGCCGATACGGTCGTCAGCCTGGGCATGACGATGTTCGGCAAGCCGAGCGATGATGCCGACGCCGAGCGCATCCTCACCGCCCTGCAAGGTACCACGCACAGCGTGCTCACCGGCCACCACCTGATCCGTGTCGACGAGGGCGTGTGCAGCGTCGAGGCCTCGGGCATCAGCATCGCCCGGGTCACCATGCGCGCTTTGACACCTGCGGATATCCGCGCCTATATCGCCACCGGCGAGCATCGCGGGCGGGCCGGGGCCTACGCCATCCAGGAGACCGGTGATCGATTCGTTGTCGATCTCCAGGGTTCGTGGGGCACGGTGGTCGGCCTGAGCATGTCGACGGTGGCCAAACTCTATCGTGAACTCACCGATGACGTGCTCGTCTTGTCGCCCGCCAGCGACACCCGCCGCCTGACCAAGCCGCTCTGAACCAAGTCGCTCTGAACCAAGCCGCACTGAACCAAGCCGCTCTGAACCAAGTCGCACTGAACCAAGCCGCACTGAGATCCCACCCATGCTTGCCATTCTCAGTGATCTGCATTCCAACATCGAGGCCCTGTCAGTGGTCCTCGAGGAATGCGAACGCCTCGGCGTCACCGAATACCTCTGCCTGGGCGACGTGATCGGCTACGGCCCCGATCCGGTGGCGGTAGCGACCATCGCCAAGGAACGTTTCGCCACCAGCCTGATGGGCAATCACGAGGAAGCCCTGGTCACCGGCAAGCACCGCTTCAATCCCCATGCCGCCCAGGCCATCGATTGGACGCGTCGGCTGCTGACCGCCGCCGGCGGGGGCTTGCTGCCGTGGTTCAAGGAACGCAAACCGTTCGCCCTGCACGGGCCGCTGCTGCTGGTGCATGGCTCGATCTACGACCCCGTGCATGACTATGTCGATGAGCCGGAGAATCCGCTCGAAGCCAACAACATGATCGACACCCTGAGTCGTGATTTCTCAGGCTTCGACCTGTGTTTCGCCGGCCACAACCACACCCCCTTCATGGCTACGACGATGGGCGTGATGGTCCCGCACGACGGTCATCGCAGCTTCCGCCTGCCTGCCGGGCACAAGGCCTACATCTGCGTCGGCTCGGTGGGCCAACCGCGCGACCGCGACATCCGCTGCAGCTTCGCGACCTTGGACGGGGATCGCCTGACTTTTCACCGCCTGCGCTACGAAGTCGAGAAAACCCAGGCCAAGATCCGCGCCGCCGGCCTGAACAGCTTCCTCGCCGAACGCCTCGGCGAAGGCGTTTGAAAAAAGACGTCTGAAAAAGACGTCTAAAAAAAGGTAGGCCCTCGACGGACACCGAAGAAGGCCCACGCTGCCGCGCATGGGCATGAAAAACCACCCCAACGACACGCGCTGCAAGCGCCATCTGAGCCGCACCTCGGTGGGTGCCGCCGGCTGGCTGGCGCACAAGTACACCGGGCCAGACCGCGATCGTCTGCTCGGCTATGTCAAAGCCCTCACCGCCGCCGGCGCCAAGGACATCTGGGTCGGGACCTTGGCCGAGAATGACGACGGCACAGAACGCGTCGAAAGCCTGTGGGTGGCCCTGGCCCAGGACGACAAGCAGGACAAGAAGCTCAAGGCCAAGATCGTCGAGATCGAGACCGCGCAGGAATTCGAAAGCCCGGGCGAAGGCATCGGCTTCACCTTCGCCGAAGTCACCTGTGGTTGAGGGCGCCCCCGGGCCGCTGCTGTCGGCTGAGAGCGCGCGCCTGAAAGCCGCCACGCGCGGCGTCCGCCCACTCTATCGGCTGCTGGCGCTGATCCTCGCCGAACGTCGACAATTCACTAAGGCGACGGTGTGGCAGGTCTTGCAGTCGCTCACCGCCCTGCCCTTCGTCGCCGCCATCCAGGTGCTCTTCGATCGCGTCATCCCCTATGCCAGCGATCCTGCCAACGGGCGCTGGGCGTGGTGGCCGATCGCGGCATACGCGCTCGCCAACCTCGCCCTATGGCCGATCCATGCCTGGGCCAGCGTGCAGGCGTATGCCCATGCCGGCCTACTCAATCGCATCACCGTCGCGCGTCTGCGGCGCATTGTCATCGATCAGCTGCAGCATCTCTCACTGGGGTTCTACAGTGCCCGCGGCGCGGGGGCCCTCGCCAATCAATTGACCGTCGACATGGGTCGCGTCGAAGGTTTCCTCGGCACCGTCGGCAACGGCTTCGTCCCCGGCATCACCTTGGGCGTCGGCGCCACCATCTACCTGCTGATCACCAATCCGCTGCTGGCGGCGGTCGCCCTCCTCGGCGTGCCCCTGCAATTGCTGGTGCTGCGGCGGATGCAGGATCGCATCAACGAGCACCAGCGCCGGGTGCAGGCCTCGGGCGAGAACTTCGCCGCCAAGATCGTCGAGTTCGTCGCCGGCATGCGCGTCACCAAGGGCCTCGGCACCGAGGAATACGCCGCCGCCGATGTCGGGCGCTCAATCGAGGAGATCCGCACCACCGGTTTCGAGGCCGCCATCACCAGCCGCTGGCTGGGACTGTGGACGCAGTTCGCGTGGTTCGCGACCACGACGTTGATCTACACCATCGGCGGCCTGGGCATCGCCGGCTGGCTAGGCGTGCATTTCACCATCGGCCAGGTCATCGCCTTCATCGGCTTGTATGGCTACATCCAGGCTGGGGCGGGGGCGATTTCGGCCTTCATCGACACCTGGTCGGCGGCCAAGCCGGCGATGGCGAAACTGGTCGAGGTACTCGACAGCGACGAGCTCGAGGACTACCTCCAGCCGAAGCGCGAGGTCACCCTGCACGGCGAGATCCGCCTCAACGAGGTGCGCTTCCGCTATGCCAAGGCCGATCGCGACACCCTCGAACCGTTCTCGCTGGTGATCCCCGCGGGCCAGCGTGTCGGCCTAGTCGGCGAGACCGGTGCGGGCAAGACCACCTTCCTCGATCTGGTGATGGGCTTCTACAGTCCCACAGCCGGCACCATCCTCTACGACGGCTTGCCGTTGTCCGAGATCGGCAAGCGCCAGCTGCGGCGGCGCAGCGCGCTGATGACCCAGGATGCGTTCCTGTGGAACACCACGATCGCCGAGAACATCCGTCTCGGCCGTCCGGGAGCCAGCGATGCCGAGGTCGCCGAGGCCGCCCGCCGCGCCCAGGCGCAGGCCTTCATCCTCGACACCGAGCTTGGCTATCAGACCAAGGTCGGCGAGCGCGGCTCGCGCTTATCCGGCGGCCAGCGCCAGCGCATCGCCCTGGCGCGGATCTTCCTCCGCGATCCGGTGATCGTGGTCCTCGATGAACCGACCAGCGCTCTCGATCTCGAAACCGAAGCCCGCCTGCAAGAAGACCTCGACCGCCTCTGCGCCCAGCGCACGACGCTGATTGTCGCCCATCGCCTTTCGACCCTCCGCGCCGTCGATCGCATCCTGGTCTTCAGCCACGGGCGCATCGTCGAAGACGGCACTCCCACCGAACTCGCCGCAAAAACCGACGGCCATTACCGCCGCCTGCTGGCCCTGAGCGCCGGCAAACCGCTGACCTGAGCCCACGATTATGCAGGGACGCGGCGATGGTGATGAGTCGAGCAGTCGGCCTCATCCATAACCCAGAAACCTTGAAAAGCGCAGCTGTGGCCCAGCTGCAAGGCGCACGAGGTGCTGGCATGGCAGCGCCATGTCGAGTCTCGTGCAACGCCGCAGATGGACCGCAGATGTGCTTTTCAGCCGATGCGGACTTCGCCGATGGCGCGATACTTTTGGTAGCGGCGTTCGAGCAGCTCGTCGGTGGTCAGCGTCTGCAGCTGGGCGAGTTGCTTCAGCAGACAGGTCTTCAACCCTTCGATCATCGCCAGCGGTTGGCGATGTGCGCCACCGGCGGGTTCTTCGACGATCTCGTCGACGATGCCGAATTTCATCAGCTCGGTGCCGGTCAGCTTGAGGCGCTCGGCGGCGAGCTCGCGCTTGGCGCCGTCCTTCCACAGGATGGCAGCACAACCTTCGGGACTGATCACCGAGAAATAGCTGTTCTGGAGCATGATGATGCGATCGCCGACGCCGATTCCCAAGGCTCCGCCCGATCCGCCTTCGCCGATCACCACCACCAGGATGGGCACGCGGATCAACGCCATGTCGCGGATGTTCTCGGCGATGGCGATCGATTGCCCGCGCTCTTCGGCCTCGACGCCGGGGAAGGCGCCGGGGGTGTTGATCAGGCAGATGATCGGCAGGCCGAACTTCTCGGCGATACGCATCTTGGCCATGGCCTTGCGGTAGCCCTCAGGATGGGGCATGCCGAAGTTGCAGCGGCGGCGTTCGTGGACGTCCTTGCCCTTCTGCTGGCCGACGATCATCACCGCGTGATCACCAAGGCGGCCGATGCCGGTGATGATCGCCTCATCATCGGCAAAACGCCGGTCGCCAGCCAAGGGCACGAAATCCTCGACCATATGATCGACATAGTCGCTAGCCTGCGGGCGCAGCGGATGACGCGAGAGCTGGACGCGCTGCCACGGGGTCAAGGTCGCGAACAGGGCGCGACTCTCGACCGCCAACTTGGCGCGCAACGAGGTCACTTCCGGAGCGACGGTGACGCCGCTGCTGGTTGATAGCTGTTCAAGCTCCGAGATCTGCTCTTCGAGCTTCACGAGGGACTCAAGGAAATCGAATGGGTTGCTCATAGCGGTGGGCTACGATACGGAAGATATGCCAGAGGCTACTCCCATGCGCGACCATCTCGAACAGGAACTGAAATGGGCATTGACTGCCAGCGAACACGCTCGCGTGGGAAGTCTATTAACGACGTCATTGGGCGATGCGCACCTGCTCATGCAGCGCAATGCTTTCTACGACACCCCTGATCGCCGCCTGCGCGCGGTGCGTATGAACGTGCGCATCCGTCAGGAAAATGAGCGCTTCGTCCTGACCTGCAAACACAAGGCAGAGAGCACCCAGGCCGCCGATGGCCTCTCGGCGCATCGCGAATGGGAGGATGACCTGCCGGCGGCGCTGATCGGCGGCGTGACCCAGCCTGATGCCACCTGGAGCACGGCCCTGTCCCTGTCCTTGCCGCTGCCGATCCGCGCGGCCCTCGCCGGCCAGACGCTGCAAGCCCTCGGCGGCTTCGCTAACCGGCGTCTGGAATGGAAGACCACCCGCGAGGGCGTCAGCGAAGTCCTCTGCCTCGATGACACGACCTTCGGTGAACGCCACGATTACGAACTCGAGATCGAGACCAATGATCCGCCGGCTTCAGCCGCCTACTGGCGAGCGGTGTTCGCCGATTGGCAGGTACCGGTGGTGGTGCAGACGCTGACCAAATTCGCGCGCTTCCTCAGCTCGACTACCTAGGAGTCTGTCGGGAATAGATGACCGAGGATGGCGAAGGTATCGTCCGGCAGATCCAAGGCGGCAAAGCGGGCGGATAGCGGGAGCTATCTGACCGTTTTGCCAACGCCGGAGATGCCGT
>JBIILZ010000212.1:0-3004 GCA_044338255.1 Planctomycetota bacterium | reverse complement strand
TGTCGCCTGGTAGCAATCCGCTGACCTACGTCAGCGCGACGGTATCTCTGCCGCAGCCGACGACGAGTTGGCGCAGCATCAGCTTGGTCGTGAACCTCACCCGCACGGTCACGGGTGAACTGGTCGCCTGGGACGAATGGCGTGCCTTGGTAACGGCGAATGCTGGGGTCACGACACTCGAAGGCGTTTTCCTCCGAGTGGACGCCGATGGCGAACACGAGATCGCGCGCACGGCGGCGGTCGTCGCCCCAACGGCGACGACGGCGATCCTGGAGCTCACTCGTCAGCCAGGTGGCGTGCACGCAGTAATCCATCCGACGGGCGCGGGCACCACCACGACGGTGGCCCCGCTCACGGTACCGATCGCAAGCTTACGCGGGCGGATCGGCGTGGCAGCAGCAGCCGACGGGGGAATCGCCCAGGCGACGGTCACGGCACTGCATTGGGTGCAGGCGGGCTCGTACCGCGCTCGTAGCTACGCGTACAACACCGTGGATCAGATCACGTCGATCGTCGAGCAGACCGAGGTGGGCAGCCGAACCGGTACGCCGAGCTATGATACTCGCGGCAATCAAACGGGCATCACGTGGACCGACGGCACCTCGCAGGCGAACGCTTTCGACCCGTGGAATCGCCTGAAGTCACAGACCGTCAACGGCCAGACGGTGGGGATGACCTATATCCCCGGTGGCGTTGAACGCCTATCGCGTGGCAGCACGACGTTCACGCGTGACGCGTCGGGTCTTCTGGGCGTGACGCAAGGCGGCACAACTACGACCTATGGGGTGTATGGAAGCTTGCCGCTCTACGAGAGCACCGGCAGCACGGTTACCTCCCTGGTGGTCGATCCCGACCGTACCGTGCGCGGTAAGGTCGGCAGTCTGAACGGTTCAACGCCGATGTTCCTATCGCGGATCTTCACCGATCCGACAGGCGAAGTGCCGAGCCAGCTTTTCGCGCAAGTCGATCAGCAGGCTGGTGGCGGCGCGGGGTTCATGGGGCAGCCCACGGCTGAGACGACCATCCCTAATAACTTTGTCTGGCAGGAGGGGAATGCTGTCGATGGGCTTGGCTGGCGCGGGCGGTGGTATGATGCAGCGTCGAAGCAGGTGCAGAACGGTGCGCGTGTGCTCGATACCCCGAGTGGGAACTTCCTGTCAGTGGATCCATTAGGATATGCGGGGTCACCACTGTTGATGGCGTATCCGTGGGATCCAATCAACGGTTCAGACGACACCGGCCTCTTTTGGGAGGTGCAGATGCGCCCTGATGGCGGGGCCTATGTGCGATGGAACGACTCGGACGGCAAGGAGCCGCAGCCATACAGCTTTGCTGAACTGGCGGCAGGAATCCAGGCGGCACAGGCTGTTCCTGGAAGCTTTGCCCGTCTCCCGGATGCAGGTGGACGTGGCACGTATGATGTCTACTCGCCAGCCGCTTCGTCTTTGGCCTTGGGGCGAGCCGACGTGGATACCCGTTTCATTTTCGGGGATACGGCGCCCACCTGGTTCGGTGCAGGAAGCGCCATCATCTCTGCCAATGAGGTAGGGGCCATTGGGCGCACCAATGCGGCTTTTGCCCAGTTGGGATTCTTCGACCGTCCACAGGGACGTGATTTGGCTCGCGCCATGTACTACACTGGGAAATACACCTTCTATGATACCCCGAAGGCTATCGTCACCGAGCCTGCTTTGCAGGTGGCGGATGTGGCGCGCCTGTCGTATGCGCGTGGGGCTGGGATTCCAACCAGCGATGTCGAGTTGTTGTCCGGAACCGGGCAACTCGCTCAAGCCGGCTTAGATGCTGGTTACAGCCGGGCAGCGGTGGCATCTGCACTCGCTGCGCCGGAAGCATTGGCCTTGGTAGGTCCTGCCATTGCCGGTGCCCGTGCACTTCCGCGGATGATTGGGTCGATGCAAGCTCAGGCGCGGGCTGCTCGTCAGATGGGCATGTATCTGGATGAGATGATGCAGGCGCCGTTGCGGGGAACGGGGAGACCTCGGGGTATATTAGGGATGGCAGAAAATGATCCCCCCAAGCCACCAGGGATACCCGATGAGCTAAATCTAGATAATGCGGTAGAATTCCTCCCTGGAGCAAGGAATCTTAGCGAATCTTCATTACACTTCCCTCCAAGGAGCGCTCGCCTGGACTCGGTTCGTGCCTATGTGCGTTTAAACGATACATTTGCGCCTGCTGATCATGTGATTGACCCTGGCAGACTAGTGGGGGTTACTCCTTTCGATTTGCTGAGATATATGGATAATCCTGCAGTTGTAAGGCGAGTTGGTAACTCTTATGAAATCGTCAATGGAGTTCATAGAATTACCGCAGCTCAACGAGCTGGATTTTATGAACTACCCGTCATAATCCTCGGAGGTAAATAATGACTCCTTTAATGAAAACCGTGTATCTGAAAATTATTAAAAATAGCTCAAGGCACTCATTAGTGCTTTTAGAACAGCGCAATTTTGCTATGCTGAAAGCGGAATTGGAATTAATTTCTCCGGTTCCTGACTTGGTTATAAGCGAAAGAATTGAGTCGCACAAAATATTCATCGAGTCACACATGATTGCTTTTACCGAGAGTGTCTCTAGAGGAGAAATCCACGGAGATAAGATGTATTTAAACAGATATCTCGAATATTGGAATGTGCTTAATTTGGAATTGAAATCAGTTGTTGCTCAAGGATGAAATAGCCAATTTCCATTTTTTTGACCGGCACTTACATAAGGTACCTCCATCGCCTCCGATGTCCGGTCACCCGCAAACGCCAGATTCCTAATGCTTAGATCGGCCCATCACCGTCATTGTCTGCCGACTCAAAGGGGACACACCACCTAATAAGGTGGTGTGTCCCCTTTGATGCTGGGACTGGTGTTCGGTAAGCCTCCGATAACGCCCCGATGAATCCCCACTCCCCTCCGGCATAGTGGCCAGCCGGAGGGGCGCATGAAGTCATCACCAACAGCGAAGAAATCACTACGACGCCGACGTGGCGCG
>JBIILZ010000029.1:0-35879 GCA_044338255.1 Planctomycetota bacterium | reverse complement strand
TGCGGGCGGCGCCGTCGAGTTGCCTGGCTGGATCGATGGCGCCGCCCGCAGCAGCGACCGCCGTGGGCACCAGATCGAGGGTGCTCACGGGCAGGCCATAGGTCATTCCCGAGGGCAGTACCTGCGGCCAACGCATGACCATCGGGACGCGCAAGCCACCCTCCGTGAATTCACCCTTGCCGCCACGAAACGGCGTATTGAGCGAAACCTGCGGCCCGAGGTGCTGGCTGCCGCCATTGTCATTGACGAAGATTACCAGGGTGTTGCGGTCAGCGCCGGTCTCGCGAAGGGTCCGCATGACCGTGCCCACCGCCTCGTCCAGGCCGATCACCATCGCCGCCATCAGTTTTCGCCGCGTGTCAGCGATACCACTCACGCGGTCGAGATACTTCGGAGGTGCCTCCAGATGCTCTGGAGCATAGAAGTTCTCATGGACGGAATTGAGCGGCAGGTAGAGGAAGAAGGGCTTACCCTGTTGACGACGAATGAAGTCGGCCCCGCGCTCAGCACAGACATCAGGAGTATACAGTGTCTTGTCAGCGAGCCTGGCGAAGCGTCCATTGCCTCGGGAATCGAGGTAATCCTCCTCGAAATACGTGGCGTTGTGGTTGGTTAGGAAGAGCTCATCAAAGCCGTGGACCGTGGTGGCCTCATCGTCCTTCGGATTGCTAAAGATGGCCGTGCCGAGGTGCCACTTTCCCACGATGGCGGTGGCATAGCCCAGAGTCTGCATGCGGCCGCCGATGGTGGTCTCGCTGGCGGGCAGGCCGAAATCGCTCCAGTTCGAATCATGGCCCCAACGCGACTGATGCCGGCCGGTAACCAGCCCAGCTCGGGAAGGGCTGCAGACGGAGTGGGTTACATACGCATTGGTGCAATGTACACCTTCCCGGGCCAAGGCATCGATGTTGGGCGTAACAACATCTTTGGCCCCGGTGTAGCCAAGGTCGGCATAGCCTAGATCGTCGGCGAGGATCACCACCACGTTCGGCCGTTGAATCGCTGGCGCAGGCTCAGCAGCGATAGTAACCGCCAGCGGGACGATTTGGCAGACTGATACCAGCAGGCAGGAGTAGATATTTTGATTCATCATGCTCTCTTTTGAGTTACTTGGAGAATTTCGATCCCCTTAGACCCCGTCATGTCACAATAATGGATGAGGGTTCGTATCGGCCATATACTTGGCCACTGCCTGGGAACGCGACCTCACCTGAAGTTTACGATACATGGTGGCGACATGGCTGCGCACGGTGGAAATCCCGATCTGCAAGTCGGCCGAGATCTCCTTATGCGGAAAGCCCCTGGCCAACCGATTGAGAATCTCGTATTCGCGTGGAGAGAGACCCGCCGCGCCGAGCACCGCAGGATCGACCGGCGGCCGACGGAAGGTCTGCAGAAGACAGCGGGCGATACTGCTGGTGATGGGTGCCCCGCCGGCCATCGCATCCTCGATCGCCGCCAAAAGATGCTCGGAATCCGTCGGTTTGCGCAAATAGCCGATCGCCCCCGCCTGCAGGGCCTCGACCACTACTTCCGTGGTATCGAAGACGGTCAGCATGATGATCAAAGCCTGGGGCAGTTGCGGAGCCAGCTGACGCACACAGTCGATCCCGCTCGCCTGCGGCAGATTGATATCCATGAGGATCACCTGCGGACGCAAGCCGGGAAGGCTGACAAGGGCCTCCTCGGCGCTGGCGTAGTCGCCTACGCATCGCGTTCCGGGGCCGCGCTCGAGGAAGACACGCAACGTAGCACGCAGTTCAGGATCATCTTCCACCACCGCCACGGTGATCTCGTTATCGATCATCTCCTGCCTTCCATCCTAATGGCCACCGCCAGGCGTAAACGCTGCGAACTGCTGCGAACTACAACTTGGTCTGTATACCCGACGGCAGAAGTTCGCGCAAACGTGCATCGAGCTGGCGGACGACGTCGGGATACTCACGCCAGAGGTTGATCGCTTGATCCGGATCATTGACGCTGTCATACAGCTGCGCCGGTGGCGCCTCGGGCCGAGGCTTGCCAGCAGCGTCGAGATCGCTGTTGACGAAACCGAGATCGCGCCAGTCCTGCCACGGAGTCGTGGGATGAGCCGTGAAGCCAAACGAACCACGACCAGGCAGGTAGGTCCAGGACCCCGAACGCAGGACATAGCCGCGCACCGCTTGGTAGATCATCTCGCTGCGCACCGCCGGCGTGGCGGGATCGCGCAGGACTGGAGTCTGATCAAGGCTGTCGGGGGCGGCGCCAGCAGGCAGGGGCACGCCGGTGGCCGCCAGGGTGGTGGCCATGATATCGGTGAGCGAGATCAGCCGGCTACTGGTGATGCCGGCCGGCACGACTCCAGGCTGACGGATGATGAACGGCACGCGGTGGCCCCCATCCCAGCCGTCGGTCTTCTGGCCCAGCAGCGCACCGTTGGTGCGATGGCCCTGGCGCAAGGCGCTCAAGTTGGGGCAGCCGCCGTTGTCGCTGGTGAACACCACCAGGGTGTTGCCGGCCAGGCCGCGCTCTTCGAGGGTGTCGAGCACCTGTCCGACGCAGAAATCTAATTGCTGGACATAGTCGCCGTAGACCCCCGCCTGGCTGGCGCCCTGGAAACGGGACGCGGGCGCCAACGGCACATGCGGGGCGACGAAGGGCAGGTAGATAAAGAACGGTTGCGCGGCGCTTTGCTGACGCAAATAGGACGTCGCAGCCTCAGTGATGGTAAGGTCGGCCTGATCCACCTGACGCGCCTGGTGAGCCTTGATGCCGCCCAAGCTGATGCCGTGGCCGTAACCCAGCACCGTCTGGTTGGCCGGAATGATGCGGATGGGGTCGGCGGCGTCGGCACCGACCACCCGGCGACCGTTCATGAACACGAATGGCGGTTCGTTGAGCGAGTACGGCGTACCGAAGTAATGGTCGAATCCGGCTTCCAACGGCCCGGGCTTAATCTCATTCTCCCAGACCACCGGCGAACCGTCACCTAGACCCAGGTGCCATTTGCCGAAGCAGGCGGTGGCATACCCGGCCCCATGCAGCACCGCCGGTAGGGTGGCCTCACCCTCCTGGAAGTAGAACCCATTATGCACTGCCTTGCGGCGCCAATAGTAACGGCCGGTCATCAACCCATAGCGGCTGGGCTGGCAGGTGGCCGCCGGTGCATGCCCATCGCTGAAGCGCATGCCCTCGGCGGCCAAGCGATCGATGTTGGGCGTCTTGATGCGAGTCGCGCCATAGCAGCCGACATCGCCGTAGCCGAGGTCGTCGGCGAGGAGGACGACGACGTTGGGCCTGACATGACTAGGGGGCGTCGTCTCGGCAGCCCAGCCGCCGCCCTGGAGGCTCACGATCAAGGTGGAAATGAAGCACATCGAAGTGAGTGAGGAAGCCATGCCATGATCATGGACATCAGCACACTGCCGTCATGTCACAAAAAAGATGGAGGCTCCGAGGAGGCGCGCGACGAGTAAACGGATGCGGCCGCCCGCTGATTTCACACGCCGGCGATAGCCCGGGAGAGCCCCGCCGAGGATTTCTTGAGGACCGCGACCACCTGGGCCTGCTTCAAGACCCCCGGGCGCTGCGACAAGCCCATGGCCGCCACCGCGCGGTGGAAACCGTCAAAGACCGGCACCGATATAGTCACGGTATCGGGGTGATTTTCGCGGTCATTGCGGGCGAATCCCTGGGCCCGGACCTGCTCCAATTCCGCCTCCAGGCTGGCGCGGTCGGTGATGGTCCGCGCCGTCAAGCGCGACATGGGTAGACGATCCAGCACCTGGCGTTGCTCCACCAATGGCAGCCACGCCAAGAGGACCTTGCCATTGGCGGCGGCGTGCAGATGCGCGGTGCGACCCAAAACGTCGAATGGATCCTCACTCAGGCGTCCCGCCGGACTATCGACGGCGATAGCTAGGGAACGATCCCCATGTAACACCGAGAGGATCGCATCGCCGCCGGTGATCTGGGCCGCCTGGCGCAAGACCGGCAGGGCCAGGGTCCGGATCGGCGTGTTCGACATTACACCGCTGGCCAAGCGCAAGACTTGCGGCGTCGCCCGGTACCGGCGGTCAGGGTCTTGGACCACATACCCCGCCGTAAGCAACGTCGCCAACACCCGGTGCGCACGACTTTTGGGCCACCCGAAGGCCTGCGCCACGACCGTCACCCCCTGGGCCTGCGGATGGTCGGACAACCATTCCAGAAGTTGTAGACCGTCATGAAGTGGACTCATAGCTTGTTCTATAATACGGAACAAGAACCGTGGAACGGAATCATTTTGGAACTAGCAGTCCGACCTGCAATGGTTCGCCTGTGCACATCAAATCCCGCGAATCGGTCACCTGGGATGCCCTGTCCCTTGGCGAAATCATGCTCCGCCTCGATCCCGGCGAGGGCCGCATCCACACCACCCGCACCTTCCAGGCCTGGGAAGGCGGCGGCGAATACAACGTCGCCCGCGGCCTACGCCGCTGCTTCGGCCTGAAGACCGCCGTGGTCACCGCCTTCACCGACAATCCCGTCGGGCGCTTGGTCGAGGACCTGATCCTCCAGGGCGGTGTCGACAGCTCGCTGGTCAAGTGGGTGCCCTATGACGGCCTGGGCCGCGCGGTGCGTGTCGGCCTGAATTTCACCGAGCGCGGTTTCGGCGCCCGTGGTGCGGTGGGTTGCTCGGATCGCGGCCACACCGCGGTCAGCCAGCTCAAGCCCGGCGACTTCGACTGGGAGGACATCTTCGGCAAGAAGGGCGTCCGCTGGTTCCACACCGGTGGCATCTTTGCCGCCCTCGGCGAGCACACCCCCGAAGTGGTGATCGCCGCCGCCAAGGCCGCCAAAAAGCACGGCACGATCGTGTCCTACGACCTGAACTTCCGCCCCAGCCTGTGGAAGGCCTACGGCGGCACCAAACGGGCTCAGGAAGTGAACCGTGAGATCGCCAAGTATGTCGACGTGATGATCGGTAACGAAGAAGACTTCACCATGTCCCTGGGCTTCGAAGTGCAGGGCCTGGATGAAAACCGCAGCGCCCTCGATCCCGCCGCCTTCAAGGGCATGATCGGCGAAGTCACCAAGACCTACCCCAACTTCCAGGTCGTGGCCACCACTCTGCGCGAAGTCCACAGCGCCAGCGATAACGACTGGAGCGCGGTGATCTGGGCCGACGGCAAATTCTACCAGGCGCCGAACCGCCGTCTGGAAATCTATGACCGCGTCGGTGGCGGCGACTCGTTCGCTTCCGGTGTGGCTTATGGCTTCCTCGCCGGCCTCGGCCCCCAAGCCGCCGTCGACTACGGCTCGGCCCACGGCGCCCTGGCCATGACCACCCCGGGCGACACCTCGATGGCCTCCAAGGCCGAAGTTGAGGCCCTGGTCAAGGGCGGTTCCGCCCGCGTCCAGCGCTGATTCTGGAAAACGCAATTGGAGCGCACCTGCGGCGTTGCTTCAAACCTAACATGGCGCTGCCATGCCGCGGCTTGAAGCGCCTTGCATCTGCGCACCACTTGCGTTTCCAGACGCATTCTTTGGGTGAAACCACAGTCTAGACTTTAATATTTTACACCGGGGATATCGGCTCCCTGGACTCAATCTACTTCCTGTAACGAAAGACCTCATGTCGATCATCGCTCAATTCGAATCCTTTCGCATCATTCCCGTCGTCGTTCTCGATGACGCCGCCAACGCCGCCCCCCTGGGTGCAGCGATGAAGGCCGGTGGCCTGCCCTGCGCCGAGATCACCTTCCGCACCGCTGCTGCCGCAGACTCGATCAAGGCCATGGCCGCCGACCCCGACATCTGTGTCGGCGCCGGTACGGTGCTGACCATCGATCAGGCCCAGGCCGCCGTCGACGCTGGTGCCAAGTTCCTGGTCAGTCCCGGTCTCAGTCCCAAGGTCGTGGAATGGGCCTTGGCGAAGAACGTCATAATCATTCCCGGGGTAGTCACCCCCACCGAAATCCAGATGGCTCTCGAATACGGGCTCAAGGTCGTGAAATTCTTTCCCGCCGCCAGCTTCGGTGGCGCCAAGACCCTGCACAGCTTGGCCGCGGTCTACGCCGGCTTGCGCTTCGTCCCGACCGGCGGCATCGATGCCGCCAATATTGCCGAATACCTGGCCATCAAAGCCGTCGCCGCCTGCGGTGGTTCGTGGATCTGCAGCAAAGAATTGATCGCCGCTGGCAACTGGGCGGAAATCACCCGCCTGACCGCCGCAGGCCTGAAGGCCGCCAAGGTCGCCCGCTCGTAAGGCATTCGGGCCAGGCGAACGGACCATGGGGATCCATAAGAAAAAGTAGCGACAAACGATTCGGGCCAGAAGATAGTGTTTGCGGGCATGGCCATGGCCGTGTTTGCGGTGTAGCCTAAGGGAATGACCACCACCTTGCCCACCACCGTTGGCCTCTTCGGCATCGGACTCGACACCTATTGGCCGCAGTTTCCCAGGCTCAAAGACGAATTGCTCGGATACCAGCGACGCATCGCCGCCGGGCTTACTCGGCCGGGTGTGCGGGTCGAGGATGCCGGCCTAGTCGATTCCCCCGATGCCGCCCGCGCCGCCGGCTCCCGCCTGCGCGCAGCCGGCTGCGAGATCGTGTTCCTCTATATCTCAACCTACGCATTAAGTAGTACTGTTCTGCCCGTCGTCCAGGCGCTCGGCCGGCCGGTGGTGATCCTCAATCTGCAACCGACCGCGGCCATGGACTACGCGGCGATCAATGCCCTCGGCGATCGCGGGGCGATGACCGGCGCCTGGCTGGCCAACTGCCAGGCCTGTTCGGTGCCTGAGGTCGCTAATGTCTTCCGCCGTTCGCACCTGCCCTTCCACGTCGTTACCGGCCATCTCGAGGAACCCGCCGCCTGGTCGGCGATCGACAGCTGGGTGACGGCGGCCCGCGTGCGGGCCCAGCTGAGCCTCACCCGGGTGGGCATGCTCGGACGCTACTACGGTGGCATGCTCGACGTCTACAGCGACCTCACCCGCCTGGCGGCGCGCTTTGGTTGCCATCATGAGATGCTCGAAATGGATGAGCTGGTGGCGCTGCGCCGCGAACTCACCGCGAGTGCGATCGCGGATGCCCGCCAGCGTCTGGCGACGACCTTCCGCATCGATCCCAGCTGCGAACCGGAGGAGGTCGAACGCGCGGCGCGCACCGCCGCCGCTCTTTCGGCGCTGGTCGAACGCCATCGCCTGGGCGCGCTCTGCTACTACCACGAAGGCGTCACCGGCGATCCCGGCCAGGATGTGGTGACCTCGCTGATTCCCGGACTGACCCTACTGACCGCCGAGGGCATCCCCTGCGCCGGCGAATACGAGGCCAAGAACGTCCTCGCCATGAAGATTCTCGATCTCGCCGGGACCGGCGGTTCGTTCAGCGAGTTCTATGGCCTCGATCTCGCCGACGATGTGGTACTCCTTGGCCATGACGGACCGGGTCATCCGCACATCGCCCAAGAGCAGGTGCGCCTCGTGCCGCTACCGCTGTACCACGGCAAACCCGGCAAGGGTCTTTCGATCCAGATGCGCGTGCGTCACGGCGCGGCCACCGCCCTGGCGGTGGTCCAGGGTCCGGCTGACGAGGACGAGCTGCTGTTCGCCGAAGGCGAGGCCGTCGCCGGCCCGACTCTCGACATCGGCAACACCAACAGCCGTTACCGTTTTCCCGTGGGTGCGCGCTCTTTCATCGAAAAGTGGAGCGCGCGCGGCCCAAGCCATCACTGCGCCATCGCCGCCGGCCATCAGGGGCCTTGGTTGCGACGGCTGGCCGAGCTGACCGGCATGAGCTGCACGGCGGTCTGAGCATCCTCAGATCCCCATTTTTTTTGTGACATGCGGCTCTTCTCCTGATGCCAAGATGATCAGCAGATGAGTCTCTAAATCGTGGAATTACTATGAAAAATAACCGAATCATCCTCCTCGCAATGCTTCTCGGCGTGACCGAACCGGCGTTTCTTAAGCAACCAGCGACGGCTGCAGAACCAACGTCCGCGACCGCGAAAGCGGTCACGGAATCCGCTCCGGCGATCTTCGATCAGCTGTCGTGCGGCGAAGCCACGAGCCTCGCCGCCCACGGACGGCGGACGACCGGCGACGTGCGTTCCGAACAGCTCGCAACCGAGATCGGGGGCTTCGCACGCACCTACGGCGTGCAGACCGTCACCGGCAGGGGCAGCGCACTCTCGTTCACGCTACAGAAACCTAAACACGCCAAAGATCTGATCCTCGAAGTCCAAGAGATCCACGTGCGCCGGCCGAAGGCCTTCGGCTACACCGTGGCCGTCAATGGCACCGACGTTTATTTCCGGACCTATGAAGAGATCGGCGCCGGTCCCAATCATTACTTCATCCGCATTCCCGCTGCCGTCGCCCAGGCCGGCAAGGATCTCAATGATCTAAAGGTGACCATGACCAGCGCCGGCGCTCCCGCCTTCAGCGTGGGCCAGGTGTGGCTGTACCACGATTTCTTCGGGACCATCGAACCCCAGGAACAGGTCTATCGCCCGGTAGCGCTATTGGGGATGGTGGCGACGGCTCCTGGGGTGGGCGGCCCCGGACGCGACTTCGCCCCCTATGGCGAGTACCGCGATGTGAATTTCCTCAATGTTCCGTTCAAGGACATCCGTCAACGCCTCCGGGACCAACTGGTGCGCTCGGCCGAGACGGGCCGGCCGGTGGAGATCCTCCTCAACGGCACCACCTGGGGCGGCGCCCCGCGCGGCCCGGATGGCCAGGGCGGGTATTTCACCGACATCCGCTACAGCCAGATGGCCTTCGATGTCCCCAGCAAGAGCTGGTCGCCGGCCTACCCCAACATGTGGGGCAGCACGTTCTGGACCAGCTCCTGGGATCCGTTGCTGCAGACGATCATGCGTCAGCGCTTCCTGGCCGGGACGGCGGAGATCAGCGAGACCGTCGATCTGCTCAAGGCCCGTGGCCAGACGCCGCGCCCGCTCTACACCCGCGAGCTCGGTCCGCCGCTGGGCGAGGTCAACGCCGCGACTATGGCCGCCGCCGCCAAGGACGGAGTAACGCTCGATCCCACCGACGGCCTCGATCAAGCGGAACGCGCCTGGCTGCACACCAACGATGTCCGCCTGTGGAAGCTCTTCGCCTCCTGGCACGCCGAGGTCTTCCCTCGCGAAAGCGTGGTCGTCGACCGCGGAACGGTGCGCCTGCCCGATGAGCAGGCGATCGACAACCAGTACGCGCACACTGTCTTCACCACCGATCAGGGTCCGTTGAAGGACCGCCGCTACTTCGGTGGCCAGGCAGGCATGGTCGACGGCTTCTGGTCCAGCGGCGAGGTGTTCTTCGACCGCTTCGCGCAGTACGACTACGTGAAAGCCAACGGCAAGCTCGCCCACGTCAACATCTGGGCGCCCTTCGCCAAGACCCCGGACCTGATGCGCAATCTCTATGATGCCGGCTTCCAGTATGCCACCTTCATCGGCGATACCGCCGAGACGACCAAGGTCATCCGCGCCGCCGATGGCTGCGCCGCCCTGCCGGCGCTAATCCCACCGCACTACCTGCCCTCGATGCTGGAGGTGATGTACAACACCCAGCGCACCATGGGACCGAGCGAGCGTATCGTCAGCAGTGACAATCTCACGATCCATAGCCAGAGCCGCGAATGCGCCGACTCGGGCAGCATGTCGCGCCTGGCGGTGGTCGATCTCGCCAAGCCCGGCTCGATCACCTACCGCCTCGACAACGGCGGCGAGCCCTTCGAATCCGGCCTCTCGCTGCAGCTCGACGGGCGCATCGCTCCGGGTGCCGGGAACAGCATCCAGGTGCTGCTCGGCGAGACCCCCGAATCTCTCGGCGAGGTCGCCAAGCTGAACGCGGAAAAGCTCCCCTGTCCCGACCACTGGGAGCCGTACATGACCAGCAAGACCACGGTCGACCTCGGCGAGCGGTTAAAGGGCAAAAAGTCGGGTGTGCTGCGTCTGGTGATGCATGCCCAGGGCGCCTTCGATGCCACCTTCCTCATGGAGCTCAAGGTCGCCGGTCAATGGCGTCGGGGTTCCGGACATCTCGTCGCTAATCCCTTCACCATGTACGAGCAGCGGACCCTCAACCTGTGGGTCCAGGAGCGGGTCGTGGCCGAACGCCTGTTCGCCCGCTATCGCGCCCTGGCGGGTGAAGACGACATCGCCAAACAGGCCGCTGCGCTACTCGCCGCCGGTCGCTATGGCAGCGTCGAACGCCTGCTCAATGGCGCGGTCAGCGAGGTCCTGCCCGCACGCTACGCGCTGCGCGGTCATGGCCGCCTCGGTCGTCAGGCTCTGGAGATCGCTTTGCCTGATGAGAATCAGGTGATCATCGCCACCGTCCACGAACTCAACGCCGAGGCCTGCGAGTTCACCGTCACTCCCGAGAGCGGGCGCCAGAAGTTCGTCGCCGCCCTGCCGGCGAAGGACGGCTCGCATTGGACCCAGACCGAGGTCGCACCCAACCGCTTCCGCCTCGTTGCCGATGCCCAGGGCGCGCTCATCGCCAAGGCCGGCCGGATCACGATCGAGGCCGAAAGCGTACGCGCGGCACCGCCGGCGCGCACCCTGCCCAAGACCATCGTCGCCCGCTATCTCGATGGCAACCGCGCGAACGTGCGCATCGACAGCCAGGATACGCAGCTCCTGGGCGGCGAGGAGAACCTCTCCCTGCCGGTGGCCACCGACGTCACCGTCGAGCGTATCGCCGACCACGAGGAGAAACCGCGCGCCAAGAGCGACTGGCCGCAGCGTGGCGACCGCCTCGAGCTGCTGCTCAATGAGCGTGGCCAGGTGGCGAAGATCAGCGCCCGCTATGGCTACGACCATGGCCGCATCGCCAAGGTAACGCCGTTCTCGGCCCTGCCGCCGTTCAGCAACGGCACGCTGGTCCTCGACGACGGCCGGACCTACGAATTCGACTATGCCACCGAGGTCGACACCGTCGCCCTCCATGGCTTGGCTCGGTCCTATGAGGCACACATGCTGACCTCGGCCCTGCCCCCGGGTGCAGAGGTGACCATCGATTACTCGCCGTACACCGAAGCCGGCACTACCCGCCGCCTGCTCGGCATCACGCAACGCCAACAGGTGCTGATGACCCAGGACTACACCACCATGACCGGAGATGATTGGCGTGCAGCGGCGCAGAGCGCCGACGGCGTAGTCGTGAAACGCCACAACCCTGAACCGCACAACGGCGACAACCACTCATTCCTGATGCGTCCGGCTCAGCCGTTCGAGCCGGGGACGGTGGTCTACAAGGTGACCTCCGAGCGTCCTCTGGGGATGACGGTGCTGGAATTCAGCGCCCGGGTCTACGACGACTCGAGCCTGATCGACTTCGCCGCCAGCAAGGATGGCGGCGCCACCTGGGTCGCCTGCGGACGCTTCGACAACACCTGGCAGAACTGCTATGCGCAGTCGGTTCGTCCATGGAAAGTGCCCTGGAATTTCATCGACCTGACGCCGGTGGCGAGCGGACGTACCGACCTGCTGGTGAAGCTCACCATGCGCGTCAATCCCGCCGACGAGCGCATGGCCCTTGGCCGCATCCGCGTGATGACAACTACGCCAGCGATCGAAAAGTGAGGCGTCGGGGTTTGCATCTTACCCATAGCAAACCCTGATTTCATTCCTCCTTAAATTCCTGAAAGAAATCATATGCGCCTCCCACTCGTGCTCTCCATCGCTCTGGTCACCATGCACGTTTGGGGTGCAGAAACCACCATGCCAATTCTGGATGTGGTCTCCCTGGGGCGCGCAGATTCAGAACAGCAACATCGACTGGAGACTTCAGGGAAAGTACCCAGCGAAGACTTGAGCACCGTGCTCGGAGCTCGATCCCGTTTCGATGCGGCACGAGTACTCACCGATAAGAACGCACTCCTGTCCTGTTCGATGCATGTCGGAGGAGGAGAATCCTCTATTCTTTTGGAAATCCAAGAGATCCACGTTCGCAATCAAAAAGTATTTGGATATACGATAACGGTCAATGGCACCGAGGTTTACTTCCGTACCTACCAGGAAGTGGGAACAGGCCCCAATCACTATTTCGTGGATGTACCGCGGCGGCTCGCCCCTGATGGACAGATGGTCGTGAGCTTCCGCAATCAAGGAGAGTCGCCAGTGGCTATCGGCCGCATCTGGGCCTACGGAGATTTCAATCAGTTGGCTCAGAACGACGGTACCTGGAAGCCCATGGGCATGCTCGCCCAGGCACAGGTTCTGGTGGGCTGGGTCGGAAAGCCCGGAAAACAGGCGACCTTCGAAGAGGAACGCAATCTGCCCAAGGATCGCGATCCCGCAGCGTGGCAAGAACTGCGCAAATTCTTTCCTGCGGGTTTCGCCCTCTCGCCAGGGTTCCAGACCACCAGCAGCTACTTGGGACACCAGGGTGCTGATTTGCAGACGGAAATCGATGACGCCATCCGCAAGGCAGGTAATAGTCACCTCCAGTGGCAGTATAAGTTCATGGGTGGCGACTGGGGCGGACATCCGAGCCTGTTGGACGGCGCTGGCGGAGATTTCTACGATATCCGCTACAGCCAGGCGGTTTATGACCCTCTCACCAAACAATATACAGCCACGTGGCCGAGAACTCCCGGCGGCACGATCTGGCCAACGGCTGGGGCGCCAACCCTCAATCGGTTCATCGTCGATCGTTCCCGCCTGACCGCACGCATGGTGGGGGAACGGGTTGGCCTGCTGGCTGCCCAGGGCATTCGTCCCACCGACATCTGCTTGGTGGGTGACGAAGGACCTTCCTATTGGTGGGAGGGTGGCTTCGGTGATTTCACGCCGGAAATAGTGTCCGCCGCTGCCCGTCAGGGGGTGACAATCGACCCGGAAAACCTGACGCCTGAAGCGCGAAAATGGATGTTCGATAACCTCACCATGCGCTTCGCCGAACGGTGCCGGGCAATTGCCGAGGGCCTCGGACGTGACGTCATTGCGGTGGACAACGGCACCGTCCATCTGCCCGTCACGCAACTGGCGGATGCCGTCTATTCCCATCCCTTTCTGAATCAGGTCTTTCCCCTGTTCGATCCGCAATGGGAAGGTTGGCAGAACGGCGTCAACGATGACGCCTGGGCGGGTGGAGAACCGCTGGAATACGTCAATCCCTCCTTCGCTGATTACATCGCCAGCCAAGGAAGCCTAGCGATGGTGAATCTGTTTCGCCCGATCCTCGACATTTCCTACCTAGACAAGTTATACCAGTGGGGGATGCAACACGTGGCCTGCTATCAGGAATTTTCTGGTGATGCGCAGTCCTTTAATCAGTCGCTCACGGGCGTAGATGCACGCCCAAGCCTGACTGCCCGCCATTACTTGCGCAATCTCCTCGACCTGGAATTTTCGCGAATGGCCAACCTCAAAGGCGAAGGGTCCTTAGTTCACAGTGGAAATTTGCTCTTATCTCAGGGAATGAAAAAAACCATTACGCTGGCTGAGCCAAATAAGCCCGGACGTCTCGTCCTGAGTCTCAATGGTCATGGCAAAGTTTTACCGCAAGAAATGTCCGTTCATCTCGACTTCGGAAGCACCCAGAAAAAGGAAATGGCCAGCGAAGTCAGGATTTTGGCTGGCACAGATATGGGGTCCCTGCACGAGGTCGCGGTCATGTCGGCTGACCAGTTTAACCGAACCCCCTATTGGCCCCGCCTGTGTACCGCAGACCTTCCCCTGGGAAAGGTGCTGCAGGACGCACAGATGGGATACGTAGCCATCGAATTGACTTCCCCCAAGGAAAGCACCGAAACCGGACTGCGTATGATTTCGGTACGCAGCGCCTGGGCTCGCTCAAGCGGTCAACTGGCTGGAGATCGTCCCACCAACCGCGAGATGCGCACGCGCCGTCTGTGGCTGCAGAATCGTGCCATCACCGAACGGCTACTTGCCCGCCATCGCGCTGCCGGTGGCACCCCCGCCACTCTCGTCGAGGCGGAACGCCTGCTTGCCGGTGGCCAGACCACTAAGGCTCGCCAGCTTTTGAGTGGCGCCCACTCATTGCTGCTGCCTGCCCGGTTCGCCGTGCGGGGCACGGGGCAGCTCGGCCCCTACCCGATCACCGTTACCTGGCAGGATGCTCAGGCGGTCGGTTTGGTCGAATTAAGCCAAATCACCAAGAACGGGATGGAATTTATAATACAGAGCGACACCTCGCTCACAGCGACGGTCCGTTGCGGAGGCTTAGAGCCGGGAGGACAATATGCCCTCGGAGAAGAGCCTGGTCGCATCCGACTTGCGGCCGATCGTTCCGGAGCGCTTACAGCGGATGCCTCCGGTTGGGTAACCGTAACCTGCTCAACCATTGCCAAACCGCCATTCGGTGCCCCTGGATTCCTGGCGAAGCATACCGGACGAGTGCCTAGTCGCAGCCTAACGGCCCTGTGCACGGGCAAGAATCGCTACGAAGTACAAGACCCAAACTTGGCTGTCTACAACCCCTTGAAAATCTCTGCGGCCGCCTCGGTTATTCTGGAACGTCACGCCGAGGGAAACCTTGCCCAGGTGACCAAGAAGGAACCTTCCACGGGCGACCGAGTTGAGATCACCCTTGACGATAATGGTCAGGCGATCGCCCTGAGATCGACCTTCGGCGCGGTCACCGGAACCATCCGCACGTTCACTCTGCCCGCCGTCCATCCTCAGCCCTGCAATGGCATCTTAGAATTGAGCGACGGACGTACCTTTGAACTCATGTATCGCCATGCACTTTTCACGCACTTGAAAGTGCCAGGCCTAGAACCCTGGGCACGCAACAATACCCTGTCCGCCTTCGCTGCTGGTCTCAAACCCGGAATGACCGTCGCGCTGACGTATACACCGACGCTGATTCCAGGTACGACACCACGATTGCTCATGGTCTCGGCATTGCCTGAACCTGCCCCGAAGACCACACCATAAATGAAAAATTCCACCCCGCCAATTACCGGCGATAAATCTATGGATTCAATTTCATTGATTGATGACCAACTGAACATCACCGCTGAACAGGACCGTTCGATCCATCATTGGCAGAGTTTCGGTGGAGTCGCCGCGGAATCATGGACCTCGGAGATGGGAGGCTTGATCCGCGACTATGTGGCCATGACCGTTACCGGCACAGGGAGCCATGTCGCATTCACTCTGCGTCCACGAGATGGGGCCAGCGACCTGATTCTGGAAATCCAAGAAATCCATCAACGGCGACCCAAGGCATTCGGCTATACCGTGGCGGTCAATGGGACCCCTGTTTACTTTCGCACTTACGAAGAACTCGGTTCCGGACCGAATCATTTTTTTGTTCAGATTCCCAAGACACTCTCATCGACCAAGGAACTCCGAGTTACCCTGACCAGTGCTGGTGCTCCGGCTTTCAGTCTTGGACACGTCTGGCTCTACCAAGATTTCTTCTCGGCCGTGGCTGCGACCGAACAGGTCTACCGACCCATGGCGTTGATGAGTCAGGTGGTCACAGCCGCGGACACGGGCCCCGAGCTGACCTCATTTGCTCCCTACGGCGATTTCCGTGACGCCCACTTCGCCAAGGAGCCCTACGTCCATACCCAGACTATGATCCGCGAGCGGCTGGAACATGCCTATGCCACCGGCCGGCCGCTGCAGATGTTGTTCAATGGCCCCATTTGGAGCGGTGGCTTTGCTGGCCCCGATGGCCAAGGCGGATATTTCAACGATGCACGCTACAGTCTGCTGACCTACGATCATAACCGAGCAACCTTCTTGCCGTCGTATCCCAACATGTGGAGCAGCAGGTTCTGGTCGACGTTTCGCGATCCACAGTTGTTAGAAGTCATGCGTCGCCGGTATGTCGCCTGCCTCAAAGATTTGCAGGGAACCATTGACCTGCTCAAGGCACGGGGCAAGGATCCGCTGGTGGTGATTGCCCGGGAGCTAGGCCCACCCCTGGGCGAGATCACCGGAGTCACGATTGCTAGCGCCGCCCGCGATGGAATCGACCTCAACCCCCAGCATGGCCTGGGCTTTGCCGAACGCCTCTGGCTTTACCGCGACGCCGTTCGCCTGTGGCAGGATTATGCCACCTGGACGAAAGACGTCATCGAACGGGATAGCGTCATCGTCGACAACGGCAATATCCGCCTTCCCAGTGACCAGCTCCTCAACAATCATTATGCTCACACGCTGTTCTCCACGGAACATCCCATGCTGGATCGCCGGTGGTTCGCCGGTCAAACGGGGATGGTGGATGGATTCTGGACCAGCGGTGAATTATTCTGGAACCGTTTCCAACTCTACGATTACGTCCGTGCCAACGGCAAGCTGGCCAGCGTCAACCTGACCATTACCGTCCTCAAGAATGACTGCACCCCCCTGCATGACCTCTATGATGCCGGGGCGCAATTCCTGACGATCTATCAGGACACCGCCGCATTCGCGCCCACACTGCGGGCGGCCGATGGATGCGAACATCTACCGGCGGTGCCTCCGACCCATTACGAACCGCAGATCCTGCACCTGTCTCACAACATCGAGATGACGCTCGGAACTCCCGATCAAGTGATCGATCAACATCAGGTCCGTATCCACAGCCAGGCCCTGGCCGTGGCTGATGCCCCGAGCGTCAGCCGCTTGGCCGTAACCCAGCCCGGCGAGCCTGGATGGATTACCTGGCGACTCGCGAACGGTGGCGATCCCTTTGCCTACGGACTCACCCTCAACCTTGATGGACGCATCGCCCCAGGAGCAGGCAACCAACTGGAAGTCCATCTTGGGGAATCGATCGAAACCCTCGAGCTTGTCCAAGTTCTGACCGCCGAGCAGCTGCCCTGCCCAGACCACTGGGAACCCTACATGACCAGTCGATGTGCGATCAGCCTGGGCACCAGTCTGGTGGGGAAACGCAGCGGCGTGCTTCGGCTGATATTCCATGCGACACCGGCTGCGGATGCCAATTTCCTGATCGAAACCAAGGTAACCCACCAATGGCCAATCACGACAGGCCACTGCACGGGGCATCCCTGGACACGCCAACAGCAACGAACGCTGAACTTGTGGGTACAAGATCGAGTTGTGGCCAGCCATGCCCTTGGCCAGTACCGCACGCTGGCCGGCGAGGATGCCATCCTGGCCCAGGGCCAGGATCTGTTTGACCAAGGTCGCTATCGGACGTGCCAGCGTCTGTTCTCAGGGGCGCAGAGCGAAATTCTTCCGGCACGCTATACGGTACGCGGCCATGGACGCCTTGGACGGCATCAGGCCTCCATCGTCATGTCCGATCCAGATTCCGTGGTGGTCATCACCCTCGAACGACTCGATGCCAGTGGCTGCCAGTTCCAGGTCGTCGCCGAATCCCCAAGACAAATCTTCACCTTGTCGATCCTCGGCCAGGGGCGATGGAAACTGCACCAGGATAACGAGCATCGATTTTCCATAACCCCTGATTCTTCAGGAAATCTGGAATCAATTGATGGTCAGATCACCGTTACGATTGAGGCTATTCAGCGGTCTGCCACGGTAGCGATGCCCCCTAGAAATCTCGTGGCTCGTTACCTGGGGGGCGATCGACCCACCATCCGCATTGATACCCAGAATCTGGAGCTGATGCAGTATCAAAATGCCATCTCCTTACCCGTAGCGCCTAACGTTGCCGTTCAGCGGTCCGCAGAGCTTCTTAGCCGCGATGACGGATCCGATCCTTGGCCCAGTATTCACGATCGGCTCGATCTGCAGCTGGACGAAGCGGGACGGATAACCCACATGAAGTTCATTTCAGGTTATGACCGGGGATGTATCGCAAAAATAACGCCGCCCTCATTCATGTCCCCATACAGCAACGGCGGAATTGAACTTGATAACGGACATTGTTATGAATTCAGTTACGAGACGACTCTCGATACCATCGCCATGCATAACCGCTACTGCGACTACGAGACCAGGATGCTGGTTCAGGCCCTGCGTCCCGGTCAACCGGTGGAAATCAATTACTCTCCCTATACGGAAGGTGGCACGAGCCGTCGCCTGATCCGGGTCAGCCAGCCCTATCGGGTGTTACTCGATCAGGATTACTTGAGCCTGCCACCAAACCGTTGGCGTGAGTCGCCGGTGGCCATCAACGAAGTTCACGTCGGTCCTCACAAGGCGGAACCAAACTATCTGCATGGAGTTGTCATGCAGCTCATGCGCCCGAGCCACCACTATCGCGAAGGCTCAGTGATCTACCGTATTTCCAGCGATCGTCCCTTAGGCATGACCGTGGCAGAATTCGGCGCACGCGCCTATGAGGACTCCAGCTGGGTCGATTTCTCGGTCAGTACCGATGATGGAATAACCTATTCTCATTGCGGTCGGTTTGATACCACCTGGCAGAACTGTTATCCCCAAAGCATGGACAACTATGCATGGAAAAATCCGCCCCAGTTCATCGATCTGACCGAGGCTGTCACCGGTCGACATGATTTCTTACTAAAAATGTCGCTCTTTGTCGGACCGGCCGATGAACGTTATTGCGTAAGCATGCTGCGGGTACTCAGTGAATGAACGACAACGGATCGTCTCTCAGCACGTATGAGTTTTTACAGTCAAAAGGTTTTACAGTCACACTTCATTGAAGAATCAGCCATGATAAACCGTTTTGGATTCACCGCTCTTTTCCTGCTCGGCGCCAGTCTTCCAGGGGTGGAATTGAAAACACCGAATGTGCTGTTGATCATCGCCGATGATCTCAACACCCGTCTGGGATGTTATGGCGAACCACTGGCCAAGACACCGGCACTTGATCGTCTGGCGCGAGAGAGCGTGGTGTTCGATCGTTGCTATGCGCCATCCACGGTGTGTACGCCGAGTCGCAAAGCCCTTCTGACCGGTCTGGCGATCCACACCGTCGGCACTGACAACAGTGACTATATGGATGCCCATCCAGAACAGATGACCATGCCGCGCTGGTTCCGCGAACATGGTTATCAGACCGCTAAGGCCGGAAAGGTTGAACACGGCCACGAATACGCCGGTCCCAAGGACTGGGAGCAGGTGATCGCCGACGTCTGGTCTAAGGATCAGCGCATCGTGACCACGAATTTTATCGACCGCAACGGCAAGATTCTCGGAAATTCGCGCTACCTGCCCGATGATGTAGCGACCTGCGATCAGGTGCTGGCGGCTGGCTTCAAGCGCTTTGCGACGCAAGAACGCGATTCGCGGCGGCCCTTCTTCTTTGCGCTCGGCTTTCACTCGCCACACGCCCCCTACGAAAGTCAGGGCCGCCACCGCGATCTGCATCCCCTGGCGGCGATCCCCTTGCCGGCCACCGCGGCCGGGGCCACGCCGATGACCAAGCCGCCGAGCTATCAGGCGCGGATGATCGAACGGCTGCATACCCCCAAGCCGGGGCTCGATCCGGCCACGCTCGGGGTCGACGATCCGGCGACCTACAACGCGGCGGTGAGCAGCGACCTGCAACGCACCATCACCCGCGACTACGATGCCTCGGTATCGATGATGGATGAGGCCCTCGCCGGAGTCCTGGAGACGCTGGAGACCACAGGGCTTGCCGCCAACACGATCGTCGTGTTCACCTCCGATCAGGGCTATTTCCTCGGCTACCGCGGGATGTGGAGCAAGCATTACCTCTACCCCGACGTCCTGCGCATCCCGATGCTGGTGCGCGTCCCCGGCAGCCATCCCGCCCGGGCCGGTGGCATCGTCGAGCTGATCGACACTTGGCCGACCCTGTCCGAGCTCGCCGGCCTGCCCCGGCCGCCGACGGCGGTGGGCTCCAGTTTCGCCAACCTGGTGCGCGATCCGACCGGTCCCGGAAAACCCGCCGCCTACGCCGAGGGGATCATGTTCGGCGGTCATGCCGTGATCACGCGCGACAACCTGTTTCTCGATTGGGCGGAAGGTCCGGCCCGCATTCGTGCTCCGATCGGCCTAGCTCAGGGGTCGAGTCTGAAGATCCTCGATCCGCTCATCGATCTGAGCCGGCTCAAGGACAGCCTGACCATCCGCCTCGACGGCCATCAGCGTTGGCTGGATCTCGACGGCTGGCGTGAAGCGAGCCAGGAATTCTATGACCTGCAGCAGGATCCTCGGGCTTGGCATGACCTCGCCGGCAGGCCGGACCAGGCGAGAGGTATCGCCGCCCACTCGGCATTGATGAGCGCCTATTTCCCCGCCCAAGCGCATCCCGAGAAGACACCATGAGACCTTGGCTGATGGTTCTCGGGGTCGGCATCCTCGCCATGCCGGCGGCGGAACGGCCGAACATCGTCCTCATCCTCGCCGACGATCTCGGCTGGACGGATCTCAGTTGCCAGGGCAGTGACCTCTACCGAACGCCACACCTCGATGCCCTCGCCGCACGGGGAGTGCGTTGCACCCAGGCCTACTCAGCCTGCATGGTGTGTTCACCCAGCCGGGCGGCGCTGCTCACCGGCCAATCGCCGGCCCGCCTGCATCTGACCGATTGGATTCCCGGCAACGGCAGCACAGATAAGCCGCTCCGCGAACCGGAGTGGACGCGATCCCTGCCTACGAACGCCCCGACCATCGCCGAACTGCTTTCGGCCAACGGTTACCGCACGGCCGCGATCGGGAAATGGCACCTTGGAGGTCCGGAGGCTACACCAGGACGGCGCGGCTTCCAACTTGCACTCGGCGGTAACCACCTGGGCGGACCACCGTCGTATTTCGCACCCTATGGCATCGATACCCTGACCGATGGAGCAAAAGGCGAATATCTCACCGACCGCCTCGCCGCCGAAGCCGTTCAGGTCATCGAAGACCGGCACGATGAGCGTCCATTCTTCCTCTATCTCGCCCAGTACGCCGTGCACCTGCCGATGCAGGCCCCAGCGTCGGAAGTGGCCGCCTGCCAAGCCCGCGTCCGCCCTGACGGACGGCATCGCGATGCCACCTACGCGGCGATGGTCGAAAACTTCGACACGACCTGCGGTACGGTATTCGCCGCCTTGTCGCGGACGGGCGCCGAGCGCTCTACCCTGGTGATCGTGACCTCGGATAATGGTGGCGTGTGCTGGGCCTGGAACGAGGACGGCACCAAACGCACCATCACCAGCAATGCCCCGGCAAAGGGTGGCAAGGCCACCAATGACGATGGCGGGGTCCGCGTCCCATTCATCGCCGCCTGGCCGGGACACATCCCCGCCGGGCGCAACGACCCGACGCCAAACATCGGCACCGACGTGTTTCCGACCATCCTAGCAGCGGCTGGTATCACCGCGCCGGCCGACCTGCCGGCTGACGGCATCAACCTCCTGCCCACCCTCACCGGCAGCGGACCGGCGCTCCGCGAAGACCTGTTCTGGCATTACCCGCATTACCATGCCTATGGCGCGACTCCGCACAGCGCCATCCGCCACGGCGATCTGCGGCTCGTCGAAACTTTCGAAGATCACCGGATGCAGCTCTTCGATCTCGCGGCCGATCCTGGCGAGACCGTGGATCTGGCTGCACGTCATCCGGAGCTCGTGACCGAACTCGCCTCACGTCTGGAAACCTGGAGACGCTCGGTCGAGGCCCAAATGCCGCAAACAACTTCGTCTGATCGCCGTAGATGATTTCGGAATCCGCTTCCTGCTTTCCGCTGACTCTCGTCCAACTCCTAGCGAACACCCCATGAACATCCCCGTGCTGCTGATCCTGCTCGCTTTTCCTGCGCTCCTCCTCGCCGCCGAAGCAGGCAAGCCGCCCACCGACCTGGCCGCGATCGGCTCCGAGGACAAGAGCCTGCACCAGGAACGCTTGGTCACGCCAGGGCCGCCGATGCTGCCAGACACGGTGTTGCCGTGGGCTCCTGATACCCAGCCGTTCACGCCACTGGACAAGCTGGATACGCCGCAGGAGTTGGCCGCAGAGCTGGCTCGCTATCGCACCCGGTACGAGCCCTTTACCGCCGACCTGGCGCCCGCCATTTTGAATACCCGGATCGCCATACCGCTGACCAGCTTTGATTGGCGTCGGGCAACGGCTGAGGATGGGAAGGATTTCCTTCTTCCGCTCACCGGCAAGGGTGACTGGAAGAAGGTCACGGTCCCGCATTACGATGGCCCGGTGGGCCTGGCGACCACCTACTACCGCACCTCGTTCACCGTCACCCAGGTGATGCTCGACTTGGGCGCGATCTTCGTCGACTTCAAGGGCGTGGACTACCGGGCCAAGGCCTTCGTCAACGGCACCTTCGTCGGTTCCCACGAGGGGTTCTTCGCGCCCTTTGCCTTTGATTGCACTGCCCAGGCCCGACTGGGCGAGAACGTGCTGTTGGTACAAGTCGAAAACGACTTCGTGATGCACAATTTCTCGTCCAACCGCGGCGACAAGATTTACGCTTTCACCGGCCCTGGTTTCGACAATCCCGATCAGGGCTGGGTGTGTTGCCCGCCCGGCATGGGCATCTATCAGTCGGTGATGATCGAAGCTCGGCCCCGGCTCCAGATCCATGACCTCTTCGTCCGCCCGCAGCTTGAGAAATCCGCAGCGGAAGCCTGGATCGAGCTCCGCAACTGCGACATCAACGAGCCCAACGTCATCCTCGAACTGGCGGTGCACGGGCAGAACTTCCAGCAGACGGTCTTCAGCGGCGCGTTGACCGACGGGGTTCAGAAGCTGACTCTTGATGGAACACTGCCGAAGTTCGACAAGGAGACCTCGCCGAAAGTTTCAAAGGGCCTCAACTATTTCCGCATCCCCTTCACGATTACTGATTTCCGGTCGTGGAGCCCGGCGGAACCCTGGCTGTATCAACTCCAAGTGACCCTGCGCGATGCCAAGGGCAAAGTCCTGGATGTCCGCAAGCGCCAGTTCGGCATGCGCTCGTTCACCATGGACACCACCAGCACCCCTAAAGGCCGCTTGTTCCTCAATGGCCAGCCCATTCGACTGCGTGGTGCCAACACCATGGGCTTCGAACAGCAGTCGGTGATTCGTGGCGATTTCGCTCGCCTGCGCGACGACATCCTGCTGGCCAAGCTCAGTAACATGAATTTTCTGCGCATCACCCAGCGGCCGGTTCAGGACGAAGTCTACGAATGGTGTGATCGCCTGGGCCTGATGACCCAGACCGACCTGCCCCTATGCTGGGTACTGCGTCGTTCCCAGTTCGCCGAAGCGGTGCGCCAAGCCGAGGAGATGGAGCGTTTGGTGCGCGCCCATCCCTGCAACATCATGGTCACCTACATCAATGAGCCGCAGCGCAACGGCTGGGGACATCCCCACCGCAATCTCAGTCGCAAAGAACTGGAGTCCTTCTTCACCGCCGCCGACCAGGTCGTGCTCTTGGCCAATCCAGATCGAGTCATCAAGGCTATTGATGGTGATTCCGAGCCACCCGGCCCCGGACTCCCTGATCACCATCTCTATGGCGGATGGTATAATGGTGGCGGCCACCTGGGCCGAACGCTCCAGGGATATTGGAGCCACGTCAAACCCGGATGGCTCTATGCCTGCGGTGAATTCGGCGTCGAAGGCTTGGATAGCGTTGAAACCATGCGTCGCCGCTACCCTGCTAAATGGCTGCCGTCCACCCCTGAAAGTGAACGCACCTGGAATTCCAGCAAGATCCCACTCTCTCAGACCGAGAAGATGCACCGCATGTGGTTCGATACCCAGACCACCCTGGCCGGTTGGTCCGAGGCCAGCCAGGCGCACCAGGCGCAGATCATCCGCCTCCAAACCGAGGCCTACCGACGGGATCGGCGCCTGGTGTCCTTCGCCGTACACCTGTTCATCGATGCCTGGCCGGCCGGCTGGCTGAAGACCATCATGGATGTGGATCGCAACCCGAAGCCGGCGTTCTATGTCTACCGCGATGCCCTCACCCCGGTGGCGGCCAATCTGTACAGCCCGCGCAAGGCGCTGTTTGCTGGCGAAGAGGCCAAGATTGCAGCGTGGATCTGCAATGACCGACCCCAGGCGCTGAACGGGGCCAAAGTCCGCTACCAGATCGAATGTCAGGGGAAGACGCTGCGCACCGGCAGCGCTCCGGCCACGGTCGCCGCTGATGACAGCAACTTCCAAGGTTGGATCGCCTGCGTGGCCCCGACGGTGAGCGCACGCACCACCCTCACTGTCCGGCTCGCCCTGGAAGACGCCGCCGGCACCTTGGTCCACGATACGGCGCTGACCCTCGACCTGTTCCCGGCCCCGACGCCGCTGGCTAGGACCGATGTGCTGGTAGTTGGGGCCAAGAACGGCAAGGCGGCCAAGCTGGCTCAGGAATTGGGGCTGAACCCGGTATTCTCCGGTGTTCCGACCGACCTGATCCTCTGCGATGACCCCAAGGCCCTCGCTGCGTCAGTGACCGACCTGACCACCGCAGTGCGCGCGGGAGCCCGCGTGGTGTGTGTGGAGTGGCCGACCGGCACCCACACGCTGGCCGGCGACGCGGTCACTATCGAGGCCTGCACGGATGGGCCGCGGCTGTTCGTGTCGCGGGCCACTGGTCATTCCCTGGTGGCGGGCTTCGCTCCCGAGGACTTCAAGTTCTGGTACCACGCCGGGGAACAGGGCATCCGCCCCCATCTCGCCAGCCTGTTCATCAATCCGGGCGACTGGACAGCGGTGCTGCTGAGCGGGCAGTTTGAAAAACCTGCGCTGGCCGCCGCCGAGAAGGTCGACGGCCAGGGACGGTGGATCCTCTGCCAGGTGCAGTTGCAGGGTCGCCTCGACGGCAACCCGGTTGCGCGCCTGTTCGCCCAGCGGCTGGCCGCTCCGACTGTCCGCTGAACTCATATGATTATGCTAGGTAATCCAACCATGCCCTCGTGTTTTCGTTGTACCGGACTGATCATTGCACTCCTTGCCGCTCAAGGGCCGTTGTTGGGTGCCGAGCCGGCGCTGCTCGATGAGCACTTCCAGGAGGCGGCCGGGGCCGGTGGCTGGCGCATCGAAGGTCGGGGATCTAACGCCATCGCCGATGGCGTCCTACGCCTGACCAGCGTCGAGGCCGTAGCCGGCGACGCCTCGTGGACTGATTATGAACTAAAATTCCGCGCCCGTGCACCGCAGGGATCCGCGCAGGCCCAGATCTGGGCCTCGGTGCGGCGCACCGCCCGCGACGCCCGCTATGCCATCGGATTGCGCGGTGGCGACCTTCAGCAGGCGTATGCTGCCCGCTATGCCCCAGACGGCCGGCAGCGTTTCCTCAAGGTCCAGCCTCTCGCCACCCCGCTGGTGGCGGGCACCTGGTACGAGGTACGCATTCAGGTGGCGGGCACCACCCTGCGCATGCTGCTTGGCGATACCGAGGTGCTGCGCGTGAACGATGACCAGGAGGGAGGCATGGCGGCAGGCGGCATCGCGCTCGGCGGGGGATTCCTGCCGAGCGAGTACGACGATGTCACCGTCACCCGTCTGGATCCCGCCGGCATCCCGGCGGCGGCGACAGCCCCCGTGTACACGTTCGCCGGCGAGGAGGTCCGCAAGGAGCGCCGAGCCGCTTGGAAGCCGCAGGCAATTGCCCTGGGCGATGCGCCGCGCACCACGGTGTCACTGGATGGCACCTGGCTGTTCATGCCAGATAAACAACTGCCCAAGAACGTCGATTGCGCGGATCCGACGCTGGATGACAGCGCCTGGCATCCCCTGGCCGTGCCGTCCATCTGGTCGCCGGTCCATAATTGGCTGTACGACGATTCCCAGGGCGGGTCCGACCGCTACGTCGAATTGGAGCGCCAACGCCTCGCCCAACAGACCTTCGATGGCCGCAAGGTCCTGTCAGGCTGGTATCGTCAGGTCTTGGTTCTGCCCGAGTCCCTGCCAGCTGGCAGGCGCTACGAACTGTCCTTCGACGCCATCGCCAAATACGGCGAGATCTCGGTCAACGGCAAGCGCGTCCATACCAGCATCGGCATGTTCACCCCCTCGCGCATCGACATCACCGAGGTGATCCGTCCGGGGCGCAACCTGATCGCCGCCCGGGTCGGCATCGCCCCGCCTTCGACCAAAGAGATTGTCGACGGCGACAAGGTGGCTGCGACCATGGTGTCGGTCAATGTCACCCAGGCGATGATCCACAGCCTGCCCCAGGGCATCTATTTCGGCAAGCCGGTCGGCATCTGGCAGCCGGTCCATCTGAGCGTGCACGATCCGATAGAGATCCGCGACCTGTTCTTTCGGCCTCGGCTCAATGGTGCCGCCATCGAGCTGGAACTCGCCAACGCCACCACGACCACCACCACCGTCCAGCCGGTGATCACCCTGGTCGAACGCGCCACCGGACGGGCATTGCCGACGACGCAGGCACTGCCTCCCATCGCCATCCCCGCCGGTGCCACCACCGCCACTATCGACACCGGCAGTTTGGCTCCGCGCCTGTGGACTCCCGATGAGCCCAACCTCTACACGCTGCGCGTCGCTCTCGTCCGCGATGGCCGGACCATTGATGAGCGGGTGCTGGACGTGGGCTTCCGCACCTTCGAGACCCGTCCGGATGGGCGCTTCTACCTTAACAACCAGCCCTACTGGCTGCGCGGCGGCAACGCCACGCCGATGCCCAATCGGCCCCAGGACGCAGCCCTGGCCGACCGTTTCACCGCGCTCATGCACGAACACGGCACGCGGGTGACCCGAACCCACAGCTCGGCCTTCAATGAGCTCTGGCTGCAGGCTGCCGACCGTAACGGCGTCGGCATCTCCTACGAGGGCACCTGGCCGTGGCTGATGTTGAAAGGCAAGATTCCGCCCAAGGAACTGCTCGCCGCCTGGCGCAACGAACAGCTCGCCCTGGTGCGCAAGTACCGCAACCATCCGTCCATCCTCTACTGGACGGTCAACAACGAGTGCTACTTCGTCGACAACCAGGACCCCAAGGTCTTCGCTGACTGCATGACCGAGCTGTCCGACACCATCAAGGGCATGCGGGCGTTGGATCCGACCCGGCCGATCTGTCCCGATTCCGGCGGCACGTCCGGCATGATGCCGCCCTTCTGGCCACAGATGCAGAAGGAGCGCGGCTTCGACTACGGCGACATTGACGATCATCACAACTATTCCGGATGGTATGGCCGCAGCTTCTTCGCCTTCTATCCCGGGGAGAAGGTTCATGACCACCACGATGGCAAGATGATGGAGGACTTCGCCGCCCATTGGGGCACCAAAGGCCGTCCGCTCATCAGCCAGGAAATGACCTCCGGCTATCCCAACGCTGACGACGGCCACGCGGTGCGCAAATACATCCACGATCTCCTGGTGCCACAGACCTGGATCGGCGACTTGGCCTATGAGCACGCCGATCCCGCCTGGTTCTTGCGCTCGGTGGCTATCGCCACCCAGGAACTGAACGAGACCCTCCGCTGCTTCCACCACGAACGCATGCAGGGTGTGCTGGCCTTTTCTCTGAACACCTGGTACCAGAACATTTTCGAGGCGGGCCGGGTGCGCCCCTTCCCGCCCGCCCTCGCGCTGGCCCAGGCCCAGCAGCCAGTGCTGGTGAGCGCACGTCTGTTCAGCCGTCACTGGTTCGCGGGCACCACCCGCGAAGCCGACCTGTTCGTGGTCAACGACAGCGAGCAGAAGCGCGATCTGCCGGCCGGCGAGATCCGCTGGCGCATTGAAGCCGGGAACACGGTGGTGGCCAGCGGCGCAGTCCCGACCCCGGCGGTGCCCTACTACAGCGTGGCCAAGGTTGCCGCGCCCATCGCCATCCCGGCGGCTCTGCCTGCGGCGCGCACTGACGCGAACCTCGTAGTGGAGCTGCGCCACGGCCAAGAAATAACCTCAAGCAATCGCTATGAACTGATGCTGGCCCAGCCCGAGTGGACCGTCGCCAAGCCCGCTACCGCGATCACGCTCCTCGATCCCAGCACCCAGGTGGCGCTCTGCGGTGCGGCGCCGACCACCGCCTTCCGGACCATCCGCTCCGCCAAGGAACTGGCTGGAACCTCGCAGGCGATCCTGCTCGGCGAGGACTGGGCCGCCAGCGAGTCTGAGCGCGCCGACTTCCTGCGCTTCATCGAAGCCGGAGGCCGCGCCCTCCTGATCAAACCGGGCGCCGCGCTGCCGAAACTTTTCCCCACCATGGTCCGCAAGTACCGCCCCAAGGATCTCGAGGTCGCCACCATGCGCGTCCCCGAGCATCCGATCTTTGACGGCATCGACTTCCTGGACCTGCGCTGGTTCAACCTCGGCGACCATGTCGCCCCGTGGGCGGTGCGCGGCAACTGGCTGTTGGTCCCCGGCACAAATGCCGAAGTGCTAGCGCGGGCCTCCGCCCCCCATGCCTATCCGCAGAAGAAGGACATGCCCGATATCGAAGGGGCAGTAATCCTGCGCATCCCCTTCGGCAAGGGCGAGGTCATCGCCAGCCAACTTGCCCACGAAGCCGGCACCACCGATCCCATCGCCGGACGCCTATGGCGCAATCTGATAGAATGGATCAGCCGCGCCCCCTGATTCCTTGTTTTTTACATCCGCGCACATCCGCACACAACAACGGCAGAGCCATGAATACATCACCCTTTTCAATCAACAATCACGTCGCCCTGATCACCAGTCTCGGCCAGGGCATCCCCACCGTCATAAGGCAGACAGGGTCGACGGCGGCGATGGCTATCCTGGTCGGCACATGCCTGTGCCTACCGGCTCAGGAGTCTGCCGCTGGAGCACCGTTCAAACTGCTCGACCTCCGCGAGTTTCAGCGGGTCGAGAAGGTCCACTTCGCCGAGGCCAAAAAAGATACCCCCGACCAATCCTGGCCGGCCGCGAAGATGGAGGCCATCGAGGCCTGGAAAGACCTGCGCTTTGGTATGTTCATTCATTGGGGACCGGTCAGCCTCACGGGAAAAGAGCTCAGCTGGTCCCGCGACCTGCAGATCCCTGCGGCGGAATACGACCGCCTACCTGAACGCTTCAATCCGACGAAGTTCGATGCCGGAGCCTGGATGACCTTGGCGAAGCAAGCCGGCATCCGCTACGTGGTGCCCGTTGCCAAGCATCATGACGGGTTCTGCATGTGGCCGAGCCGCTTTACCGACTACACCATCGCCAACACCCCGTTTAAACGCGATATCATCGGTGAACTGGCCCAGGCCTGCCGGGCGGAGGGGCTGCGCTTCGGGGTGTACTATTCGATGCCTGACTGGTATCACCCCGATTTTCCGTGGACGGGCAAAAACGGCCAGGGCTTGAAGGACCGCTACAACTGGGAGGCCTACCAGCAGTACAACCTCGATCAAACCCGAGAACTGATCGAGCGCTACGGTCCGATCTTGTCCTTGTGGAACGACAAGCCTGACCAGTACCTCGGCCGTGGCGCAGCCACCATCCGCATGGCCCGCGCCCTGCAGCCAGACATCCTGGTCAACAATCGCACCGGCAATGGCGGCGACTTCCGGACCCCGGAGCAAAAGATCGGCGATTTCGACAACAGCCATCCGTGGGAGTCCTGCATGACCCTGTCGGCCCACAACCAATGGTCGTGGGGTGGCGTCAAGGATGGGGTGAAGCCGGCAGAAACCTGCTTGCGGCTACTCATCAACGTGGTTGGCGGCGGCGGGAACATGCTGCTCAATGTCGGCCCGACTCCCGCAGGAGAAATTGCGCCGGAACAGCGCGAGGTGCTGTTGCAGATGGGCGCCTGGCTGGGGAAATACGGCGAATCGATCTACGCCACCCGGGGCGGCCCCTACAAGAATTGCGCTGAAGTCGCCAGCACCCACCGCGGCAACACGATGTATGTGCATGTCCTACGCTGGCCGAGCGAGACCCTGACCTTGCCCGGCCTGGGCCGGAAGATCCTCGCCAGTTCACTGCTCACGGGCGGCGTGGTAACGGTCGTGCAAAGCGATCAGGCGGTCCAACTCACCGTCGCCAAGGCTGATCAGCAGGCGGTCTCGACCATCGTCAAGCTCGAACTCGACGGTCCCGCCGCCGGCATCGCTCCGATCCAGGTCGGGCCGCCTCCCGCCAAATCCGAATGGCCCACGGGTTGGGAATCCGGTCTGACCAATGTCGGCGATCAGATGGAGCAGGAGGCCAAGGAGGCGGAGAAAGCAAAGGAGGCGGAAAACGCAAAGAAAGCGGAGAACGCCCAGAAGGCAGAGAAAGCCGATACAAACCATCAGCCAGCGCGACCCTAATCATCATCACGCCATCACCACCCACCCTGGACGATACCCGTACACCCATGACCACTTCCCCGTTCTCTCTCGCCAATCGCGTCGCCCTCATCACCGGCGGCGGCACCGGCCTCGGCCTGGGCATTGCCAAAGCCATGGTCGAGGCCGGAGCGACGGTGGTGATCGCCGGCCGCCGCCTGGAAGTGCTGCAGCAAGCAGCGGCCGGTATCGGTCCGCACGCCGATGCCATCGCCCACGACGTCGATCAGAGTGAGCTCGCTCCGGCCCTGGTGGCGGAAATCCTGCGCCGTCACGGACGCATCGACATCCTCGTCAACAATGCCGGGGTCCACCTAAAGAAGCCCGTTCAAGACATCACCGAGGCCGAGTTCAGCCGGGTGCTCTCGACCCATGTCCTGGGTGCCCACGCCCTGGCCCGGGCCTGCCTGCCGGACATGACCGCGCGCAAGGATGGAGTGGTGATCAACATCGCCTCGATGGCGGCGATCTTCGGCATCCCGCTGGTGACCGCCTATAGCGCGGCGAAGTGTGCGCTGGTGGGCATGACCCGCACCATGGCGGTGGAACTCGGTAGCCAAGGGGTGCGCGTCAACGCCATCGCCCCCGGCTGGATCGACAGCGAAATGATGCGCAAGGCGGTCGACAGCGATCCTGAGCGCAAGCGCAAGATCCTCGGGCGTACGCCGCTGGGCCGCTTCGGCGCCGCCAGCGATATCGGCGCCGCCGCCGTCTACCTCGCCTCGCCTGCCGGCGCCTTCGTCACCGGCGTAGTCCTGCCGGTCGACGGCGGCGCCGCCATCGGCTTCTGAACCATTTATCCACGATCTGACAGGAATGATCCCCCATGCCCGAATGGAATGACGACGCCAGCCTCTTCACGCTGATGCGCCAAACGCTCTACACTCCGGTGGTCGGGGACATCCTCGACCAGCACGGCCGCTTCCACCAGTTCCTGCCGCCGGCGGTACGCCCGTTGCTACCCGCGATGCAGCTCGCCGGCCGCGCCATGCCAGTGCTACAGATCGATGTCTTCGGCCATCAGGCCAAGCCTTTCGGCAAGATGTGCCAAGCGCTGGATGACCTCAAGAGCGGCGAGATCTACATCGCCACCGGCGGGACCATGCAGAGCGCCAATTGGGGCGAGATCATGACCGCCGCCGCCCGCACCCGCGGCGCCGTGGGTGCGGTGGTCAACGGCTGGCACCGCGACACGCCGAAGGTGCTTGAGCAAGGCTGGCCGGTCTTCAGCCGCGGGACCTGGGCTCAGGATTCCGGTCCGCGCATGCAGGTCGTCGACTTCCGCTGCCGCATCGAGGTCGAAGGCACGGTCATCGAACCTGGTGATGTCATCTTCGGTGATATCGATGGCGTGGTGGTCATCCCCAGCCCGCTGGTCGAAACGGTGATCACCGCCGCCCTCGAAAAAGCTCGCGGCGAGAAGCTCGTCCGTCGCGAGATCGAAAACGGCATGCTCACCGCCGATGCCTTCGCCAAGTACGGCATCCTCTGAGCGCCTGCCGCTCACCCAGCCCAACCTACTCCACAATTCAACATCTCGCCCGCCGGTTAAGGAAACCCCCATGCATCTCGGATTCGGCCTCTACCGCCATCAGCTCGATCGCGCCCATCTGGATTTCGCGCGTCAGTGTGGCGCCACCCACATCGTCCTGCACATGGTCGATTACTTCCGTTCGGCTCGCGCCAATCCCGCCAACGATCAACCTGTCGGCGACGATCGTGGCTGGGGCCTGGCCGGGGATCCCGCCCACCTGTGGACGGTCGAGGAACTGACCGACATACGCCTGCAGATCGAGGCCCACGGCCTGATCCTGGCGGCGATCGAAAACTTCGATCCCGCGCACTGGCACGATGTCCTGCTCGACGGGCCGCAGAAACAGGCCCAGCTGCGCAATCTCGGGACCCTCATTCGCAACGTCGGCGCCGCCGGCATCCCGGTGTTCGGCTACAACTTCTCGATCGCCGGGGTCGCCGGGCGCACCAAGAAATCCTCTGGCCGGGGCAATGCCGAGGTCGTGGTGGTCGAGGGCGCCTACGACCAGCCCATCCCCAAGGGCATGGTCTGGAACATGATCTACGATGAGCACGCCGGGCCCGGAACCCTGCCGCCAATCTCCCACGAGCAGCTCTGGAGCCGCCTCGCGGAGTTCCTCGCCGCCCTCGTGCCGGTGGCCGAAGAGGCCGGCGTGATCCTTGCCGCCCACCCCGATGATCCGCCGATGCCAACGGTGCGTGGCCAGCCGCGCCTGGTGCATCAGCCACGGCTCTACCAGCGCCTGCTCGATCTCCAGCCGAGCCCCAGCAATCAGCTCGAGTTCTGCCTCGGAACCCTGGCCGAGATGAGCGAGGGCGACATCTACGAGACGGTCGACACCTACAGTCGTCAGCAGCGCATCGGCTACATCCATTTCCGCAATGTGCGCGGCCGGGTGCCGAACTACCAGGAGACCTTCATCGACGAGGGCGACATCGACATGCTCAAGGTCCTGCGCATCCTCAAGGACAACGACTACCGCGGTGTGCTCATTCCCGACCATGCCCCGGGGATGTCCTGCGCGGCCCCGTGGCACGCCGGCATGGCCTTCGCCTGCGGCTACATGCGCGCCGCCCTGCAGTCGCTGGGATCGGCCTGAACCATGACCTCGACACCTGTCTCCGCGACCGCACCTCGTCGTGGTCATGTCCGTTGGCTTATCTGCGGTCTGCTCTTCCTGGCCACCGCGATCAACTACATGGATCGGCAGGTGCTCGGGCTCTTGGCACCCGAACTGGAGAAGCAATTCGGCTGGAACGACCGTACCTATGCCTTCATCGTCAATGGCTTCCAAATCGCTTACATGATCGGGCTGGTGGCGATCGGGCCGCTGCTCATCCGCCTGGGAACGAAGCTCGGTTATGGGCTCAGCGTCGGGGTGTGGAGCGTGGCCATCGCCGCCCATGCCCTGGCCAGCACCTGGGTCGGATTCCTCATCGCCCGCTTCGGCCTGGGACTCGGCGAGGCCGGCAACTTCCCCGCCGCCATCCGCGCCACGGCGCAATGGTTTCCCGGCCGTGAACGTTCGCTGGCCACCGGCATCTTTAATTCCGGGGCCAACGTCGGTTCGCTGCTAGCGCCACTGGTGGTCCTCGGTCTGGCTGAACTCGGTGGCTGGAAGCTCCCATTCCTGGTCCTCGGCGTGGCCGGCCTGCTGTGGATGGTCCTGTGGTGGCTGCTGTACACCGACCCTGAAAAGTCGCGGCGCCTGGGTGCGGCGGAACGCGCCTGGATCACCCAGGATCCGCCCCTGGAAACGGGAAATGGTTTACCCATGGGATGGCTGCAGCTGCTGCGTCTGCGTTCGACCTGGGGTATCCTAATCGGCTTCGCCTGCTCGGCACCCATCTGGTGGTTCTGGCTCTTCTGGTTGCCCAAGCTCCTCGCTTCTCGCTTCGGACTCGCACGCGAGGCCATCCTCTGGGACGTGTCCCTGGTCTACGGCCTCGGCTGCTTCGGCAGCATCGCCGGCGGCTGGCTGTCGTCGGCGCTGATCGGGCAGGGCTGGGCGGTTGCCAGGGCCAGGCTCACGGCGTTGCTGGTCTGCGGGGCCTGCGTGCTGCCGGTGATGCTGGTGCCACAGGTGACCAACCACTGGTACGCCAGCCTGCTCATCGGCCTGGCCGCAGCTGCCCATCAGGGTTGGTCGGCGAACATCTTCTCTCTGGCCGGCGACCACGTCCCCCAGCATTCGGTGGCGATGGTCACCAGCCTGGGCGTGTTCGCTGGCGGTCTGGCCTCGGTCATCGCCCAGCAGGTGATCGGCGAGGTCCTGACCCGGGGCATCGGCTTCGGGCCGATCCTGCTGGTGGCGGGCTGCGCCTACCTCGTCGGCTGGCTGTGCCTGCGACCGCTGCTGCGCGCCCCACGGACAGCGGCGATGCCCTGAGCGCGTCCGGCGCCGACTCCTCCTGATCCCCTCCCTCTTCGGAGCCTGCCGACATGGCCTTCCTCGACGATGATTTCCTGCTCGACAGCGCCCAGGCGCGGCGCCTCTACCATGAGGTCGCCGCCGATCTGCCGATCATCGATTACCACAGCCACCTCGATCCGGCGCTAGTCGCCCGCGACCAGCCCTTCGCCGATCCCACGGCGCTGTGGCTGCAGGGCGATCACTACAAATGGCGGACGATGCGCGCCTGCGGTGTTCCGGAGCGGCTATGCTCGGGCGAGGCCCCGGCGCGCGAGAAGTTCGCAGCCTGGGCCGCCACTGTTCCGCGTCTGCTGCGCAATCCGCTCTACCACTGGACGCACCTCGAACTGCGCCGGCCCTTCGGCATCCGCAACCAGCTGCTCTCGCCAGCGACCGCTGATGCCGTCTGGGAGGCGATGTCGGCGCGCCTGAGTGAGCCGGATTTCAGCCCGCGCGGGATCCTCCGCCAGATGCGTGTCGAGGTCCTCTGCACCACCGACGATCCCAGCGATCATCTGGAACATCACCGCGCCATCGCCGCCGATGCGCGCTGCATCACCCAGGTACGGCCCACCTGGCGGCCCGATTCCGCCCTGGCCATCGCCGATGGCCAAACTTGGAACAAGTGGGTCGAGCGCCTCGGCGAGTCCGCCGGCATGACGATCGCAAACGCCGACGACTTGCTGACGGCGTTCGCCCGCCGCCACGAGGCCTTCCATGCGCTCGGTTGCCGCGCTTCCGACCACGGCCTGGAGACCATGCCCGGCGAACCGGCGACGGATGCCGAAGCCGCCGTCATCGTCGCTGACGCCCGCGCCGAGGCGGTCATCGATCCCCTCCGCGCCGCCCGCTTCCAGGCCTGGCTGCTGGAGCGTCTGGCAGAGCTCGATGCCCGCCGTGGCTGGGTGCAGCAGTTTCACCTCGGGGCCCAGCGCGGGGTCAACCGGCGCTTGGGCGCGATCCTGCCCCCGGCCACCGGCTTCGACAGCATCGCCGCCGTCGACTACATACGGCCGCTGGCCGAGTTCCTCTCGCGCCTCGATGTCGCCGGCAACCTTCCAAAAACGGTGCTCTACAACCTCAACCCCCGCGATAACGAAGCCCTCGTCGCACTCTGCGGCTGCTTCGAAGACGGTTCCGGCGTCGGCCGCATCCAGCACGGACCGGGCTGGTGGTTCCTCGACCAGCTCGACGGCATGACCCGGCAGATCGAAGCTCTCAGCCAGCTCGGCGTACTTGCGAACTTCATCGGCATGACCACCGACAGCCGTTCATTCCTGAGCTTCACGCGTCACGAATACTTCCGCCGACTGCTGTGCCGGATCCTCGGCCGCGACATGAGCGGCGGCTTACTCCCCGACGATCACGACCTGGTGGCCGCGATGGTCGGCGATATCTGCTATCGCAATCCGCGAAGATTCTTTGGATTCTCCGACTAATTCCCTGGTGATGCCCACTAAATAGCAGCCGCGAAAGTCGCTGTCAGAGCGGACCGCGCAGCGGTCATAAGGCGGCATCACCATGCATGAATTCACTGATTTCGATCTGCTCTCTCGCTGGCTCGGCGGCGATAGCGAGGCGTTTGCCGTACTCGCCGTGCGTCATCACGGGCTGGTCACCGCCGCCTGTCGACGTCAGGCCCCGCCCGGCGAGAGCGAGGATTGCGTGCAGGCGGTATTCCTGCTGCTCATGCGCAAGCCCGCTGCCGCCGCGCGGGCGCCGGCGCTGGAAGCCTGGTTGCAGCGAGTCACCTACTTCGCACACTCAAGAGTTCGAATTTTAATATAATTCCAATCGTGAAAGCACGGGCTTGATGCAATCCTCTGAAATACCAAGCGCCTGTAGGGCGATGCAGATCCATCCGTTTTTGTTGACCAGGTGT